>JAOPWV010000214.1 GCA_025965475.1 Frankiales bacterium | reverse complement strand
GTGCTTTTCGGGCCGTAGCTGCCCGGTTGCTAACAGTCCCCGGTTTGCGGAGATGCGAACCGCGTTGACTACGTTGGCCACCTGTGAGGCATCTGTCAAGAGTCTGTCAACCTCCTGCGACCCAGGCGGCGCGACCGGGGAACCCCTTCACCACGACGCAACGTCAACGGCCCCCGGCACTTTGCACTTTGCACTTTGGCAGGTCTGCTACCTGCGCCTTCGCATCACTGCGCAACATCGGGGCACACGCTTTCGAAGACTGGGGCGACCACCAGGAACGCGTACGTCTCCCCGGTCGCCCGGCCTCACCGGCGGGCAGACGCGTCAGACGTCGAGCCAGGAGCGGGCTCGTCGTCGACGAGAACAGGCTGCGCGACACGGGCCCGCCCGGAGAAGGTCTCGGCGACGGCCGATGCTGCGAGGACCTCCTCCGCCGCGCCCATCTGCACATCGCATCGTCGGTTCGCGGCAGGACGCCCGGATCGAGCAGCGCCAGGAAAGTCGGCCTGGGCCCCCGAACGGCCACGGCAAAGGATGACCGGGCCCGTGACCTGCTGGCGAGGGCATCAAGGACAGCCTCGCGCAGCCCCTCGCCGCCGGCGCTACCGAACAGCAGGCGGTCAGCGACGTCGGTGGCAGGCTGATGGCCTCGGTGACAGACGCCGACGGCAACGTCATCGGGCTCCTTCAGTCCGCCTAGAACCGAAGCAGAGGCAACCATGCTCTCCATGAGCAGCTATCCCGAGGATTAGATCGAGCGGTGCCGCGCCCGAACGGATTCCCGGGTGGCTGGCTACCAAGAACTGCGGGCCGCGGTGGAACCCGGGTGACGCACTCGCATCGTTCGAGCCGGCTTTCTTCAACAACCTGGTCTTCACGCTGGGCAGCTATTTCCTGCACAGAAGCAGGACCATCAAGGGCAAGGACGGCAACGCTCTCAACGAGGTTCGCATCCTGTGCAACTCGGTGACAAGCAATGGCGGCCTCTTCAGCACCGACACCGCTGCCGTCGCTCCTTGGAACTCGACCCTGAAATCCGACCGGACGATCAAGTACAAGCCGGAGGAAGCCGTCCTGGGGTATGAGGCCGGTAACGAGATCAAGCCGCGATAACGGAGAAGTTCAGCTAGCGGTCGACACGGACCCGCGTCGGGCTGCGGGGTGCAGCCGGGCGCGTGTTCGGGGTCGCGGTGAGTCCTGCTGCGTGCCAGAGCTTGGCGTAAGGCCCGTCGTCGCGCAGGAGTTGGTCGTGACGGCCGTGTTCGGTGACGTGCCCGTGCTCCAGGACGAGGATCTGGGTGGCCTCCCGGGCGGTGAGCAGGCTGTGGCTGATCACGATGGTCGCGCGGCCGGCCATCAACCGGTGGAGCGGTCCGAGGATGCGGTCGGCAGCGTGCGGGTCCAGGCCGGTGGTCGGCTCGTCGAGGAGCAGGACGGGGCTGTCGCGGAGCATGGCGCGGGCGATGGCGATGCGCTGGCGTTGCCCGCCGGACAGCCGGGTGCCGCGTTCGCCCAGGCGCGTCTGGTAACCCTCGGGGAGCCGGCTGATGAACGCGTCGGCATCGGCGTCGACGGCCGCGGCGATCACCTGCTCGTCGGGCGCGTCGGGCCGGCCGTAGGCGATGTTGTCGCGGACGGTCCCCTCGAGGACCAGGGTGTCCTGGAGCAACACGGTGACATGCCGGCGCAGGTTGGCCAGAGTGAGGTCCCGGGTGTCGTGGTCGCCCAGGAGCACCCGACCGCCGGTGGGGTCACAGAATCGCAGCAGCAACCGGCCGACGGTGGACTTGCCGGCGCCGCTCTCGCCGACCAGCGCCAGCAGCTGGCCCGGTTCGACGGTGAACGTCAGGTCGTGCAGAGCCGGTCGGTCGGCGTCGGGGTAGCTGTAGCTCACGGCTTGGAAGCGAACCGGGACGGGAGCGACGCTGAGGTCCAGCGCGTGCGGCGCGTCGGACACGGTGGACTTCTCGTCGAGGACCTCGATGACCCTTTCGGCGCCGGCCGAGGCGGTGTAGGCGGAGTTGACCAGGCCCCCGAGACCGCGGATCGGACTGTAAAGGCTGGTCAGGTACGTCAGGAAGGCAAGCAGCGCCCCGACCGACAGCTGGTTGCGGGACAGCAGCCAGGCCCCGAACCCCAGCACGGTCAGCACGCCGGCCATCTCGATCAGGTCGACGGTCGGCGCGTACAACGAGCGCAACCGGGCCGCACGCATCTCGGTCCGGTACTTGTCCTCGGCCTGCCCGCGGAACCGGGCCAGCTCCCGCTCGCCCTGGCCATAGGCCTGCACCAGCGGCAGGTTGGTCAGGATCTGCTCCACCGCACTGCTGATCGTCCCGGACAGTCGCTGCCGTTCCCGCGACACCGTCTGCAGCCGGGTGGAGAAGAAGCGGGCCGCCAACCAGAACAACGGCGACACGAACAGAGCCACCAACGCCAACTGCCACTGCAACCAGAACAACGCGGTCAGGAAGAACACCAGCCGCAGCACGTCGTTGACCAAGTCCGTCGTCCCGGACACCAGGAAACCCTCGATGGCAGAGATGTCACCCGACATCCGCGCCAGCAGATCGCCCATCCGGCTGCGGGCGAAGAACTCCTGGGACAACGTCTGCAGGTGCCGCAGTACGTGCACCCGCAGATCGATCAGGAACCGCTCGCCGAGCCAGGTGCCCAGGACCGTCTCCGCCCCGGACAGCAGGCTCTCCACGACCGTCAGTGCGACGAACAACGCCGCGATGCGCGGGAACGCGGCAAAATGCCGCGGTATCAGGACGTCGTCGACGAGCACCGCGAACAGGTAGATCTGGGCGGTCTGGATGGCCGGCCCGAGCGCCGCCAGCAGCAACACAGGCAGGAACCAGAGCTTCCGCGGGGCCGCGAACGGCCAGAACCGGCGGATGATCTGCCGCAACTGGCCCGGCCGCACCCGCCGCGCGGCCGGCGGCCCGGTTCCGTCACCAGCAGCACACACGAGGCCTCCGGAACGGGGGCAGGACGCGGCGCGGATGGGCACCGCAACCAGTGCCCACCCGCGTCCCGGCCCGCTGACGTCAGACGGTCAGACGGTCACACGTCTAGCGCCAGTCGCGGTCGCGGTGGTCGCGGTCGCGGTCGCGGTGGTCGCGGTCGTCGCGGTCGCGGCGGCCGCGGTGGTCACGGTCGCGGTCGCGGTGGTCGCGGTCGTCGTTGCTGTGGTCGTGCCAACTAAAGGACTTGAAGCTCATCGCTCTCCTTCTCGGAACATGGGGAATGCGGCGCTGCGGTGGCCCGATGGCACAGAAAAATTACCCGCCGGAGGACCGACGTGTTCACCGGCGGCCTCGTCGCTATCGGGCACCCTTGGGAACGGCGCCGGTAGAGCGGCAACGCCCTTGTGGCGACCCGCACGAAACACGGTCGCATCCTTGACCCACGCGAACTACTGCTTTTGCCACAACCAAATGAGCCCACCGCTGTAGGCGGCGCTAATTGACTTTGGGGGGCTTTTCAGACCGTAGTTAGCCGGTAGCCATCGGTATCAGATTCGCGATGATGCGGCCTCGTTGCCAGGGTCACCACCTGTGAGACGTCTGTCAAGTGTCTGGCAGCTTTCTGTGACCGAGCTGCGAGTCCTACTTTCGGTTCACGGCACATACCAGCCGAGAAAGGCCAGCAGCGCGCAGCAGAACAAAACCAGAGCCGCCAGGAGACCCGCGACCCGTGCAGGGATCCGCCCCGTCACCACCATCGCCGCGGCGAGCAGCAGCGGCACAGCACTCGCCGCGTAACGCTCGAACGACATCATCCGGTTGGCCGTCAGCGCCAGCAGCAGCGTGACGGCCACCAGCAGCGCGTGTGAGCGCGGGAGCCGGCGCGCCACCACGGCGAACAGGGCGAGTGCAACGGCGACGGCGAGCAGGTGCAGACCCGGGCCGGCGAGGCGCCCGTGGGCCAGTGCGGCCAAACCCTTGACGATGCCGGGCAGCGGGTCGACCAGCAGGCCTCCCCGGTGACCCTGCTGTTGCTGCACGTGAACGGGGAGCAAGGCGTCCCCGAAGCGGTGGCCCACCCACAACAGGTAGGCAGCCAGGCCGGCCGCCGGCGCGACCACCGCGACCGCCCGCGCGCTCAGCTCCGGCAGCTTCACGGACCGCAGACCCTGCAGCGCCTCGACGAGCACGACGACGCCGAGGACCACGCCCGTAGGCCGCAGCCCCCCCGCGACACCACCGAGGACAGCGGCGATCAGCCAGCGGCGGTCCCGCAGCGCCAGCAGGAGCCCGGCCACGAGGGCGACGTACAGGGGCTCGGTATACCCCATGACCATGACGAAGGCCGCCGGAGCCAGGGCGAATGCCCAGACCGCCCGGTCCGCCGTCACCCGGCCCAGCCCCTCGCGCAGGGCGAGCCGGTGGATCAGGATCGCGGCGGGCAACGCGGCGAGGTTCGCCAGCGCGAGCAGCGCGACGCCGTACGACCCACCCAGCGGCCAGGCCAGGCCACGCCCCAGCAACGGCAGCAGCGGGAAGAAGCGGATCGATTCCCCCGCGGCGTCGCCGTACCCGTGCGCGGCGATCCGCAGGTACCAGGCCGCGTCCCAGCCCAGCAGGCCTTGGTGGCTGTGGCTCGGGTTCCTGGCCGCGGGTAGCAGCGTCGATGTGACAAGCGCGAGCAGCACGATCACCCGGCTGGCCACCCAGGAACGCAGTACGACGTCCCAAGGGACGCCGCCGGCTACCAGGGCCGGCCGGGGCGCCCGGCTCCCCCGTGTGTGGACGATCTGCGTCACCAGTGCTCAGCCGCCGCCGACGCGGTCGGCGCGGTCGGCGCTGCCGGCCCAGAACGGCTCGCGCAGCTCCCGCTTGAGCAGCTTGCCCGCACCGGACTTCGGCAGCGGCTGGCCGCGGAGGTCCACCGCCTTGGGCAGCTTGTACCCGGCCAGGCTCGCCCGGCAGTGGGCGAGCAACTCCTCGGCGGTCACGGCGCTCCGCGGTACGACGACGGCGTGCACCGCCTCACCCCACACCGGGTCCGGGACGCCGAACACCGCGGCCTCCAAGACGGCGGGATGCCGGTAGAGCACTTCCTCGACCTCCGTGCTGTAGACGTTCTCGCCACCGGTCACGATCATGTCCTTGGCCCGGTCGACGAGATACAGGAACCCCCCGTCGTCCTGGTAACCCAGATCGCCGGTGCGGTACCAACCGCCGTCCAGGGCAGCGGCGGTCTCGGCCGCCTTGTTCCAGTACCCCGCCATGACGTTGGGGCCGCGCACCAGCACCTCGCCGATCTCTCCCTCCGCGGCCGCCGCCCCGGTCGGCGCCCTGACCGCGACGTCCACACCGACGACCGCCTGTCCGCAGGAGCCGGCCTGCGGCGCGTCGAGATACGCCTCCTCGTGCAGCAGGGCGGTGGCGATCGGCGCGGTCTCGGTGGCCCCGTAGAGATGGATCAGCTCGGCCTGCGGGAACGCCGCGTGCGCCCGGCGTGCCGTCTCCGTCGCACAGGGCGCACCGCCGTGGCCGATCCGCGTCCATGTCGACACGTCCCGCGGTCGCGCCAGCTGCTCGTCTGCCAGCGCAGCCAGCATGGTCGGTACGACGAGGGTGTCCGTCACCCGCTCCCGCGCGACCAGGTCAAGCACGTCCGCCGGATGGAAGGCCGGGAGCACCACGTGTGCGCCGCCGTGCCAGACCGTGGCGAGGACGGCGAACGAACCGGCGGCATGGAACATCGGGGCGGCCGCCAGCCAGCGGGTCGCGGGCCGGAACGGCCAGAACGCCTGGATGTGCATCGCGTTGGCGACAAGGTTGCGGTGCGTGAGCATGACGCCTTTGGCCGCACCCGTCGTCCCGCCTGTGTAGAAGAGCCCGGCGAGGTCGTCCTCGTCGAGGTCATCCGGCGGCTCCACCGGCTCGGCGCCGGCCAGCAGCCGCTCGTAACCGTCCCCGAGGTCCACGACGGACTCGACGCCCAGGTCGGCGGCGGGCAGCGAGGTGAACAGCAGCCGCACACCTGCGTCGGTCAGGGCGTACCGCAACTCGGCTGCCGTGTGTCGTGCGTTCACGGGCACGAGCACGAAGCCGGCGCCAGGCACCGCCTGGTAGATCTCCAGGTAGCGGTGGCAGTTCGGCCCCACGATCCCGACCCGGTCACCGGGCCGCAGGCCCAACGCCCGCAGGCCGCCGACCAGGCGCCGGCAGCGCTCCCAGGTCTCGTCGTACGACAGCCGCACGTCACCGCAGGCGACGGCCTCCGCCGACCCGGCGACCCGGACGGCCCGGCGCAGCGGGGACAGGACGGTCGGCATGGGCGCAGCGTGCTGCCTGCCCGTGCCGACGGCAAGCCCCCGCCGGATGCCCGCGTGGCGGCCCGGCCGTAACGTCGGGTCATGACCACCGTCGAGTACCGCCTGACCCAGTACGCGCACGGGGGCGGGTGCGCCTGCAAGATCCCTCCGGGTGAACTCGAGGAGGTCGTGCGCGGCCTGACCGGGATGCACAGCGCGGACCTGCTGGTCGGCCTCGACGACGGCGACGACGCTGCGGTGGTCCGCATCGACGACCACACCGCGGCGGTGGCGACGGCCGACTTCTTCACGCCCGTGGTCGACGACGCGTACGACTGGGGCCGCATCGCCGCTGCCAACGCGCTGTCCGACGTCTACGCCATGGGGGGCCGGCCGATCGTGGCCGTCAACCTGGTGGGCTGGCCCCGCGACGTGCTGCCGAAGGAGTTGCTGCGCGAGGTGCTGCGCGGCGGCTTCGACGTGGCGCGGGAGGCCGGCTGCCCCGTCGCCGGCGGCCACAGCATCGACGACCCGGAGCCGAAGTACGGGATGGCCGTCACCGGGCTGGTCGACCCGCAGCGGCTGCTGCGCAACGACGCGGCGAAGCCCGGGACGCCGATCAGCCTCACCAAGCCGCTCGGGGTCGGCATGCTCAACAACCGGCACAAGGCGACGGGCGAGGTCTTCCCGCACGCCGTCGACTGCATGGTGCGGCTCAACCGGGCGGCCAGCGAGGCGGCCGTGGCGGCGGGGGCGACCGCGGCCACCGACGTCACCGGGTTCGGCCTGCTCGGCCACCTCTACAAGATGGCCCGGGCCAGCGGCGTGACCGCGGTCATCGACGCGGCCGCGGTCCCCTACCTGGAGGGCGCCCGGGAGGCACTGCGCGACGGCTACGTGAGCGGAGGGACCCGGCGCAACCTCGAATGGGTCGCCCCGCACCTGGCCACGAGCGCCGGCGAGGACGAGCTGCTGATGCTCGCCGATGCGCAGACCAGCGGCGGTCTGCTCGTCGCCGGCGAGATTCCCGGCGCACCGGTCGTGGGCGAGATCGTCGAACGTCGCGAGGCGGCGCTCGAGGTCCGTTAGGGCTGCACCTTGACGCCGTGGCTCATCAGCCAGCGCACGGGGTCGACCGGAACGTCCTGCACGTGGACCTCGGCATGCAGGTGCGGGCCGGTGCTCTCGCCCTCGTTGCCCACCAGCGCGATGACCTGCCCCACCCGCACCGGGCCGGACATGACGAGGATCTGCGAGACGTGCCCGTAGACGGTGGTGACGCCGCCGGCATGCGACAGCACGATCTCGTTGCCGTAGCCGGACGCCGGTCCGGCGTACAGCACCTGGCCGCCGGTCATCGCATAGACCGGCGTGCCGATCGGCGCCCCGATGTCGATGCCCTCGTGGAACTGCAGGGCGTGGCTGAACGGGTTGATGCGGTTGCCGAAACCGGAACTGACCCGTCCGATCACCGGCGGCACCCAGCTGCCCCTGGGGGCGCTCGACGAGAGCACCGCCTCGACCCTCGCGGTGGCGCCGAGTTCGTGCGACGCGAGCGCGGCCACGACGGCCGGGTCGCGGCCGGGCACGGACAGGAGCAGCCCGGTGTCGTCGACGAGCCCGAGCTGCTGCCCGACGGGCCGGTCGAGCACGACCCCGACGCCGGGCAGCTGCGTCGTGGCCAGGGCCCCCACGCGCAGCGGCAGTGACGTCGCGGAGCGCTGGACCCGGACCGTCCCACCGAGCGGGACCGCGTCGGCCTTGGCCACGGCGTGCGCCACGACGGCCTCCCCGATCGCGGCGCGCTGCCAGACGCCGGTGACGGACGCCGTCGGCCGCGGCGTCCAGATCCGGATGAGGCGGGGATCGGCGGCCAGCGCGCGGGTGCGGCCCTGGCCGAGGGCGACGTCGCCGATGGCCACCCGCAGGCTGGCCTTCGCACCCGTGATCGCGACGAGCCGGCGCACCGTGGCCTCGGGCAGCGGGCCGGTTCCCGTCACCAGGATGGTGGCGGGCACCAGCGCGGGTAGTGCCGGCAGAGACGGCAGCGGCACCGGCCGCGCAGGTGCCGGCGAACCGGAGGGCACGGCGGTGACCGGCAACGAGGCGGGTGAGGGCTTGGCGGTGGTGGCGGACCCGGCCGACTGCATGGACCCGACCGCGAGGAAGGCCGCCAGTCCGGCACCCAGGACCGCGAGTGCCAGGGCACCCCGGGTCAGGTGGCGGTGCGCGTGATGCAGGTGCGGGAGGCGGGGGCGCCCGACCCGGCGAACGGGTCGCATGGGCGCTGCTCCTCTCGGCGTGCGATGGTCTGAACGGCGACTGCGACTCTAGTGCGCAGGCTCCTGGGCCAGCCGGCCATCGGTGGCGCTCTGCCGCGTCCGGGGCAGCTTCGTCACGGCCGGCAGGATCAGCGCGAGGAAGGCGATGACCCCGATGGTCGTGTACGCCAGCACGTAGTTCTTGTCGCTGCCGATGAGCGTGGCGGCGATCTGCGGCCCGACGACCCCGCCGATGCTCCAGGCGACGATCATGGCGCCGTAGATCGCGCCGGCGTTCTTGACGCCGAAGTAGTCGCCCGCCGTCGCCGGCATCGTGCCGAACCCGCCGCCGTAGCAGAGGTAGATGATCGCGCCGAGCACGAAGAACAGACCGGCGCTGTGGGCGTGCGGCAGGAGCAGGAAGCAGACCGCCTGCAGACCCAGCATGAGGCCGAAGGCGACCATGCGGCCGGTCTTGTCGGACAGCGCAGCCCACACGATGCGGCCGGCGCCGTTGAACAGCGCGAAGATCGCGACCGCGCCCGCAGCCGCGCCGGCGGTGTAGCCCGCGATGTCGGTGGCGGAGGCGGCGGCCTGCGAGATGAGCGAGATACCGGCCGCGGTGTTGAGCGCCAGGATCAGCATGAGCAGGTACCACTGCGGGGTCCGCAGCGCCTCACCCGGCGTGTAATCGCGGCCAGTGCCCACGACGCGTCCTTCGGTCGCGGGCTGCCAGCCGGGCACCGTGTAACCCTCGGGCGGATTGCGGAAGAAGAAGGAGCCGATCACGGACATGATCAGGTAGGCGATGCCCAGAGGCAGGAACGCTCGGGTCGGCTGGTTCGGCTCGCTGTCGATCAGCCGCTGCGCGACCGGAGAGGTGAGTACGGCGCCGAACCCGAACCCGCCGACGGCGAGTCCCGTGATCAGGCCGCGCTTGTCCGGGAACCACTTCTGCAGCATCGCGATGGGGACGATGTACGCCACTCCCAGACCGAAGCCGCTGATGACGCCGTACGTCGCGATGAGCAGCGGAAGGTCGCTGTGGCCGTGCGCGAAGGACGCGCCGATGGTGCCGATGCCGTAGAGCACGCCGCCCACGAGGGCGACCATCCGCGGCCCCTTCTTGTCCTGGATCCGGCCGCCGATGTACGTGCCGATGAAGATCATGCCGATCGTGACCTCGAACGGCGTCGCCGCCTCCACCTTGCTCAGATGGAAGTCGGGCGCCTTCTGCAGCGCCTTGGCGAACACGCTCCACGCGTAGACCGCGCCGATCGAGAACTGCAGGAGCAGGGCGGCGACGACGATCCCCCAGCGCCCGCGGGTCGGATTGTCTGTCTGCGCTGAGGTCTGGGCCACGACGTGCTCCTCCGTGCGGGACTCGTCGCCGAGCCGCTAAGTCCCGCCTGCCGAAGCCCTGGCGTTCAGGCGTTCGCGTTGCGGGACAACGGTGTATTTCGGATCGCGCGCGGAGTCTTGCCCAGCCTCGAAGATTCCGAAGCGTGTGCAGGCCGATCCGGTCACGAGCGCGGTACCGGCCACCACGGCGGCGGCGCGGCTCCGCCGCCCGAGCAGGGCCGCGGTGAGCGCACCGAACGCGGTGAGCGTCTTGCTCAGCTGCATCAGCTGCCCGGCCCGGCCCTGGTGCAGGGGCTCGGCGGTCAGCCCCATCGAGCGCTCCATCTTGTGCTCGGCGGCCAGTTCCAGCAGCGCGCCGCCCACGGCCAGCCGTTGCGCCGGCCCGGACTCCGAGAGCGGCGCCAGGGCCATGCCGAGGCCGCCCGCCGCGGCCGAGGCGGAGCCGACGAAGACGAACGGCAGCTCGTTGTGCGCCTCGTGCCAGGTCGGCGTCGCGGTGTCGGAGAGCAGGACCGCGGTGTACGAGGCCACCGCGGGGGCGAGCAGGGCGGCCCCCAGGCCGGCGGGCCGTGCGGCCAGCCCCAGGAGTTTGCCGGCGAGTCCGTCACGGAGCCGGGCCGGCAGCAGTGGCCGCAGCTCCGCGGCCCCGGCGAGTCCGGCGGCCGGTCCGTACGCCGTGAGGATCCAGGTGCCGACGCTCATCGGCGAGGTCGGCTTCGCCACCCGCAGCATGTGGTGGAACCGATCGGGCCGCCCGAGGTCGTGGACCAGCGCGAACATGCTGGCCGAGATACCCACGAGCGCACCGAGCCTGCCGACCCGACGCAGCCCGGGACGGCCGGACAGGTCCGCGCCCGCACTCATCAGGGACGAGCCCCCGGCGAGCCCCCCGAGGAACAGGTACGCCGGGATGTCCTTCTCCCAGGGCGCGGCCTTGACGACCGGACGGCCGTAATACGACGTGAAGGTCGCGTCCGGCACCATCTGGTGCTCGTCACGCCGTCCACGTCCTCCCTTGCGACGGCCGCCACCCTGGCCGGTCAGCGCGCGGTGGCCGACGTCGCTCGAGCCCGGTGCGGTCACGAGCCACCGGCCGTGAAGACGGCGACGGCGCCGGCCAGCAGGGTTACCGCTGCGAGGCCGGCCTTCCTCCACATCGCCGGCAGGTCCTTGGTCGTCACGATCGGGTCCGGCGGCAGGCCGTACACCTCCGGCTCGTCGAGCAGCAGGAAGAACGCCCCCAGTCCCCCGATACCGTCGTCGGCGTCGTGGCCGTACAGCTTCGCGTCGTGGACGCCGGCGGCCTGGAGGGTCTCGACCCGCTTCTGGGCCCGCTCCCTCAGCTCGTCGACGTCGCCGTACTGGATCGACTGGGTGGGGCAGGCCGTCGCACAGGCCGGCTGCAGGCCGTCCCCGATCCGGTCGTAGCAGAGCGTGCACTTCTGGGCGATGCCGACGTTCTTGGTGACGCCCTTCTCCCCGATGCGCCGGTCGATGACGCCGAACGGGCAGGCCGGTACGCAGTACCCGCAGCCGTTGCAGATGTCGTCCTGCACCACCACGGTGCCGAACTCGGTCCGGAACAGCGACCCGGTCGGGCACACATCCAGGCAGGCGGCGTGCGTGCAGTGCTTGCAGACGTCGCTCTCCATCAGCCAGCGGAAGTCCGCCCGGCCGGCTCCGTCCGCGCCCGGCAACTCCACCTTCGGCATGCCGAGGTCCACCGCGTTGGTGTCGGTGCCGAGTCTGGAGCGATCCCCTGTCAAGGCACTGTCCGCCGCCCGGTTGAGCACGTCCGTGGCCGCCGGTCCCGCCGCGGTACCGGCGAAGCCCGCGTCCTGCGTGCCCAGAGGCTTGGACTGCTCGATGAAGGCGACGTGCCGCCACGTGCTCGCCCCGAGGGCGCCAGTGTTGTCGTACGACGAACCGAGGAAGTTCATCCCGTCGTCGGGGATGGCGTTCCACTCCTTGCAGGCCACCTCGCAGGCCTTGCACCCGATGCACACCGAGGTATCGGTGAAGAATCCCTTACGTGGTGGGGCCTCGACCCAACCGGCGTCGGGCGCCGGGTCCAGGGGACCGAAGAAGCTGTTGCTCACGGACTGCCTTCCTGTGCCGTGTGCCGGGTGTTGCCGGTCTCGACCGTGATGCCCGCCCTGCTGCGGTAGGCCTCCACGAACTGCAGCAGTTCCGGGCCGGTCGGCCGGCGGCCGGGCACGATGTCACAGCTGGCCACCTTGGACTCCTGGATGTGCACGTTCGCGTCGAGGGAGAGGCCGAACAGGTCGTTGGCCGAGTCGCCGGAGACGATCGCGCCGCCGCCGCCGACGCCCCAGTGGTACGGCAGGCCGACCTGATGGATGACCTTCCCGCCGACCGTCAACGGAACCACCCGATCGGTCACGAGGACCCGGGCCTCGATGGCCGTCCGGGCCGTCACTATGGTCGCCCAGCCGAGGTGCTCCAGTCCACGCTCCCGCGCATGCTCGGGCGAGACCTCGCAGAAGAACTCGGGCTGCAGCTCCGACAGGTACGGCAGCCACCGGCTCATCCCGCCGGCGGTGTGGTGTTCGGTCAGCCGGTACGTCGTGAAGACGTACGGGAAGACCTCGCTGCCGGCTTCGCCCGCGGACGGGTTCTGCAGGTTGTCCTTGCGCTTGAAGACCTCACGCGTCGGGTTGCCCTGCTGCTCGTACATCGGGTTCCGGACGGGCGACTCGGCCGGCTCGTAGTGCACCGGCATCGGCCCGTCGAGCAGCCCGCTCGGCGCGTACAGCCAGCCCTTGCCGTCCGCCTGCATGATGAACGGGTCGTCGCCGGCGAGGGCGTCCGGGCCGGTGGCGCCCGGTTCGGGGCGGTACGACGGAGCCTTGCCGACCTGGAAGTCGGGCACGTCGTGGCCGACCCACTTGGCCTGGTCCTCGTCCCACCACACGTAGGCCTTGCGCTCGCTCCACGGTTTGCCGTCCGGGTCGGCGGAGGCGCGGTTGTAGAGCTGCCGGCGGTTCATCGGCCACGCCCAGCCCCAGTCCGGCGCGACCCACGACTGCTCCCGGCCGGGTTTGCGCCGGGCCGATTGGTTGACGCCATCGGCGTAGACACCGCTGTAGATCCAGCAGCCGCACGCCGTCGAGCCGTCGGCCTTGAGCTCGGCGAAGCCGGACAGCGGCCGACCGGCCTTCTCGCCGCTGACGTAGCGGCCGTTGACCTCCTGCAGCACCGCCTCCGCGGACGGCTCCCCGTGCTCGTCGACCGGGTAGTCCCACGTGAGGTGCTGGATCGGCCGGTCCCGCTCGAGGGTGGAGTCCGCGAGCTTCGCGCGGATCTTCTGCCCCACGAGGTGGAAGAACTCCAGCTCGCTGCGGCGGTCACCCTCGGGCTCCACCGCCTTGTGGTGCCACTGCAGCATCCGCTGGGTCTGGGTGAACGTCCCGGACTTCTCGGTGTGCGCCGCCGCCGGGAAGAAGAAGACCTCCGTGCCGATCTCCTCGGTCTTCATCTCGCCGGTGGCGATCTCCGGCCCGTCCTTCCAGAAGGTCGCGGACTCGATCATGTTCAGGTCGCGGACCACCAGCCACTTGAGCTGGGCCATCCCGAGCCGCTGCAGCCGGCCGTGCGCCGAGCCCACCGCGGGGTTCTGGCCGAGCAGGAAGTAGCCCTCGATCTTGCCGTCGTTCATGTCGAGCACGGTCTGGTAGGTGCTGTGGTCGCCCGAGATGCGCGGCAGGTAGTCGAACGCGTAGCCGTTCTCGGCGGTGGCATGCTCGCCCCACCAGGCCTTGAGCAGGCTGACGGTGTACGCGTCCGCGTTGGTCCAGAAGCCCTTCTGCTCGGTGCTGCGGATCGTGTCGAGGTAGGCCCCGAAGCTCTCGTCCTCACCCGCCTTGGGCATGGGCAGGTAGCCCGGCAGCAGGTTGAACAGCGTCGGGATGTCGGTCGAGCCCTGGATGCTGGCGTGCCCGCGCAGGGCGAGGATGCCGCCGCCAGGACGGCCCATGTTGCCCAGCAGCAGCTGGATGATCGCCGAGCCGCGGATGTACTGCACCCCGACCGAGTGGTGCGTCCAGCCCACCGAGTAGACCCAGCAGGTGGTGCGCTCGCGCCCGCTGTTGGCGGTGACGGCCTCGCACACCTCCAGGAACTGCGCGCGGGAGACACCGCAGACCTCTTCGACCATCTCCGGCGTGTACCGGGCGTAGTGCCGCTTGAGGACCTGGAACACCGTGCGCGGATGCTGCAGGGTCTCGTCGCGCTGCACCTCGTGCGAGTCGAGCCCCGGGCCGCCGCTGCCGAACGCGTGCCCCTCCGCGTGCCCGCCGTCCTGGGCGCCGTTGCCCTTGCCGCTCCCCTCGCGGTCACCCGCCGCGGCGGCCTCGTCGGCCCTCTCGTACGCCCAGGAGCTCTGGTCGTACGACGCCTTCTCCTCGTCGTAGCCGGAGAACAACCCGCCCAGGTCCTCGCTGTCGACGAAGTCCTCGCCGACCAGGGTCGCCGCGTTCGTGTAGGCGACGACGTACTCCCGGAAGTACTTCTCGTTGTCCAGGATGTACTTGACGATGCCGCCGAGAAAGGCGATGTCGCTGCCCGCGCGCAGCGGCACATGGGTGTCCGCGACCGCCGAGGTGCGCGTGAACCGCGGGTCGATGTGGATGACCTTGGCACCGCGCGCCTTGGCTTCCATCACCCACTGGAAGCCGACCGGGTGGCACTCGGCCATGTTGGAGCCCTGGATGACGATGCAGTCAGCGTTCTGCAGGTCCTGCAGGAAGGTCGTGGCTCCGCCGCGCCCGAACGAGGCCCCCAGACTGGGGACGGTGGCGCTGTGTCATATGCGCGCCTGGTTCTCGATCTGCACGGCCCCCAGTGCCGTGAACAGCTTCTTGATGAGGTAGTTCTCCTCGTTGTCGAGGGTGGCCCCTCCGAGGCTGGCGAAGCCGAGCGTGCGGTTGACCCGGTGGCCCCGGTGGTCGACGTCCTGCCAGGTCCGGGCCCGGGTGTCGAGCATCCGCTCGGCCACCATGTCGACGGCCTTCTCGAGCGGGAGGTCCTCCCAGTCGGTCCCGAACGGACGGCGGTAGCGGACCGTGCGGACGCGCCCCGGGCTGTTGACCAGCTGCTCGCTGGCCGAGCCCTTCGGGCACAACCGCCCGCGGGAGACCGGGGAGTCGGGGTCGCCCTCGATCTGCACGACCTTCTCGTCCTTGACGAAGACCTTCTGCCCGCACCCGACGGCGCAGTAGGGGCAGACGCTCTGGACGACGCGATCGGCCGTGGCTGTGCGCGGGCGGATCTCGGCGGTCCGTGCCGACCGGGCGGCCGCACCCCGGCCCAGTGGGTCCTCGCCGGTCAACTGGCGCACCACAGGCCAGGACAGGAACGTCTTACGGGCGTCCACCACACACACCTCCGATCGCTGCGGCCCTACCCAACATCGCCGACGGCACTCGCGCCACCCGGACGGGCCTGGGACGTGCGAACCTGACGGGGTGGGAAGACTGACTGCGCGGCGCAAGATACTCCGACTGGGCGGGCCGACGCCTGTCGAGCGGCCCGACACCCTGGTGGTCGAGGAGCCGCTCGAGATCCGTGTCGGAGGCAAGGCGCTGGTCGTGACGATGCGTACGCCGGGCGACGACATGGACCTGGCTGCCGGGTTCCTGGTCAGCGAGGGCGTCGTGTCCGAGGCCGGACACCTGAGCGCCATCCGCTACTGCGCCGGCGCGATCGACGACGGGTCCAACACCTACAACGTCCTGGACGTCGACCTTGGCCCCGGCGTGCCGCCGCCGGATCCATCGCTGGAGCGGTCGTTCTACACGACGAGCTCGTGCGGACTGTGCGGCAAGGCGAGCCTGGACGCCGTGCGTACGGCGGCCCGCTGGTCCCCGGCCGCCGATCCGGTCGAGGTCTCCCCCGCTGTGCTCGCGGTGCTGCCCGACCGGTTGCGGGAGGCGCAGCGGGTGTTCGAGAAGACCGGCGGGCTGCACGCCGCGGGTCTGTTCGACTCGGCCGGGACCCTGCTGTGCCTGCGCGAGGACGTGGGCCGGCACAACGCCGTCGACAAGGTCGTCGGGTGGGCACTGCGCGAGGGGCTGCTGCCGCTGCGGGGCGCCGTCCTGCTCGTCAGCGGCCGGGCCTCGTTCGAGCTGACCCAGAAGGCGTGGATGGCCGGGATCCCGGTCCTCGCCGCCGTGAGCGCACCGTCCAGCCTCGCGGTGGACCTGGCCGTCGAGGCGGGGATGACGCTCGTCGGGTTCCTGCGCGGCGAGACGATGAACGTCTACGCCGGCACGCACCGGATCGCCGGCGTTACCGCCTCCGCCTGAGGCGCGCGACCTAGCGGTCGCCTTCGATCAGGAAGCCGCGCACGTTCTTGCCGTGGCCGGTCACGCACGCCTCGAGAGCGGCCTCCTGCGCGGGCGTCGCGCCGGCGATCTTGAACCGCACCGGGAACCGACCCTGGATGTGCGGGCTCGGGTTGCCCCGGTCCGCTACCACGCTCACCGACGGCAGCGAGCCGCAGTCGTCCTTGAGCTGCTGGCGGGCCGCCTCGCCGACGTTCTGCTGCATGGTCACCACGAGCACCCGCGGGTCGCCGGCCAGCAGGTAGTTGAAGACGCCGGTCACGAGGATGCTCGCGAGCGCGAGCGCGCCGAAACAGACGATGAGCACCGTTTGGGTGCGCCGGGTGGCCATGGCGACCATTCTCGCTGCCCGTCCGGCGCGCCGCCCCGGCGGCTCCGGCCCGGTGCCTGACAGGCTGGGCCCGTGGGCTCACCTCTGCACCTCGGCGACGATGCGGCCGGCGACTGGCTGCGCCCGGCACCCGGCTTGCTGCTGCTGCGCCGGGTCGAGTGCCTGCTGCTCGTCGCGCTGCCCGGATCCGCCGTGGCGGTCGCGGCGGGCGTCCTCGCCGGACCGCTCCAGGGCCTCGCCGTCCTCGTCGCCGTCGCGCTGCTGACCGCCCTCGCCCTGCTGGCCGTCGACCGCCGGTTCCGGGCCTGGGGATACGCCGAGCGCGAGGACGACCTGCTCGTGCGCCGCGGTGTGCTGGTCCAGCGGGTGTCGGTCGTGCCGTACGGCCGGATGCAGTACGTCGACGTCACAGCCGGCCCGCTCGACCGGCGGCTCGGCCTGGCCCGGGTCACGCTGCACACGGCCGCCGCGGCCAGCGACGCCTCCATCCCGGGGCTCCGGGCCGCCGAGGCCGCCCGCCTGCGGGACCGGCTGGCCGCCCTGGGCGAGGCGCGCGCGGCCGGCCTGTGACGGACGACGACGGGTGGCAGCGGCTCCACCCGCTCACCCCGCTCATGCGCGGGGGCCGGTTCCTTCTCGTACTGGCAGCCGTCGTGGGACAGCAGGGGCTGCGCCAGCTCGACCAGATCAACCCGGTACAGGTCGGTCTCGCGGTCCTGGGGGCGACGGCCCTCGCGGTGCTCGTCGGCTACGTCGCCTGGCGCCGGACCCGCTACCGGCTGACCGCGACCGAGCTGCAGGTGGACAGCGGCGTGCTCACCCGGCGCAGCAGGCGGGTCCCGCTGGCGCGGTTGCAGTCCGTCGACGTCGTACGTCCCGCGATCGCCCGGGTGCTCGGACTGGCCGAGCTGCGCCTCGAGGTGGTCGGCGGGGGCAGCCACAGCGAGGCGCCGCTGGCGTACCTCACCGAGCCGCACGCACAGCTGCTGCGCGGCCGGATGCTCGCGCTGGCCGCGGGCAGAGACGAGCCTGTCGACGCAGCGGCCGTTCCCGAGACGGTCCTGGTCGCGGTACCCACCCATGTGCTGCTCGTGTCGGCGCTCCTCGGTCCCCCTCTGGTGGCCACCGTCATCCTGCTGCTGGTCCTGCTCGTCCTCCTCGGCCTGCGCGACCTCGACACGCTGCCCGTCGTGCTGGCCGTGCTGCCCGTGTACCTGGGCATCCTCAGCGTCGCCGGCAAGCGGGTGCTGGCGGAGTACGGCTTCCAGGTGGCGGAGACGCCGGACGGGCTGCGCCTGCGGCACGGCCTGCTCGACACGCGGTCGCAGACGATCCCGACCGACCGCGTGCAGACCGTGCGGCTCCGCCAGCCCCTGGCCTGGCAGCCTTGGGGGTGGGTGCGGGTCGAGGTCGACGTGGCCGGCTACAGCTCCCGGCGCGGCGAGGAGGAGGCGGCGACGAACGCGCTACTGCCCGTCGCTCCCCGGGCCCTCGCCGAGGCCCTGGTCGGCCGGGTCCTCGGCGGCCCGCTGCCTGTGGCGCAGGCGCCGGTCCCCCACCGGGCCCGCTGGCGGGCGCCGTTGTCGGCACGGCGGCTGCGCGCCGGCCTCGACGACCGGCACCTGGTCACGACGCACGGCGTTCTCACCACCACCACCGACGTCGTCCCGCTCGCCAAGGTGCAGAGCCTGCGCGTCACCAGCGGCCCGTGGCAGCAGCGGCTGCGGCTGGCCACCGTGCACGCCGACACCGCCGGCCGCCGGCTGCCCGGCGCGGCGGCGCACCACCGGGACGCCGCTGAGTCGCAGGCCCTGCTCATGGAGCTGGCCGCGCGGGCCCGCACGGCCCGGCGGCGGGCGTCCCGGTAACGTCGCGTCGTCCCGTCGTACGCCCACCCCGGAGGATGTTCCGTGCAGCTCGTCGGCGCCGTCGCGCTCGTCACCGGTGGGGCCAGCGGCCTCGGTCTGGCCACCGCCACGGAGCTCGCCTCCGCCGGCGCCGCCGTCGTCCTGCTCGACCTGCCCTCCTCGCCCGGGCAGGACGCCGCCAAGCAGATCGGCGGCGTCTTCGTCCCGACGGACGTGACGGACGAGGCGTCGGTGCAGGCGGCCGTCGACCAGGCGACGTCGATGGGCCCCCTGCGGGTCGCCGTGAACTGCGCAGGCATCGGTACGCCGGGCCGGGTCGTCGGCAAGGACGGTCCGCTCGCCCTCGAGCAGTTCGCGCGGGTGGTCCAGGTCAACCTGATCGGCACCTTCAACGTCATCCGCCTGGCCGCGGCCGCCATGGCGCAGACCGAGCCGGTCGACGGAGAGCGCGGGGTGATCGTCAACACCGCCTCCGTCGCCGCCTTCGACGGGCAGATCGGCCAGGCGGCGTACTCCGCCTCGAAGGGCGGCGTCGTCGGCATGACCCTGCCGATCGCGCGCGAGTTCGCCCAGTCGCTGATCCGGGTGATGACCATCGCCCCGGGCCTGTTCGACACGCCGATGCTGCAGGGCCTCCCAGAGGCGGCCCGCCAGTCGCTCGGTGCGCAGGTGCCGATGCCCAGCCGGCTCGGGCAGCCGTCGGAGTACGCCGCGCTTGCCCGGCACATCATCGAGAACCCGATGCTCAACGGTGAGGTCATCCGGCTCGACGGGGCCATCCGGATGGCCCCGCGGTAGGAGCGACGGCTGCCCGGCGGCGTACCCGGGCACGGTCCGGGGAACGACACCTTCATGTTCCCCTTCGACCAGCTCGACCGGCTCGAGAAGCTGACCTTCCTCGACCCGGTCGTCACGCCGCTGACCAAGGCGATCCACTCCGCCCTCGACTCGTCGCCCGTGGCGGACGCGCTGCACGGCACGTGGCTGGGACATCCGCTGCATCCGGTCCTGGTCCAGGTGCCCATCGGCGCACTCGCCAGCGCGACCATCCTCGACATGGCCGGCGGCAAGGACGCCGAGCAGGCCGCGGACCTGCTAGCCCTGACCGGCGTGCTGTCCGCCCTCCCCGCCGCCGCGGCGGGTGCCGCCGACTGGTCCGCGGCGAACCCGTCCGAGCAGCGGACCGGGTTCGTGCATGCGGTGGCCAACACGGTGGGCCTGGTCTGCTGGCTCGCGTCCCTGCTGGCGCGCCACCGCGGTGACCGGGACAGGGGCCGGCTGCTCGGGCTGGCCGGTCTGGGCGCGATCGCCGTCGGCGGCACGATCGGCGGTCATCTGTCCTACCGGCGGGCGCTCGGCGCCGACCACAACGCCGACATCGAGGACACCGGGCCGGTGGACTGGACGGACGCCGGCGCGGCCGACCTGCCCGAGGGCAAGCCGGTACTCCGCCAGGCCGCCCGTACGCCGGTCCTGCTGGTCAGGCAGGGAGCCCGGATCGACGCGCTCGTCGACCGGTGCAGCCACCAGTCGGGACCGCTGCACGAGGGCACGTTGACCGACGACGGGTGCGTGGTCTGCCCCTGGCACGGGAGCACCTTCCGGCTGGCCGACGGGTCGGTCGTCCACGGCCCGTCGGCGCATCCGCAGCCCGCGCTGGCGGTCCGGATCTCCGGTGACCGCTTGCAGGTCAAGCTGGCCGACTGACCCCCGGCGTCGTACGCCCCGGCCGCGCGTAACGTCGGGAGGGGGCCGCGACCAAGGGTGCAGCTCATGGATGCCGAACGCTTCTTCTCCCTCGTCCAGCGCGAATCCGGCCTCGACCGGGAGGCCGCCGAGCGGGCCGCACGGGCGCTGCTGAACACGCTCGCCCGCCGCCTGTCGCCGGGCGAGGCGCGCGACCTCTCCCAGCTCCTGACCGAGCCGATGTCCACCTGGCTGCAGCCACAGGATGCCCGCGCGCTGCTGGACGCGGACGAGTTCGTGCGCCGCGTGGCTACTGAGGGGGGCGTGGACGAGCAGACCGCACGCGATCTCGCCCGCGCCGTCTTCTTCGCGCTGAGCCGCGCGGTGACGGCCGACGAGTTCCACGACATGGTCTCGGAGCTGCCGAAGGAGTTCCGCCCGCTGATGGAGGGGGCGTACCACGCGCCGGGCCAGATCCTGACGTACGACGAGTGGTTGAGCCGGGTCGCCGACCGGGCCGGTACGGACGTCGAGACGGCGAAGCGGGCCAGCAACGCGGTGCTCGAGACGCTGGCCGAGCGGATCTCCGGCGGCGAGGTCGACGACCTCAAGATGCAGGTCCCCGCCGAGCTCCGCGACAGCCTGGAGCTGGGCAGGATGCGCAGCCACGGGATGGCCCGGAAGATGTCCCTCGAGGAGTTCGTCCGGCTCGTGGCCGAGCGCGAGGGCGCGCCCGAGAACATCGCCTTCGGGCACGCCCGCGCAGTCCTGTCGACCCTGCGTGACTCGGTCACGGAGCAGGAGTTCCGCGACCTCGCGGCCGAGCTACCCCGCGAGTACGTCGTGGAGCTCGCGCACGCCTGACCGGCTGCCGGCCGGCTAGTTGACCTGCCGGCCGCCCTCGCCCCAGAACTGCTGGCGCAGCTTGAACTTCTGCACCTTGCCGGTGGCCGTCCGCGGGATCTCGTCCCGCAGCTCCACGGAGGTCGGGGCCTTGTAACCGGCCAACCGCGACTTGCAGTGCGCGATCAGCTCGGCCTCGGTGGCCTGCATGTCGGGCGCGAGCACGACGAGCGCCTTGATGGTCTCGCCCCACTTCTCGCTCGGCACGCCGATGACCGCCACCTCGGAGACCGCCGGGTGGGAGAACAGGCAGTCCTCCACCTCGATGGAGGAGACGTTCTCGCCGCCGGTGATGATCACGTCCTTCTTGCGGTCGCTGATGGTGAGGTATCCCTCGTCGTCCATCGAGCCGCCGTCCCCGGTGTGGAACCAGCCGCCGTCGAGCGCCTCCGCGGTCGCCTCCGGCTGCTGCCAGTAGCCCTCCAGGACAGTGTTGCCGCGGGCGAGCACCTCACCCTGGTCCGAGATCGAGATCCGGGTCCCCAGCGCGGGCATGCCGGCCCGGGACAGGCGCTTGGCCCGCTCCAGGGGCTCCAGCGCATCTTCCTCGGCACGCCGCCGGTTGACGGTCAGCAGCGGGGAGGTCTCGGTCAGGCCGTAGATCTGCATGAACTCCCAGCCGAGCTCGTCCTCGATCCGCTGGATGGTCCGGCTCGGCGGCGGCGCGCCGGCGCACACGACCCGGGTCCGGTCCCGGCCGGGGATCTCGCCGTCCCAGTCCGCGGCCGCGTCGAGGATGGAGGCGACCACGGCGGGGGCGGCGCACATGATGGTCACCCCGTGCTGCTCCACCCGCCGCAGGATCTCGGCGCCGTCGATCTTGCGGATGTCGATCTGCGGCACGCCGAGGCCGGTCATCGCGAACGGCATCCCCCACCCGTTGGCGTGGAACATCGGCAGCGTGTGCAGGTACACATCGCGATCGGTCACCCCGGCGTGCAGCGCGAAGGTCACCGCGTTGACCCAGATGTTGCGGTGCGTGATCTGCACGCCCTTGGGCCGCGCCGTCGTACCACTCGTGTAGTTGATGGTCGCCGTGGCGTCCTCATCGAGGTCGAGCCAGGGCACGGGCTCCCGGTCCGACCGCAGCAGCACCGCGTCGGACTCCTTGCCCAGCAGGAACTTGTGCTTGGCGGTCACCGACGACAGCGACGACTCGAGCTCCGGGTCGACGAGCAGCACCGAGGCACCGGAGTGCTCGACGATGTACTCGACCTCTGCCGGCTGCAGCCGGAAGTTGACGGGGACGAGGACGCGGCCCCAGCTGCTGACGCCGAAGAACGACTCGAGCAGCCGGGCGCTGTTGTGGCTGACCACGGCCACCCGCTCGCCGCGGCCGATCCCCAGCTCGTCGAGCCCGGCGGCCATGGCGGTGGCCCGCGCCGCGAAGTCCCGGTAGGTCAGGCGGCCGAGGCCGCCGTCCTGGAACGGACCGGGCTCGTCCACCACGCCGAGGCGCGTCGGGTAGCAGAGCGCTGCCCGGTCGAGGAAGTCTGCCGTCGAGAAGTGCACCTTCATGCGGGCACGTTAGAGGCAGCGCGTGTCCGTGTCAGCACGGGGTTGCTGTCCCGCGTCCACAGTGTGCACAGGCGACTGTCCCCGGAACACGCGCGAAAGCCCTCCCGGGCCCGAGGTCAAGACTGCCGTTCCGGCCCCGGACAGGGCACGCTGGCCGCGATGGCGGCGCCCCCTCAGGGGCGCAGCAGCACCTTGATGGCCTCGCGGCTGTCCATGGCCCGGTAGCCGTCGGCGACCCGGTCCAGGGGCAGCTCGAGGTCGAAGACCAGGCCGGGATCGATGGCACCGGACAGGACGTCGGGCAGCAGCTCCGGGATGTACGCGCGCACCGGCGCGACGCCGCCGCGGACCCCGACGTTGTTGCCGAACAGCTGGCCGATCGGGAGCTCAGCGCCGTTGGGCACGCCGACGTAGCCGACCATGCCGCCCGGCCGCGCGGAGGCGAGCGCCTGGCCCATCGACTCGGACGTGCCGACGCACTCGAGGACGGCGTCCGCGCCGATCCCGTCGTACAGCTCCCGGACGCGGGCTGCACCTTCCTCGCCGCGCTCCTCGAGGATGTCGGTCGCACCGAACGCGCGGGCCAGCTCCTGGCGGGGCTTGTGCCGCGACATCGCGATGATCCGCTCGGCGCCGAGCCGGCGGGCGGCGAGCACGCCGCAGAGCCCGACGGCGCCGTCACCCACGACCACGACGGTGCTGCCCGGACGGACGCCGGCGGCGAGGGCGGCGTGGTGGCCGGTACCCATCACGTCGGACAGGGCGAGCAGGCTGGGGACGAGCGCGGCGTCGGGCTGGTCGGGCAGGGCGACCAGGGTGCCGTCCGCGAGCGGCACGCGCAGCGCCTCGCCCTGGCCGGCGTCCGCCGAACCGCCGTCGGGGCTCCCCCACCAGCCGCCGTGCAGGCAGGAGGTGTGGACGCCGTTGCGGCAGTTGATACAGGTTCCGTCGCTGATCGCGAACGGCGCGACGACGAAGTCACCGACGCGCACGGTGCCGACGTCGCTGCCGGTCTCCTCGACGATCCCGACGAACTCGTGGCCGATCCGCCGCGGTTCCCGGACGTCCTGGATGCCCCGGTAGGGCCAGAGGTCGGAGCCGCAGATGCAGCTCGCCACGACGCGTACGACAGCGTCGGTGGACTTCTCGATGCGGGGGTCGGGCACGGTCTCGAGGTGGATCTCGCGGGGGGCACGAAGCACTGTTGCTCTCACCGATCCACTGTCCCACGGCGGTCGGAGGCGGCCCGGACCCGCCCGGCGGCTGCCGCACGTGTAGGTCACGCGAGGCAGGACACGGGTTGACGATGTCGCCACCGACCCAGAAGGGACACGCCATGACAACCTCAGGTGCGGAGGGTTCCACCTCCGCGGAGGACGCGATGGCGTCCGGCATCGCAGCGGGCGACAACGAGGCCGTCCTGCGCACGCTGGCCACCAGCATCGGGTTGCTGCCGCAGGCGCCGCCGGCCGAAGGCGAGGAGCGACCGGAAGGCTCCATCGCGCTGCCGGTCATCGAGCAGGACGGCAGGCAGTACATCCCGGTGTTCACCTCGGAGGATGCGCTCTCCGCCGCCGGCGCCGATCCCGCCACCGCAGTCAGCCTGCCGATCGCCCAGCTGGCCGCCAACTGGCCGTCGGACGACCTGTGGCTCGCGGTCAACCCGGCCACGGCGGACGGCCTGGCGCTGCCGCCCGATGTGGTGCGCGCGCTGCCCGTGTTCGCCGCCAGCTCGTCGAACGGGAACGGGTCGGCCCCCGGCTGAGCCTGCGCGGGGCCCGCCGAGCCCCCGCAGCGCGCCGACTGTGCGCGCGGGTCAGCTTCGGCGCCGGCACGTCGACCACCCGCAGCGACCCGCCGAACTCCTCGTGGACCAGGGCCTCATGAAGCCAGCGAGGGCTGCAGGCGGCGCACCAGCTCGGGCAGCGTGCGCCCCAGCGGGGCGTCGACCTTGAGCGCGGCGTACCCGTCGCCGCGGGTCAGGCCCTGGTTGACGAGCGCGACCGGGATCCCGAGCTTGGCGGCCCGCAGTACGAACCGGTAGCCGGACATGACCTTCAGCGACGAACCGAGCACGAGAAGCAGGCCGGCCCGCTCGACAGCGGCGTACGCCGTCTGTACCCGGTCGAGCGGGACGGTCTCCCCGAAGAACACGACGTCCGGCTTGAGCAGCCCGCCGCAGAGCAGGCAGTCCACGACGCGGAACCCGTCGAGATCTGTGTCGGGCAGGTCGACGTCGCCGTCCGGGTTGACCGCCGTGATCCGCGCCTGCCAGTGCGGGTTCGCCTCGCGCAGCCGCCGGTCCAGGTCCTCCCGCGGCATCAGGTCGCCACAGCCAAGGCAGACGACCCGGTCGAGGTTGCCGTGCAGTTCCAGGACGTCCCGCGCGCCACCGGCCCGGTGCAGCCCGTCGACGTTCTGCGTGATCAGGCCGGACAGCAGGCCGGCGTGCTGCAGCTGGGCGACCGCCCGGTGACCGTCGTTGGGGAGCGCCCGCGCGATGACCCGCCAGCCCAGATGGCTGCGTGCCCAGTAGCGCCGCCGGGCGAGTGCGTCGCCGGTGAACGCCTGGAACGTCATGGGGGTCTGCCGCCGGGCCTCGCCCGTCGGCCCGCGGTAGTCCGGGATGCCCGACTCGGTCGACAGCCCGGCGCCGCTCAGGACGGCGACGTCCCCGTCCGCGACGAGATCGGCGAGGACGCCGAGCTGCTCATCGATCACGCCTCCATGCTGCCTCACCGGCTCAGCGGGCGAGAAGTTCCGCCTCGCGCTCCGGCGTCATACCGGCCGTCAGCGGCGGCTCACCGCGGTCCCGGTCCCAGGCCAGCACGTCCGCGGCGGTCGTCGTGAGCGGCGTCGCCGGCAGGCCTGCCTCACGCGACCGGGCCGTGCTGCGCCGGAACATCACGTCCCAGGAGGCGTCAGCCAGGACGAAGGGGAAACCCGGCTCCACGTCCACCGTCACGAGGTCAACCGTGCTGCCCGCCGCCTCGGCGCAGGCGTGGACGAGTCCGGCCAGCGTCGTCGGTTCGCCCGGACCCGCGGCGTTGAACACCCCGGGGCGGTCGTCCTCCAGGAGGGTGGTGACCAGCCGGGCCAGGTCGCGGGAGTCCACCACCTGAACCGGCTGGTCCGGCCGGCCGGGGAGCGCGACGCGGCCGCCGCGGGCGGCCCGGCGTACCCAGTAGGTGAACCGGTCGGTCGGGTCGTGCGGGCCCGCCACGATGGTCGGCCGCACGATCGTGGCCGCCGTGCCGTACCGGGCGAGGACGTCGTCCTCGCAGGCGACCTTCAGCGGGCCGTACGTCTCCCCGGTGATCTCCTCCGTCGTGCGCTCCGCCGGCAGCCGGGCGGTGTCCTCGGTCATGACCCCGTCCGCCGCCTGCCGGTCGTAGACCGAGCCGGTCGAGATGAACAGGTACCGGCCCGCACGGTCGCCCAGCGCCTCGGCCGCCTGCGTCACGTGCCGGGGCACGTAACCGCTGACGTCGACCGTCGCGTCCCACCGACCCTCGCCGAGCGAGGCGTAGTCCGCGCTCTCGCGGTCGCCGATGAGCCGTTCGAGCTCCGGGAACAGGTCGGTACCGGTCCGGCCGCGGCTGAAGAGCGTGACCTCGTGACCGCGCGCGAGCGCGTCCTCGACGATCGCCCGACCCACGAAGGAGGTTCCGCCCAGCATGAGGATGCGCATCCGGCGATGCTAGATCTCGCACCGGCCGCGGCCGGTCGGCCGGCGGCGGTTAGCCTCCGGGGCCTACCCCAGCCGACGCCTTGGAGGTCGCCACCGTGGTCCGTGCCGCCGTCCTGACCGAGACCGGTGCGCCGCTGCGCGTCGAGGACATCGACCTGCCGGACCCGGGGCCCGGACAGGTGCGGGTCAAGATCGCCGCCACCGGTGTCTGTCACAGCGACCTGTCGCTGGCTCGCGGCACCCTGCGCCAGCCGGTCCCCGCGGTGCTGGGCCACGAGGCCGCCGGAACGGTCGTGAGCGTCGGCGACGGCGTGGCCACCGCGGCCCCCGGCGACCGCGTGGTGCTGTGCTGGGCCCCGCCGTGCGGGCAGTGCTGGTTCTGCGCGGAGGGCGAGCCGTGGCTGTGCGAGCACGCCTCCGACGCGGCGGCAGCCCCGTACGCCTCCCTCGGCGGGCAGGACCTCTACCCGGGTCTGTCCACCGCGGGCTTCGCGGAGGAGACCGTCGTGTCCGCCCGGGCCGTCCTGCCCGTGCCGGACGGCGTACCGCTCGAGCAGGCGGCCCTCGTCGGCTGCGCCGTGATGACCGGTGTCGGGGCGGTGCTGAACACCGCGAAGGTGCGCGCGGGCCAGTCGGTCCTGGTCGTCGGCCTCGGCGGTGTGGGGCTGTCCGTGGTGCAGGGCGCCAGGCTGGCCGGCGCCGGCCGGATCATCGCCGTCGACCGGTCCCCCGAGAAGCTGGCCCTCGCGCAGACGATGGGCGCCACCGACGTACTGGAAGCGGGTGGGGAGCTGGCGAAGCAGGTGCGCGCGCTGACCGACCGGCGCGGGGCGGACCACGCCTTCGACTGCGTGGGCCTGGCCGACACCATCCGCGGCTCCTGGAGTGCGACGCGACGTGGCGGCACCACGACGATCGTCGGGATCGGCGGCAAGGAGCAGCAGGTCACGTTCAGCGCGCTGGAGTTGTTCCACTTCGCCCGGACGATCCAGGGCTGCGTCTACGGCTCGACCGACCCGTTCACCGACATTCCGACGGTCCTCGCCTACGCGGCCGAGGGACGCCTCGACCTGGGCTCCCTCATCAGCACCCGCATCGGGTTGGACGGTATCGACGGCGCCTTCGCCGCGATGGAAAAGGGGCTCGGGGCCCGCGCTGTCGTCATCCCGGGCGCCTGATGGACCTCGGCCTGGCCGGCAAGGTCTTCGTCGTCACCGGCGGCTCCCGCGGTCTCGGCCGGGCCGCCGCCGAGAGCCTGCGCCAGGAGGGCGCCGAGCTCGTGCTCTGCGGCCGTGATCCGGGGGCGGTCGCGCGTACGGCGGACGAGCTCGGCGTCATCGGCGTCGTGGCCGATCTCACCGACCCGCAGACGCCGGCGCGACTGGTCGAGGCGGCGCAGGCGGCCTACGGCCGGCTCGACGGCGCGCTCATCTCGGTCGGCGGCCCGCCGACCGGGTCCGCGTTGACGGTCAGCGACGAGCAGTGGCGGGCGTCGTTCGAGAGCGTCTTCCTCGGGCCGGTGCGGCTGAGCCGGG
This sequence comes from Frankiales bacterium, assembly GCA_025965475.1. Taxonomy (GTDB): domain Bacteria; phylum Actinomycetota; class Actinomycetes; order Mycobacteriales; family SCTD01; genus RYN-124. Next base: position 17,368 of record JAOPWV010000214.1, on the reverse strand, counting down.
CCGTCGTCGAGGCGCTGCCCGACGAGGGCGGCGCAGTCGCCTTCGTGCTCTCCACGTCGGTGAAGCAGCCGATCCCCGGTCTGGCCGCCAGCAACGGCCTGCGGCCGGGACTGGCGATGCTGGCCAAGACGATGGCCGACGAGCTTGGCCCGCGCGGCATCCGGGTCAACGGCCTGCTGCCCGGCCGGATCCTCACCGACCGGCTGCGCGGGCTGCTGGAGCAGGAACCTGAGGATGACGCGAGGACCATCCCGCTCGGGCGCTACGGGGAGCCGGCGGAGTTCGGCCGGGTGGCCGCGTTCGTGCTCTCCCCCGCCGCGTCGTACCTCAGCGGGACGATGATCGCCGTCGACGGCGGCGCTATGCGCGCCCTCTGAGCGGGTAGGGGCCGCCGCATGACCGAGCAGCCGACAGCACCGGACAACGGCAAGGGCACCGACATCGACGCCGCGGACCTCGACGTGGCCAAGGAGGTGGCGCCGGAGGACCTGCCCGCCACCAGCGACGAGAGGGAGTACGTCGAGGACGGCGAGACGCTGGGCGGTACCGGCGGCCGGAACGCCGGCGGCGCCGGCTAGTCGAGTACCGGCTCGGCCAGCGCCTGCCGCTGGAACTGGGTGGCCGCAGCCGTCAACGCGTACGACGTCGCCGTCCGCGACTCCCTCGGCGACCTCATGCCGGGGATCGTGGACAGGATGCACAAGGAGGCCGCCGACGCCCTCACCGCCATCGAGGCCGCGCGCGTTTCGCTGTCTCGTGCGCTCTCCTCTCGCGCGGTCGCTTACGCCCTGCGCGAGTCCGAGGTCTACGCCGCCTGCGTCGCTGCCGGAGTGAAGCCCGGAACCGACTACGCGCCCATCGAGGCAACTCAGTTCGTCCGGTCAGTCGGGGAGATCTCGGTCCGCGAGAAGGCCGCGCGCGCCGTCGCGTTGTCGTTCGCCGACGCTCCTCCCATCGCCGAAACCGCCGCCAACCTTGAAACGGTCGCCGACGCCCTCCAGGCCATGTCCCACGAGGATCCGTCCGCGCCGTGGACCCTCGGGCGACTTGGTAGTGACGACGTCGCCCTCGCTCTGGGCCTCGCCCTTCCGCAGGCTCCGCCACCGGCACCGCTGGAGACCCACCCCCGCCACCGCGACCGACCCCCACCGCGCCCACGACAACCCCCACGCCTGCCACGCGGACGCCTGCGCCGCGACCGCCGCGTCCCACGGCGCGCGAAGCCCGCCTCGCAGAGGCCGCCATCCGTCGAGGTGGCCCCGGCGTGGCCGCCATCCCGAGCGGTTCCGACCGCCACCGCCGACCTCTTCGCCGACGTGGTCCTCCACGTCGTCCCCGGCGAGGCGAGGTCGCTTCCCTTCCGCGTCATCGCCGCCGCCCACTCACACCCGGACGTCGTGGCGCTCATGGACCGCGCGACCGGCAGGGGCGAGCGCGAGGCGGTCCTCGCCTCGGTTGCCCGCCTCATCCGTCGCACCGCGAAGGCCGTGGCCGTCGCCCCGTCCATCGAGGCGGCACCGTGACGGCAGCCTGTTGGAGTTGTCGAGGGAGATCACGTCGCACTCGGCCTCCTGCTCGACTGACCAGCCCCCCACAACGCGAAGAGCCCCGCCCCGGGACCTTGACCCGCAGGCGGGGCTCTTCGTCGTTTCAGCGCAAAGGCCAGACAGACGCGACGACGACAGGGATCGGTAACCGGCCCTAACGGTCGTCGGCGCCATCGGGAACCGGCACTACTCATGTTCGCGTAGCGGGCATACTGGACGTGCGGACGTGGGCGTGTCGGCGACGGACAACCTCCGGCCAACTTTCCTCAGTCACGTGCGAGTACCGACCGATGAGATCACGACACCCGAGGAACCGGCAGTCATGGCGCTAAAGCGTTGGCCGCTTGACCTACCTTGCACGAGGACACGATCGAGGTGCTGATGAGCGGACGTCCGCGACGGGCACTGGGCCGATCGCTTCGAGCAGTGCTCCGTCGGCGCGACCGCACCCAGCCTGCCACCGACACGCGCTGGTTCGAAATGTCGAACGATCTGCTGGTCGAAGCCGACCTGAACGGCTACTTCACCCGGCTCAGCCATCGGTGGGAGGAGTGCCTGGGATGGACCCGGGAGGAGTTGATGGCCCGCCCTTTCAGGGAGCTGATCCACCCCGAGGACCTCGAGGCGACCCTTTCCCGCGCCGAGGCGCTGGACCGACGACCCGGCCACGTCATGGACTTCGAGAACCGGTACCTGGCCAAGGACGGGTCCTGGCGGTGGCTGCAATGGAGAGCGCGATCGGACGACCACCGCAAGTACGCCATCGCCCGGGACGTCACCGAGAGAAAGCGGCTCGAGAAGGAGGGACTGATCCGGTTCGAACTGGTGGAGTCCATGGCCAGGACCGATGCGCTCACCGGACTCCCGAACCGGCGCGCGTGGGACGAAGAGGTCCACGAGGCCGTGGCCCGGGCCCAGCACTACGAGCGACCGCTCGTCCTCGCCATGATCGATCTCGACCGCTTCAAAGGCTTCAACGACGCCTACGGACATGGGGCCGGCGATGCCCTCCTGAAGGCCGCCGCGACCAACTGGCGCCTCGCCCTGCGAACTACCGACTTCCTCGCCCGCTACGGCGGTGAGGAATTCGGCGCCCTGCTGCCGGAATGCGGACCCGACGAGGCCATCGGTGTGCTCGCCCGGCTGCGATCAATGACTCCCGAAGCGCAGACCTGTTCTGTCGGAATGGCACATTGGCGGCCGGGCGACGACACGGAGACCCTCGTGAAGCGGGCCGATACGGCCCTCTACGAGGCGAAGCGGCAGGGGCGCGATCGCGTGGTGACGGCGGGATAGTCCCGAAGAGACCTACCGCCGACGCATACCCCAACCGCGGTTGCCAAGTCCCTACGTGTCGAAGACCAGCCGGGAAGTTCGGTCGGCTCATCTTCGTCGAGCACAGGGAGATCTCGGAGTCGGCCGATTACTACGACTTCGCGCTCATCCGGTTGGACAAGCGTGTGAACGGTTCACCGGAGAGCCGAACGCTGGTTGGCGTTGGCCAGCAGGATGTGCCGCTAGCCGCCGGTGAATTCTCGCCGATGATCTTCTGCGCCGACGCTTCTGGAGTCTCCGGGGCGCGAGCGCCGACAGTCAGGCCCGGAGGGGGATGTCCTCGATGTCCGTAGGCCTGGATGGGTCGAACTGGGTACGGTTCGCTTAGAGAATGCGTACTCTCGGGTTGTGCCCGCTCAGGCCACTACTTGGCCGTCACGTTCGCGCTTCGTCGTCCATGCTTGCCGCACCCTGCACCATATCTAGGGCGGAGCGGTACAAGAATGGCACCCAGAATCTGGGTTTGAGTTTCGAACCGCGAACTTCGAAGAAGCCTACATCTTCCAGCTTGACGGCCAGTTCTTTCGCATCTTCCTCCGACACCCCCCAAATTGAAGCTAACGTCGCCGGAGTCTGCTCGGTCTTCTCCTGGTACAGCTTTGCGATGTACGGCTTCAACTCGGGATACTCAGCATAGATTGTCTGCTCAAGTCGCACGCGGGACACCGGCGGTAGCGATTCACGGAGCGCTTGGCGCGAGAAGATCTCACGGTTCGGCGGGGCCTCTTCGCCGCGTTCCAGCATGCGCAACTGCGCGTCGCGTGCCTCATTTAGGAGGTGAATCACCTCACGAGGCGCGACAGTTCGCGTTCCATCTTGCACTCGACCCAAGATCCATTCGAAGGACTTCGGGTTCTTGCCCGCATCAACCTGATCGGGCACAAGCTGATCGAAAAAGCGTCGCTGGCTGGCGGCTGAGGCAAGCACGCTATCTGGCGCCTCTCCCAATTTGGCCATGACGGATACATTGCTGGCGAGGCGGCGCACGATCAGGTGAAGCAATGCAGGTTGGCTCCACGAAATGGTCATTTGCCGGGTTATATGGCTCGCCTCGCGGAATCCATCCGCGGCGACGGCCTCCCATACGTCGGAGCGGAGGAAGATCTTAAGCCGGATGCTGTCGGACGCCGCCAAATCCAGGTAGCACTTGAAAAGCGCCCTGAGGCCATTCGCCTCCAACTCCCGCGACTCCGCAAATGCTACATCCAGCCGATCAAAAAGAAGCCAAACAACCAGTCGCTCTTCCATTAACGCCCTATTAGCGAGTTGAAGCAGCTCGTCGACAGATCGCGTACCGCCTGCCTTCTGTTCGACTGACGGCTCACCCAAGGAGATCTTCGTGGAGAAACCGATCGGTGCGCCTGTCAGGGGGTCAAGCTTTACTTCGCCTTCGAGGGACTTCGGAAGGATCCGCCGGACGAAACTAAGAATGAGCGCGACCCTGCCGCGTAGCGGCACGTGCTTAGCCGGCAACAGGCCTTCGGCATTGAGAGCGACGCGGACGGCGTCCGAGTCTGGCCCCTTGATATCGAAATCAATCAGCACTGTCCCGATCAGTGACAGAATGTAGAGTTTCCAGAGTCCGACGAACTCCACCTCCGACGTGGGTGGGTCTGATACCAGGTCCTTGAACGCTGGCGTGCCCTTGGGGTTCTCGGCGGAGACAAGCGTTATGCCCTTGTCAAACAACTGGCCGTCGCGGCTGAGAAGGGTAGAGTAGATCGCGCTCTTACCGGCACCCTTGGCGCCGAAGATGACATCGACCTCCCCGCTAAGAACCTTGTTCCACTGGTCTGTCGTGACGAAGTACGAGCCCAGCTCGGCAACCTCCTCCTCCGCCACCCGGCGCCCGAATGAGAGACCAGAGAGGATGTCACGCTTGTCCAAGTTCATTCGTAGAACCTAGAGCAGCTCGCGCCAGCAACCCCGAGGCTCGCCGTAAGCCGCGGTCGACGTCTCAATAGCGAACCTCGGTGGATCCAGCCTCGAAACGACAGCGGAATGCACGGCGTCTAGTCCGCAATGACATCCAACGGAGCTGCACGTACGTCTTTTGCGAACTGGGTCCGGTACAACTCGGCGTAGAGGCCGTCCCGGGCCAGCAGCTCCTCGTGGCGACCGTGCTCGACCACGCGTCCGTCATCGATGACGAGGATCTGGTGGGCCTCGCGGATCGTGGACAACCGGTGCGCGATGACCAGTGACGTACGGCCGCGAAGAGCCGTGGCCAGGGCCCGCTGCACGGCGGCCTCGGACTCGCTGTCGAGGTGCGCGGTCGCCTCGTCGAGGACCACCACGCCGGGAGCCTTGAGCAGCAGCCGGGCGATGGCCATCCGCTGCTTCTCGCCGCCGGAGAGCCGGTAGCCGCGGTCGCCGACGACGGTGTCGAGGCCGTCGGGCAGCGCGTGCACGAGCGGACCCACCTGCGCGGCCTCGAGCGCCGCCCACAACTGGTCGTCGGTCGCGTCGGGCCGGGCGTAGACGAGGTTGGCCCGGATCGTGTCGTGGAACATGTGCGCGTCCTGGGTGACGACGCCAACGGCGTCTCGCAGCGATTGCAGGGTGACCTCGCGGACGTCCTGCCCGCCGACGAGCACGGCGCCCTGCTGTACGTCGTACATGCGCGTGACCAGCTGGCTGATCGTCGTCTTCCCGGCGCCGGACGGACCGACGAGCGCGATGAGCTCACCGGGCTCGGCGCGGAACGACACGCCCTTGAGGACGGGAACCGACGGCGTGGTGTCGAGCACCGCCACCGACTCGAGCGAGGCGAGCGAGACCTCGTCGGCCTGCGGGTAGCGGAAGTGCACGTCGTCGAACTCGAGCGACGCCGTCGCGTTGGGCAGGGTCACGGCGCCCGGCTTCTCGGCCACCATCGGCGCGAGGTCGAGCACCTCGAAGACCCGCTCGAAGGACACCAGTGCCGTCATCACGTCGACGCGGACGTTGGACAGGGCGGTGAGCGGACCGTAGAGCCGGGTCAGGAGGCCGGCCAGCGCGACGACGGTGCCGACCTTGAGCGCGCCGTTGGCCGCGAAGGTGCCGCCGACGCCGTAGACGAGCGCGGTGGCGAGCGCGGCCACCGTGGTCAGGGCCACGAAGAAGACCCGGCCGAGCATGGCCGAGCTGATGCCGATGTCGCGGACCCGGCCCGCCTTCTGGCGGAACGCCTCGTCCTCCTGCTCCGGCCGGCCGAACAGCTTGACCAGTAGGGCGCCGGAGACGTTGAACCGCTCGGTCATCGAGTTGTTCATCTCGGCGTTGAGGGCATAGCTCTCACGGGTCAGCGCCTGCAGGCGCTTGCCGACGACCTTGGCCGGGATGATGAACACCGGCAGCAGGACCAGCGACAGCAGCGTGATCTGCCAGGACAGGACGAACATCACCGACAGCGTCAGGACCACACCGATGACGTTGCTGACGACGTTCGACAGCGTTCCGGTGAAGGCCTGCTGCGCGCCGAGCACGTCGTTGTTCAGGCGGCTGATGAGCGCGCCGGTCTGGGTACGGGTGAAGAAGGCGATCGGCATCCGCTGGACGTGGCCGTAGACCTGCGAGCGCAGGTCGTAGATCAGGCCCTCGCCGATGCGTGCCGAGTAGTAGCGGTTGATCAACGACAGGACGGCGTCGAAGAGCGCCAGCACCGCGACAAAGGCGGCGAGCCCCAGCACCAGCCCGGGCCGACCGGTGGACGGCGGGTTGGTCCCGATGCCGTCGTCGATGATCTTCTTGAGGACCAGCGGCGGGGCGACGGCGACGATCGCGTCGATGACGATGACGGCGAGGAAGCCGACGAGCTGGCTCTTGTACGGCGCGGCGAAGCGCACGATGCGGCGCACCGTCCCCTTGGCCAGCTTCGTGTCGGTGACCGAGCTGTCGCGGGAGAACGACCGCATCGCCGCCCAGGGCGCTCCAGCTCCAGGTCCCATGCCGCTACGCCCCCTTCCAGGGTTCGGAAGGCGGCTAGAACGCCGAGATCCCCGTCAGTGCCCGTCCGATGATGAGCTTCTGGATCTGACTGGTGCCTTCGTACAGCGTTGTAACCCGCGCGTCCCGCAGGTACTTCCCGGCCGGGTACTCGTCGATGTAGCCATAGCCGCCGTGCGCCTGCACGCAGGCGTTCGCGGCCCGGACACTGGCCTCGCTGGCGTAGTACTTCGCCTTGCTCGCCGCCAGCGCGTAGTCCTCGCCGCGCGTCTTGAGGTCGGCCACCCGCCAGGTCAGCAGCCGCGCGCAGTCCACCTCCACCGCGGTGTCGGCGATGAGCTCCTGCACCAGCTGGTGGCCGGCTATCGGCTTGCCGAACTGGGTCCGTTGCGTCGTGTACGCGACCATCGTGTCCAGCGCCGCCTGAGCCAGGCCCGTGCAGGACGCGCCCAGGGACATGCGACCGTCGTTCAGCGCGGTCAGCGCGACCCGGATGCCCTTGCCTTCCACACCGCCGAGCAGGGTCTCCGGCCCGACCCGCACGTCGCGGAGGACCAGCTCAGCGGTGTCGCAGGAGCGCAGCCCCAACTTGCCGTGGATCCTCCTGGCCTCGAAGCCGGGCGTGTCGGTGGGGACGAGGAAGGCGCTGACGCCCTTGGCGCCCGGACCGCCGGTCCGCGCCATGACGAGGGCGACGCCGGCGATGCTGCCGTTGGTGATGAAGATCTTCGTGCCGTTCAGCAGGTAGCTGCCGTCCGCCTGCTTGACGGCGCTCGCCTGCAGGTCGGCGGGGTTCGACCCGAAGTCGGGCTCGGTGAGGGCGAAGCAGCCGAGCACCTCGCCGGTCGCCATGCGCGGCAGCCACTGCTCCTTCTGCTCCTGGGTGCCCCACCGGTCGATCGAGCCGGACACCAGCCCCAGGTGGACGCTCACGAGCGACCGGACGTTCGCGTCGCCGCGGCCGAGCTCCTCGATGAGCAGGACGTACGACAGCGGGTCGGCGCCACCGCCGCCGAACTCCTCCGGGATCGACATCCCGATGAAGCCGGTCTGCCGCAGACCGTCGAGCGCCTCCTGTGGGAACCGCTCCTCCCGGTCGTTGCGCAGCGCCGGCGGTACGACGACGTCGTCCACCCACTCGCGCACGGCCTTGCGGACGGCGTGCTGTTCGGGGCTGAGCGTGAGATCCACTGTGGCGACTCCCCTACGGATCACGGCGTACGGACACACGTCCGCACCGACGGGCTCAGCCTCGCATCAGGGCGCGGGAACCGCCCGCCGGGAGGGGTTGGCAGAGGGAGCCGGGCATGCCGAGAGCCGGCCGGCCGGCGGGGGCCGGTCGGCGAACTGTGGAGGTGCGGCCCGTCAGGAGGCCTTTTTGCGGGTGGCCCCGCCGCGGCCGCGCAGGGTGGCGCCGGACTCGCTGAGGATGCGATGCACGAAGCCGTACGAACGCCCTGAACTCTCGGCCAGCAGACGGATGCTCTGGCCCTGCTCGTACTTCTTCTTCAGCTCTGCCGCGAGCTTGTCACGCTCGCCGCCGGTGACCCGGCTGCCCTTCTTGAGCTCTGCCACGTCCGTGCCCTCCGTCGACCCCTGGTCCCCTCTCAGCATGATCGCTGAGACCCTTCCGGGGACTACCCGGGTTCGGGCTCGCGGAACGTCCGGCGCGGAGGTGGATCTCAGGCCAGCGAGATCAATTCGGCCAGGTCGTCGGACCATTGGTCTTCGACGCCGTCGGGCAGCAGCAGAACCTTGTCCGGCTCCAGAGCGCGGACGGCACCCTCGTCGTGCGTGACCAGGACGACCGCCCCGGCGTACGACGACAGCGCGGACAGGATCTCCTCGCGGCTGGCCGGGTCCAGGTTGTTGGTGGGCTCGTCGAGCAGGAGCACGTTGGCCCCGCTCACGACCAGCGTGGCCAGCGCCAGGCGTGTCTTCTCACCACCGGACAGGGTGCCCGCCGGCTGGTGCACGACGTCGCCGCTGAACAGGAACGAACCGAGTACCCGGCGCGCCTCGGCCTCGGGCAGGTCCGGGCTGGACGAGCGCATGTTCTCCAACACGGTGCGGTCCGTGTCGAGGGTGTCGTGCTCCTGCGCGTAGTAGCCGAGCACCAGGCCGTGCCCGGGCAGCACCTCGCCGGTGTCGGGGTGCTCGACGCCCGCCAGCATCCGTAGCAAGGTCGTCTTGCCGGCGCCGTTCAGGCCGAGGACCACGACGCGGGCACCCCGGTCGATGGCCAGGTCGACGTCGGTGAAGATCTCCAGCGAGCCGTAGGACTTGGACAGCTCCTTGGCCGTGAGCGGCGTCTTGCCGCACGCCTTGGGCTCCGGGAAGCGCAGCTTCGCGACCCGGTCGGCGGTGCGGGTGCCCTCGAGCCCGGCGAGCAGCCGCTCGGCGCGACGGTCCATGTTCTGGGCGGCCTTGGCCTTGGTGGCCTTGGCGCGCATCTTGTCGGCCTGCAGCTTGAGCTGGCCGGCGGTCTTCTCGGCGTTGGCCCGCTCGCGCTTGCGCCGCCGCTCGTCCGTCTCGCGCTGCTTGAGGTAGTTGACCCAGCCGACGTTGTACTGGTCCAGGACCGACCGGTTGGCGTCGAGGTAGAAGACCTTGTTGACGACGGCCTCGAGCAGGTTGACGTCGTGGCTGATCACCACGAGGCCGCCCTGGTGCTTCTTGAGGAAATCGCGCAGCCACACGATGGAGTCGTGGTCGAGGTGATTGGTCGGCTCGTCGAGCAACAGCGTCGTCGCCCCGGAGAAAAGGATGCGGGCCAGCTCGATGCGCCGGCGCTGACCGCCGGACAGGGTGCCGAGTTCCTGGTCCAGCGCCCGCTCGGGCAGTCCCAGGTTCGAGCAGATGCGGGCCGCCTCGGCCTCCGCGGCGTATCCCCCAAGGGCGGTGAACTGCTCCTCGAGTCGGCCGTACTTGCGCAGTACGTCGGCATCGTCAGGCGACTCGGACAGCTGCAGCTGCGCCTTCTCCAGGCCGCGCAGGATCTCGTCGAGGCCGCGGGCCGACAGCACCCGGTCGCGGGCGATGACGTCGAGGTCGCCGGTGCGCGGGTCCTGCGGCAGGTAGCCGACGTCACCGGTGTGGGTGATCGTGCCGGCAGCCGGCAGGCCCTGCTTGGCCAGCACCTTGGTGAGCGTGGTCTTGCCGGCGCCGTTACGGCCGACCAGACCGATCCGGTCACCTGGCTGGATGCGGAAGGTCACCTCGTCGAGGAGCAGGCGCGCACCGGCGCGCAGTTCGACATCCTGGACCGTGATCATGAGTTCCTTCGGGGAGGGGACGACGGGACGGAAGGGCAGACAGCGGCCAGTGCGCTCCCGGTCAGGGCGTCGTCGTCACCCTCCCAGGGTACGACCTGCGTGCACCGGCGGCCCTCGAAGAGAACGGACCCCATGGACTTCAACGACAACGTCGGCCTCGACACCTCGCAGGTCAGCGACCAGCGAGGACGCCGGATCGGCGGTGGCGGCCTGGCGATCGGCGGCGGCGGGCTCGGCATCGTCGGTCTGATCCTCGCCCTGGTGCTCGGCGTGAACCCGGCCGACCTGACCGGCGGCAGCGCCTCGCCCGCCACCGGTCCGGTCCCGGCCTCCGACCTCGCCCAGCGTTGCCGGACCGGGGCGGACGCCGAGAAGTACGACGACTGCCGCATCGTCGGTGTGGTCAACAGCGTCCAGAAGTACTGGGCCGGCCAGCTGGGCAGCCGCTACACGCCGTCCAGCACCCAGCTGTTCACCGGGCAGACCACGACGGGCTGCGGCGCCGCGACGTCGGCCGTCGGGCCGTTCTACTGCCCGGCGGACCAGCGCGTGTACCTCGACCTCGGGTTCTTCGACGAGCTCAAGACGAAGCTCGGCGCCCAGGGCGGCCCGTTCTCGCAGGCGTACGTCGTCGCCCACGAGTACGGCCATCACGTGCAGAACCTGCTCGGGGTGAGCGACCGGGTGGCCCGCTCCGGCGACCGCACCGGGCCGCAGTCGGCGTCCGTCCGGCTCGAACTGCAGGCCGACTGCTACGCCGGCGCGTGGGCGAAGAACGCCGTCGCCACCGGGTTCCTCGCCTCGGTGACGCCGGCGGAGATCGCGGACGGGTTGGACGCCGCCTCCGCCGTGGGCGACGACCGGATCCAGAAGGAGTTCCAGGGCCGGGTCAACCCCGAGTCGTGGACGCACGGCTCGTCGGCGCAGCGGCAGAAGTGGTTCACCACCGGCTACACGAGCGGCCGGCCCCCGTCCTGCGACACCTTCAGCGGCAGCCTGTAGACAGCAGCCTGTCGATCACGCGGGATGTGCGTGGCTCAGACGTTGAAGCCGAGGGCCCGCAGCTGGTCGCGGCCGTCATCGGTGATCTTGTCCGGGCCCCACGGCGGCATCCAGACCAAGTTGATCCTGACATAGTTGACGAGCGGGTCCAGCGCGTTGCGGGTCTGGTCCTCGATGACGTCGGTCAGCGGGCAGGCGGCCGAGGTCAGCGTCATGTCGAGCGTGACGGTGTTGTCCTCGTGCACCTGCGCGCCGTAGACCAGTCCGAGGTCGACGACGTTGATACCGAGCTCGGGGTCGACGACGTCCTTCATGGCCTCGATGACGTCCTCGTCGGCCGCCTTCGTCTTGACCTTGTCGCCGACCGTCGGGGTCTCATGGACGGTGGTCGCGTCGAGAGCCGCCTCTGCTGTCACGTCGCTCACGACGCCTCCTCTGCTGTGTGCGCGACGGCCTGTGCCGTCGCGTCCTTCCATGCCATCCAGCCCAGCAGCGCGCACTTGACCCGCGCCGGGTAACGCGACACGCCCGCGAAGGCGATGCCGTCCTCGAGAACGTCCTCGTCCGGCTCCAGCGTCCCGCGGGACTGCATGAGCGTGAGGAACGCCTCCGCCTTCTCCATCGCGTCGTCGATCTTCCGGCCGATGACCAGATCGGTCATCACCGACGTCGAGGCCTGGCTGATCGAGCAGCCCTGCCCGTCGTACGACACGTCCTGGACCTGACCGTCGACCACCTTCACGCGCACGGTGACCTCGTCGCCGCACGTCGGATTGACGTGGTGCACCTCGATGTCGAACGGGTCGCGCAGCCCCTTGTGGTGCGGGTTGCGGTAGTGGTCGAGGATGATCTCCTGGTACAGCGATTCGTTGGAACCCTCGGTCACGCTGCCCCCCAGAAGCGCTTCACGTGCTCGATCCCCTCGAGCAGCGCATCGATCTCACTCGGCGTGTTGTAGAGGTACGACGACGCGCGCGCAGTCGCCGGCACGGCGTACCGGCGGCACACCGGCGCGGCGCAGTGGTGCCCGACCCGGACCGCCACGCCGACCTCGTCGAGCGTCTGCCCGACGTCGTGCGGGTGGACGCCGTCGATGACGAAGGAGACCGCGCTCCCCCGCATCTCGGTGGTGTCCGGGCCGATGACCCGGACGCCGTCGATCCGGCGCAGGCCGTCGAGCAGCCGCGCGGTGAGCGCCGCCTCGTGGGCCGCGATCTTGTCGAGGCCGACCGCGGACAGGTAGTCGCAGGCCGCGGCCAGGCCGATGGCCTGGCTGATGACCGGCGTACCCGCCTCGAACCTCTCCGGCGGCGGGGCGTACGTCGAGGAGGCCATCTCGACGACCTCGATCATCGAGCCGCCACCCATGAACGGCGGCATCTCCGCGAGCAGCTCGCCGCGGCCCCACAGGACGCCGACGCCGGTGGGGCCGACGAGCTTGTGCCCGGTGAACGCGAGGAAGTCGACGCCGAGGGCGGTCACGTCGACCGGGAAGTGCGGCACCGACTGGGCGGCGTCGAGCAGCACGAGCGCGCCGACCGCATGCGCCCGGCGCACGAGCACGTCGACCGGGTTGATCGTCCCGAGCAGGTTCGACTGGTGGGTGAACGCGAGGATCTTCGTGCGCTCGTTGACCACCGCGTCGAGCTCGGTCAGGTCGAGCCGGCCCTCGTCGGTGAGCGGGAGCCAGCGCAGGGTGGCGCCGGTGCGCTGCGCGAGCAGCTGCCACGGCACCAGGTTGGAGTGGTGCTCCATCTCCGTCACGCAGATCTCGTCACCGGCGCCGAGGTGGAACTGCGAACCGGCCGGCGCGTTGCCCATCGAGTAGGCCACGAGGTTGATCGCCTCGGTGACGTTCTTCGTGAACACCACGTCGTCGTGCCGCGCGCCGATGAAGGACGCGACCGTGGTCCGCGCCTGCTCGTAGCCGTCGGTGGCCTCCTGCGAGAGCGTGTGCACGCCGCGGTGCACGTTGCTGTAGTGCTGCTCGAGGAAGGCCCGCTCGGCGTCGAGCACCTGGCGCGGCTTGTGCGTCGACGACGCGTTGTCGAGGTAGACCAGCGGCCGCCCGTTGACCTCACGCGACAGGATCGCGAAGTCGCGGCGCACGCCCTCGACGTCGTACGGCGTCGCGGTCAGGTCCGGGAGGGTCGAGGTCACGAGCCCGCGCCCCCCGCGCCCGGGAGAACGCCCCCGACGAGAGGACCGGCGGGCACAGCCGCGGCGTCGCCGCCGTACTTGGCGTAGCCGTTCGCCTCGAGCTCGTCGGCGAGCTCCTTGCCGCCCTCCTCCACGATCCGGCCGGCGACGAAGACGTGCACGAAGTCGGGCTGGATGTAGCGCAGGATGCGGGTGTAGTGCGTGATGAGCAGCGTGCCGGTCTCGCCGGAGGACCGGACCCGGTTGACGCCCTCGGACACGACGCGCAGCGCGTCGACGTCGAGGCCGGAGTCCGTCTCGTCGAGGATCGCGATCTTGGGCTTGAGCAGCTCGAGCTGGAGGATCTCGTGGCGCTTCTTCTCGCCGCCGGAGAAGCCCTCGTTGACCGAGCGTTCGGAGAAGGCCGGGTCCATCTCCAGACGGGCCATGGCCTCCTTCTGCTCCTTGACCCACAGCCGCAGCTTCGGGGCCTCGCCGCGGACCGCGGTGGCGGCCGAGCGCAGGAAGTTCGAGACGCTGACGCCGGGAACCTCGACCGGGTACTGCATGGCCAGGAACAGGCCGGCCCGGGCGCGCTCGTCGACGGTCATCGCGAGGACGTCCTCGCCGTCGAGGGTCACGGTGCCCTGGGTGACGGTGTACTTCGGGTGGCCCGCGACGGAGTACGCCAGCGTGGACTTGCCGGAGCCGTTCGGGCCCATGATCGCGTGCGTCTCACCGGAGCGGACCGTGAGATCGACACCCCGCAGGATCTCGCGGGGGGCGCCGTCGGCCTCCACGGTGACGTGGAGGTCGCGGATCTCGAGGGTGCTCATCAGGACTCCAATTTCACGAGGACGTCGTCGCCCTCGACGGTCACGGCATAGACGGGAACGGGACGGGTGGCCGGCAGCGCCAGCGGCTTGCCCGTCCGCAGGTCGAAACGGGAACCGTGCAGCCAGCACTCGATGGTGCAGTCCTCCACGTCACCCTCGGACAGAGGTACGTCGGCGTGCGAGCACACGTCGTGGATCGCGAAGACCTCACCGGCACTGCGCACGACGGCGATCGGGCGGCCGTCCACCACGACGCGGAGCGCCCCCTCCTCGGGGACGTCCGACAGCTGGCAGGCCCGGACGCCGTCGGTCACAGCGCCACCCGTGCCAGCTCCGCCTCGACGGCGCCGAGCAGTCGCTCCTCGAGGGCGGGTACGCCGATCTCCTGGAGGATGTCGGCGAAGAAGCCGCGCACGACCATCCGCCGGGCCTCGTCGGCCGGGATGCCCCGCGCCTGCAGGTAGAACAGTTGCTCGTCGTCGAACCGGCCGGTCGCGCTGGCGTGACCGGCACCGGTGATCTCGCCGGTCTCGATCTCGAGGTTCGGGACGGAGTCCGCGCGGGCCTCGGGGGTCAGCAGCAGGTTGCGGTTGAGCTCATACGTGTCGGTGCCGGTCGCCTCGGCGCGGATGAGCACGTCGCCCACCCAGACCGTGCGCGCGGAGTCGCCCTGCAGGGCGCCCTTGTAGGTCACCCGGCTCCGGCAGTTCGGCACCGCGTGGTCGATGAACAACCGGTGCTCGAGGTGCTGCGCCGCGTCGGCGAAATACAGGCCGAACAGTTCGGCGTCGCCGCCGGGGCCGGCGTACTCCACGGTCTTGACCAGACGGACGACGTCACCGCCGAGCGTCACGTCGATGGCCCGCAGGTGGGCGTCGCGGCCGACCCGGATGCCGGTGTGCCCGGCATGCACGGCGGTGCGGTCCCACTCCTGGACGCTGACGACGTCGGCCCGGGCGCTGTCGCCGACGAGCACCGAAACGCTAGCGGCGTAGCGGGCGTCGCCGGAGTACTCCAGCACGACGGTCGACCGCGAGAACGCGCCGAGGTCGAGGACCACGTGGCCCCAGACGACGTCCTGCTCGCCGCTGCCGTGCAGGTGGAGGACGACCGGCTCGTCGAGCTGCGCCTCAGCGGGCACTGACACGACGACGGCTCCACCGGCCCGCGTCACGGCGAGGGCGGACAGGCGGTCGACCGGCACGGGTACGCGGTCGAGCAGCGGGTCGCCGGCAGCGACCTCGCGCAGCTCGACACCGGCCGGCAGCTCGGTCTTCCACTGCAATTGTGCCGCCGAAGGCGCGCCGTCGAGCAGCACGCGCAGCCGGTCGACGGGGGTGAACCGCCACTCCTCCTCGCGGCCGGTGACGGCCGGGTAGGCCTCCGGGTCGCGGGAGGTGATGCGCTCGGGCCGGACGTCCGCCGGCTTGGCGGGGGTGGACGGTGTGACGTTCGCGGCGAGGGTGCCGTCGGTGACGCCACCCTGCTCGCGCAATGCAGTGCGCTCTGTCGAGAGCGCGTCCTGCATGGAACTGCTAGCCAACGGAACCCTCCATCTGCAGCTCGATGAGCCGGTTCAGCTCGAGCGCGTACTCCATCGGCAGCTCGCGGGCGATCGGCTCGACGAAGCCGCGCACGACCATCGCCATCGCCTCGTCCTCGGCCAGGCCGCGGCTCATCAGGTAGAAGAGCTGGTCCTCGCCGACCTTGCTCACGGTCGCCTCGTGCCCCATGGACACGTCGTCCTCGCGGACGTCGACGTACGGGTAGGTGTCGCTGCGGCTGATCGTGTCGACGAGCAGCGCATCGCACTTCACGTTCGCCTTGCTGCCGTGCGCGCCCTCCTGAACCTGGACCAGGCCGCGGTACGACGTACGGCCACCGCCGCGGGCCACCGACTTCGACACGATGTTGCTGGTCGTGTTCGGGGCGGCGTGGACCATCTTCGCGCCGGCGTCCTGGTGCTGGCCGGGGCCGGCGAAGGCGACCGACAGGGTCTCGCCGGAGGCGCGCTCACCGAGCAGGTAGCAGGCCGGGTACTTCATGGTGACCTTGGAGCCGATGTTGCCGTCGATCCACTCCATGCGGCCGCCCTCGTGCACGGCGGTGCGCTTGGTCACCAGGTTGTAGACGTTGTTCGACCAGTTATGGATGGTCGTGAAGCGGACGTGGGCGTCCTTCTTCACGATGATCTCGACGACCGCGGAGTGCAGCGAGTCACTCGAGTAGATCGGCGCCGTGCAGCCCTCGACGTAGTGCACCGACGAGCCCTCGTCGGCGATGATCAGCGTCCGCTCGAACTGGCCCATGTTCTCGGTGTTGATCCGGAAGTAGGCCTGCAGCGGGATGTCCACGACCACGCCCGGCGGGACGTAGATGAACGAGCCGCCGGACCACACGGCCGTGTTGAGCGCGGCGAACTTGTTGTCGCCGACCGGGATGACCGAGCCGAAGTACTCGCGGAACAGATCCGGGTGCTCCTTGAGCGCGCTGTCGGTGTCGAGGAAGAGGACGCCCTTCTCCTCCAGGTCCTCGCGGATCTGGTGGTAGACGACCTCGGACTCGTACTGCGCGGCGACACCGGCGATGAGGCGCTGCTTCTCCGCCTCCGGGATGCCGAGCCGGTCGTACGTCGACTTGATGTCGGCGGGCAGCTCGTCCCAGCTGGTCGCCTGCTTCTCCGTCGACCGGACGAAGTACTTGATGTTGTCGAAGTGGATCCCCGACAGGTCCGACCCCCAGGTCGGCATGGGCTTCTTCTCGAACAGCTTGAGGCCCTTGAGGCGCATGTCGAGCATCCACTGCGGCTCGGATTTCTTCGCCGAGATGTCGCGGACCACGTCCTCGTTGATGCCCCGCTTGGCCGCGGCACCGGCGGCATCCGTGTCGGACCAGCCGAACTTGTAGGTGCCGAGACCCTCGAGCTGGTCGGGGGTGGTCGTCATCGTGTTGCCTTCCCTGTTGCCGTCCCGGACGGGATGAAGGTGGTGCAGACGCCGTCGCCGTGGGCGATCGTCGCCAGCCGCTGCACGTGTACGTCGAGCAGCCGCCCGAGGGCGGCGGTCTCCGCTTCGCACAGCTGCGGGAACTCCTGAGCCACGTGTTGCACGGGGCAATGGTGCTGGCAGAGCTGGACACCGGTGCCCTGCACGCTGGTGCTGGCGGCGTAGCCGTCGGCGGTCAGCGCCCGGGCGAGCGCGGCGGGCCGCTCCTCGCTCGGCAGGTCGGCGAGGCGGCCGGTGTAACGGGCCTCCAGCTCGGCGACGCGGGCCTCGGCGAACTCCTCCACGGCCTGCTCCCCCGCGGC
>JAOPWV010000205.1 GCA_025965475.1 Frankiales bacterium | reverse complement strand
CCACCGGCCCCGCTGGAGCTCGAACAGCTTCGCCAGCGCCGACATCGCCCCGCTGATCAGTGCCATGGACAGCGCCGGAGTCGACCTCTACCTGGCCGGCCACTCGCACAGCTACGAGCGGTTCGCACCGCAGAAGGCTTCCGGCTCGGCCAGCACCAACGGCATCACGGAGATCGTGGTCGGAACCGGCGGGTCCTACTACACCGGGTTCGCGAGCGTGGTCCCGAACAGCAAGGTGCGCAAGAGCAACATCTTCGGCGTCCTCAAGCTGACCCTGCACCCCACCGGCTACGACTACCAGTACATCGCCGACCCGAGCACGCCGTTCACCGACAAGGGCACGGGGACCTGCCACTGACACACGCCGCAAAGGTTCGCCGTAGCCTCGTGCCCCATGCGGGAACGAGGCTACGACGGATCGGAGCGCCAGATGGACGACGCGAGCAGCGCGGGGCCGTCGGCTCAGGAGGAGCTGCAGCGCCTGCGCGCCAGCATCGACAACGTCGAC
Source organism: Frankiales bacterium (assembly GCA_025965475.1). Classification (GTDB taxonomy): domain Bacteria; phylum Actinomycetota; class Actinomycetes; order Mycobacteriales; family SCTD01; genus RYN-124. Next base: position 19,783 of record JAOPWV010000205.1, on the reverse strand, counting down.
GCCGCACTGGTCTTCCTGCTCGCCGAGCGCTTCAAGCACACCGGTGAGGTGGGCCGGCTCAAGGCCAGGCACGGCCTGCCGCCCGCCGACCCGGACCGGGAAGCCCTGCAGATCGCCCGGCTGCGCGGGCTGGCCGAGGAGGCACAGCTCGATCCGACGTTCGCCGAGAAGTTCCTGGCGTTCATCATCAAGGAGGTCATCCACCACCACGTGGCGGTGGCGCGGACCTAGCCCCGCCGGCTGGCCCGGAGCGCGGTGTAAGCCGCGGCCGCGATCACCAGGTCCTCCCAGGACATCCCGACGCTCTTGAACAACCGGGGCCCTTCGGCCGGCAGGACGGCCTCGCCGCGGACGACGTCCGCCAGCGGGATGAGCGCCTCCGCGTCGATGGTGCCGGCCGCGACGGCACGGACGACGTCGCCGGCCTCACGCAGGGCGGTGGCCCGGTCCTCCACGACGACAGCCGACCGGCCCACCAGGTCCGCATCCACCTCGGCCGCGTCCGGCTCGTGGGAGCCGATGGCCACCACGAGCTGCCCGCCCCGCACCAGCCCACCGTCGAACAGCGGGCTCCGGGCCGCCGTCGCGCAGACGACCACGTCGGCGGTCGCAACGTCCTCGGGGGTACCGCTACGGGCCGGCACTCCCCCGGCTGCGAGTGCGGACAGCACCTCGTCAACCCGGGCCGCGGTCCTGCCCACCACGAGCACCTCGCCGACGTCGCGGACGGCCCGTAGCGCCTCGACGTGCGCAGCGGCCTGCGGGCCGGTGCCGAAGACGACGAGGCGGTCCACGCTCGGCGGCGCAAGGTGGCGGACGCCGAGCGCGGAGACCGCCGGAGTGCGTAGCGTCGTCAGGGCCGCGCCGTCCAGCAGCGCGATCGGGCGCAGCGTCGCGCCGTCCAGCAACAGGTAGATCCCGTGGATGCGCGGGAGGCCGGCCGACGGATTCCCCGGTGCCAGCGTGATGAGCTTCGTGCCGGCGAAGTCCCCCCAGCTCGAGGGCATCGACAGGATCTGACCGGACGGCACGGGCACGATCGACCGGGGCGCGTCGCCGGCCGGGTCGAAGCCGTCCCGCAGGGCCTGCTCGAGCGCGTCCACGGCCGCGGCCGGTGGCACCAGCTGCCGCAGCGCGGCCTCGTCGATGCGCGGCAGGCCGTCGAGGGTCACCGGGTCGAGGGTCACGGGGTCGAGTGTCACGGGGTCTCCTCGCGGTCATGGGCCACGTCGCCGTCTCGCGCCGGCTCGTCGTACAGGGACGCCAGGACGCCCAGCGGGACCGGCTGCGCCAGCGTCCTCGTCGCGGCACCGACAGCATCCTGGGTCGTCGTGGGGCGCCCGGACAGACACGACGTCAACGTCGCGGTCGCGGTGCCGCAGATGCGGCCCTGGCACCAGCCCATTCCCGGGCGTGCCAGCAGCTTCACCGTCCGCGCCTCGACGGCGCCGTGCTCGTCGACCGCCTGCCGGAGGGCGCCGACCGTGACCTCCTCGCAGCGACAGACCAGCGTGCTGTCGTCCACCCAGGTCGTCCAGCCGTCGCGTACCGGGTGGACCGCGTGCAGCACCTGGGCGAACCGGCGCAGTCGGCGCCGGCGCGCTTCCAGCCGGCGTATGGCGGCTGGGCCGGGCAGCGCCGTCATGCCGAGGGCCCGGGCCGCTGCCGCGCCGGCGAGCGCGCCCTCCACCGCGGCCAGGTCGGCACCGCCGATCCCGGTGGTCTCACCTGCCGCGTAGACGCCTTCCACCGTGGTCCGCTGCTTCCCGTCGACGGCCACCGCGAGGCCGCCGCCGCCAGGAGCAGCCTCGCAGCCGAGCCCCAGGAGCAGCTCCAGCTGGGCGGTGAAGCCGTAGCCGACGGCGAGCGCGTCGCAGGGCAGCGACCGCTGGGTGCCGGCCACCGGCGTCCAGTCGCCCTGGACGCGGGAGACGGTCACCCCCTCGAGCCGCCTCGAGCCGTGCGCGGAAACGACGGCATGGCGGGTGAGGTACGGCACCCGGTGGCGGGCCAGGGCCAGGGCGTAGCCCGCCGCCTCCGGCAGCTTGTGCAACGCCCCGACGAGGGCGCGCGGCGCACGTGCGTAGGCCCGCGGGTCGTTGGCCTCGACGACGGCCACGACCTCCACGCCGGCCGCGAGCAGGCCCACGGCCACCGGGAGCAGGAACGGCCCGGTGCCCGCGACGACGACGCGGCGTCCGACGGCCACCCGCGACCCCTTGTACAGCGCCTGCGCCCCGCCGACGGCAACCACGCCCGGCAGCGTCCAGCCGGGGAACGGCACCTGGCGGTCGTGGGCACCGGTCGCGACGAGCACGGATCGGACCCGTACCGAGCGGGCGGCGCGCTCGCGCTCGCCCTGCAGCGCGTTCACCACGAACTGCTGCTCCCGGACGAGGGACCACACCGCGTGGCCCGGCCGGTGATCCACCCGGCCCGCCTGCACATGCGCCTCGAAGCCCGCCCGCAGCTGCCCGAACACCTTGCCCACACGGGTATCCCCCGCGAGCGAAGCCGGGGGGTGCCGGTGGTACTGGCCCCCTATGCGCTCGGCGGAGTCGAGCAGCACCACCCGGCAGCCCGCGTCGGCGGCGGTCACGGCAGCGGACAGACCGGCCGGCCCGGCGCCGACGATCCCCAGATCGAACTCCTCAGAGCGCGAGCTCGTCATGACCCGTCCCGTTCTCGCTCGTGATGACGTCGCCCGGCTCAGCGGTGACGAGGCAGGCCCGGACGGACCTCGCCCCGTTGACGGTGAGGAGGCAGTCGAAGCAGACTCCGATCCCGCAGAACAGACCGCGCCGCTCGCCGAGGAACCGGGTGCCGCGCCAGTCCCGGTCGCCCTGGGCGACGAGCGCCGCCGCGATCGTCTGCCCGGCCTGCACCGCGACGGGGCGGCCGTCGACCGTCACCGTGAAATCCTCAGACATGTGCGGTCTCGAACCTCTCCGGCGCGAACGGCGCGAGCGGCAGCCTGGGCGCGGAACCGCTGACCGCATCGGCGATGAGCAGGCCGGTCGCCGGCGCGAGACCGATCCCGGCTCCCTCGTGCCCGCAGGCGTGGAACAGCCCGGGGGCACGGGGATCCGGCCCGATGACGGGCAAGTGGTCCGGACAGTACGGGCGGAAGCCGGGGTACGTCCGCAGCGCCCGCACCTGTGCGAGGAACGGGAACAGCGCGACGGCCTCGCGCGCCAGCTTCGCGAGCACCGGCAGCGAGGGCGTGCGGTCGAAGCCGACCCGCTCGCGGCTGGCGCCGATGAGCAACGGCCCGCTCACGGTGCGTTCGACGACGGTCGAGGTCTCCAGGTCCTGGGAGCTGCTCGCCACGTTGGCCACGTAGTCGGCGGTGTAGACCGTGTGCCGGATCACCTGGGGCAGCGCCTCGGTGACGAGGATGAACCCGCGGCGCGGCAACACCGGGAGGACGACGTCCGCCATGGCGGCCAGCTCACCGCCCCAGGTCCCCGCGGCGTTGACGACGGCGCCGGCGGAGATCTCGCCCTCCGCCATCCTGACCCCGGTGACCCGGTCGCCTCTGCGCAGCAGGCCGATCACCGGCTGCCCGAACAGCACCGTGGCGCCGTGCCTGCGGGCCAGGCGCAGCAGGTGCGCGGCCGCCAGCATCGGCTGGATCTGCATGTCCTGCGCGTAGAGCACGCCGCCGCCGAGGCCCGCGGCCAGGTGCGGCTCGAGGCTGCGCAGGTCCTGGGCGTCGACCGGTTGCGCGTCGACGCCCGCACCGGACTGCGCGGCCGCGAACGCCAACAGTGGCTGCACGTCCGCCGGCCGCCGGGCGACCACCAGGCCGCCCGCCGACTCCAGCTGTACCGCCGGCCCGAGTTCGCCGGCCAGGTCCCGCCACAGTCGCCGGGACAGCAGCGCCAGGTCGAGCTCCGGACCCGGGCCCTTGTCCGAGACGAGGATGTTGCCCTCCCCCGCGCCCGTCGTCCCGGCCGCCACCGAGCCGCGGTCGACCACGGCCACGGACAGGCCGCGCTGGGTCAGGTGGTACGCGCAGGCGGCGCCGATGATCCCGGCGCCCACCACGACGACATCGAAGCTGCGCCGGAGGTTCTCAGGCACGAAGGACGTGGGCACGACGGACGAGCCGGGTCACGTCCGGCGGGACCTGGACCACGAGTCGACGCCCACGGCCGCGAGGATGACGGCGCCCTGGATGATCCGCTGGTAGATCGGGTCGACGCCGTTGAGGTTGAAGCCGTTGACGAGCAGGGCGATGAAGAAGACTCCGACGACGCTGCGCCACACGGCGCCCGCACCACCCGCGATGGAGGTGCCGCCGACGACGATGGCCGCGATGACGCCGAAGACCAGGGTGAAGTCGTCGGCGGCCTGTGCGGTCAGCGTCTTCGCGGCGTTCAGCGTGCCGGCGAGGCCGGCTGCCAGTCCGGCGAGTGCGAAGGTCATGGCCTGCACGCGCGCAACGGGGACGCCGGCCAGCCGGGCCGCCTCCGGGTTGCCACCGGCGGCGAAGACGTAGCGGCCGAACCGGCAGCGCTCCAGGAGCACCGCCGCGATGACGACCGCCACTGCGGCGAGCCAGGTCGCCGTCGTCAGTCCGAAGACGCGGGTGGCGGCGAGGTCGCGGATCGCCATGTTCTCGGGCCGCAGGATCGAGCTGCTGCTCACGAGGTAGGCGGCACCGAAGAAGATGAACGACGTCGCGAGCGTGGCGATGAAGGAGTTGATGCGGAAGACGGTGACGACGACGCCGTTCACGATGCCGCAGACGAGGCCGGTCAGCACCCCGGCCACGACGGTGAGCGTCATCGAGCCGGTGGCGTTCTCGACGCGCAGCGCGACCAGCGGGCTGAGTACGAAGATCGCCGACAGCGAGACGTCGAACCCGCCTGCGATGACGACCAGCGTGGCGAAGGCCGCCACGATGAGGACCGTGGACTGCTGGTCGAGGATGTTGCGCAGGTTGTCGGCGCCGAGGAAGTTCGCCGTCTGCAGCGACAGTCCGAGGAACACGATCAGCGTCACCCATACGACGCCGAAGGTCCGCAGGTAGTGGCCCGGCCCGGGGCGCGCGGCGCGCGACTCCTCGGCCTGGAGGCTGTCGGTCTGCGTGGTCATCAGTGCTCACCTCGGGATTCGGGAACGGCTGCCGACGCGGTACGCGTACCGAAGGCGGCAGCCATGATGCTGTCCTCCGTCGCCGCGTCCCCCGCCAGCTCGGACACGAGCCGCCCGCCCCGCATGACGAGAACGCGGTGCGCGAGCCCGAGGACCTCTTCGAGCTCGGACGACACCATGAGGACCGCTACGCCCTGGGCGGCCAGGTCGGCGATCAGGTCGTAGATCGTGCGCTTGGCACCGACGTCCACCCCGCGGGTGGGCTCGTCGGCGATGAGCAGCGAGGGGGTGCGCATGAGCGAGCGCGCGAACAGCACCTTCTGCTGGTTGCCACCGGACAGCGCGAGCACCGGCGATTCCGACGACGCGGTCTTGACGCCGACATCGCGGGCCAGCTGCCCGGTCTGCCGGCGTTCCTGGCCCCGCTGCACGAGGCCGCCCCGGGACAGCCCGCGCAGGAACGGCAGGCTGACGTTCTCCCGGACGGACCGGCCCATCAGCAGGCCCTGGTCCTTGCGGGACTCCGGGATCATCGAGATGCCCCGGGCGATCGCCTGGGCGGGGTTCTTCGCCCGCAGCACGCGGCCGTCGAGGGTGACCGTGCCTGCGTCGGCGCGGTCGGCGCCGTAGAGGGCGCGGACCACCTCGCTGCGGCCCGCTCCGACGAGCCCGGCGAGGGCGACCACCTCACCGGCCCGCACGGAGAAGCTCACGTCCTCGAAGGAGCCGCGGCGGCTCAGGCCCTCGACGCGCAGGACCTCCCGGGCATCGGCCGGTGCCGGTAGGCGGTCCGGGAACGACGCGTCCATCGTCCGGCCCGTCATCCCCTCGATCAGGGAACGGTGGTCCTCCGCGGACGCCGGCCCGGTGCGCACCACCCGGCCGTCGCGCATGACCGTGATCGTGTCGGCGAGGCTGAGCACCTCGTCGAGGAAGTGCGAGACGAAGACGACCGTCGTACCCGCCGCGGCGAGGCGGCGCACGGTCGACCGCAGTGCCTCCGTCTCCCCGGCGCCGAGACGGGCGGTCGGCTCATCCATGACGACCACCTGCGCGCGCCGGGCGAGCGCGCGCAGGATCTCGACCTTCTGCTGCTGCCCGACGGTGAGGGAGCTGACCAGCGCGTCCGCCGGGACGGCGATGCCGGAGGACCGGACGAGCTCGTCGAACCGGCGTCGGATGGCGGAGCGCCGCACCCAAGGCCCGCTGTGGTCCTCGAGTCCCAGGAAGACGTTCTCCACGACGGAGCGCTCCGGGACGAGCGAGAGCTCCTGCGCGATGATCGTCAGCCCGAGGCCGAGGGCCTGGCGGGGCGACCGGAGTTCGACCGGTCGCCCCTCCACCAGCAACTGTCCGGCGTCGAGCGTGTGCACGCCCGCCACCACCTTGCCCAGCGTGGACTTGCCGGCACCGTTCTCACCGACGAGGGCGTGCACGCTGCCGCGACGTACGACGAGGTCGACGTCGGACAGCGCGACCGTCGCGCCGAAGCGCTTGGTGCCGCCCTGCAGCTCGAGGTGGGTGTCCGTCATGCGGTGAGGCTCAGCCGTTCCATTCGGGGGCGAACTTGGCGACGTTCTCCTTGGTGACCTCGCCGTTGTCCGGCAGCGTCGTGAGCGGGTCGATGCCGCCGGTGACCTTGCCGCTGCGCAGGGCGGCCACGAGAGCCTCCATCGCCAGCTTGCCCTCGGTGCCGGGCGCGCCGTAGACGCCGCCGAACCAGGTGCCGGCCTTGATGCCGTCGATCGCGTTCTTCGAGCCGCCGAGGCCGATCAGCTTGACCTTGGCCAGCTTGCCGGCGTCCTTGAGCGCCAGCTCGGCACCCGCCATCGCCTGGTCCGGGCCGACGACGACGTCGAAGTCGGGCGTGCGCTGCATGACGTCCTGCAGTGCCTTGAGGGCGACGTCGGGGCCGAGGTACTTGCCCTCCGCCTCGCCGACGACCTTGATCTCCGGGTGGCTCTTGATCTTGGCGTCGAAGCCCTGCTTGAGGGCGGTGTCGATCGGCGTGCCCTTGAGGCCGTAGAAGTAGACGACCCGGCACGGCGAGATGCCCGCGCACGCCTTGATCGTCAGGTTGCCGAACCGCTCACCCGACCGCAGCGGCGGGGCGAGCACGGACACCGAGGCGCCCGGGAACTGCGGGTCGGCGGTGTCGAGCTTCGTGCCGACGACCTGGTTGAGGACCGCGACCTTCAGGCCCTTGTCGAGCGCCGTCTGCAGGTCCGGGATGATGCCGGCGCCGTCGACCGACGCGATGACGATGCCCTTGTACTTGCCCGAGGCGAGCACGTCCTGGATCTGCTTGCCCTGCTCGCCCGGCTTGAACTGCGCGTCGAACTCGGTGAGCTTGATGCCGTTGGCCGCGGCGACCTTCTCCATCTCCTTCTTGGAGGTCTGCAGCCAGGTGTTGGCCGAGCTCGCGGAGAGGTACGCGACGTTCGCGTCGAGGCTGGCGCCGGCGGCGGCCGGGCTGGCGCCGCCGGAGGCGGCCGCGGTGGCGCCGGAGCTGCTGCCGCCACAGCCGGCGAGCGCCAGCGCACCGACGGTGATCGCGGCTGCGGCGGCAATGCCGCTGCGCCGCCGGGACGAATGGATCGAAGCCATGGTGGGTTCCCCCTTGCCCGTGGGACGTGGGAACACGTCCTGTCTGCGCGCGAGCGTAGGCAGCGGGCCGAGGGGCTTGAAGAGGCACATCGCCCAGTTGAGGGGGCCCTCCTGGGCGAGACGCCCAAGGCGTGTACGGCGTGTCGCGCCTGCGGCACGCGGTTGGGCGTACCGCCCAGCGTCGGAGGTGTCGCTTGGGCACTTGTGCGCTTCCCGCGCGGCGTCGCCCAGTGCCACCGTGTCGCACGTTCCTTCCGGCTCGCCCTCACCCTGCTGCAGGAGGCTCACATGGGTTCGCGGATCTTCTGGCTCAACCCGGTCGGCACGAGCGCGTTCGACGCCCCGATCGGCGAGGCGCTGCGGGCCGAGGCCCGGCCCGACACGCGCATCGACGTCGGCTCCCTCACCGGCGTCGGGCCGCAGCACCTGGAGTACCAGGCCTACGAGATGGTCGTCGCCGGCAAGACCATGGGCGCGATCCGCTGGGCCGAGGAGAACGGGTACGACGCCGCCGTCATCGGCTGCTTCTACGACCCGGCGCTGCGCGGCGCCCGCGAGATCACCACGCGGATGGCGGTGACCGCACCGGCGGAGGCCAGCCTGCACATCGCCAGCACCCTGGGCGAGCGCGTCTCGATCCTGGTCGGCCGCTCGAAGTGGGTGCCGGAGATGCACGAGAACGTCGTGAAGTACGGCTTCGCCGACCGGCTGGCCTCCTTCCGCGTCCTGCAGATGTCGGTGCACGAGTTCCAGAAGGACCCGGCCCGGACCGAGGACCGGATCATGGAGGAGGCCCGGCTGGCCGTGGAGCGCGACGGCGCCGACGTGGTGGTGCTCGGTTGCACGATCGAGTTCGGCTTCTACGCCAAGGTCCAGGCCGAGATCGGGGTCCCGGTGATCGACGCCCTCGTCGCGCCGGTGCGGTACGCCGAGTTCCTCGCCGACCTGCAGTCCCGGCACGGCTGGGGCACGAGCAAGCGGGTCGGCTACGAGCGCCCGGACCAGGCGGAGTTGGACGCCTGGGTGCCGATCGTCGAGCCGACCGTGGACCGCGACCCCCGCACCTGACCCCGGCGCGGCTCCACTCGGGGGTCGGGCGTCAGGGGGTGTGCGCGCCGTCGGCCTTGAGCTTGACGACGCGGCAGGCCAGCTGGACGGCGAGCCGTTCGTCCGGGTCGTCCAGGTCGACGGTGAGCAGCGCGCGCAGCCGGTCGATCCGGTTGAGCACGGTGTTGCGGTGCACCCCCAGGTCGCCGGCGGCGAGGGTCGCGGACGACTCCCGGTCGAGGTAGCACTCGAGGGTCTGCATGAGCTCCCCGTCGTGGTCGACCCGCAGCAGCGGCTCGAGCAGGGTGTGGGCGAACTCCGCGAACGTGTCCGACGCGTACCAGCCGAGCAGGATGCGCCGGATGCCCATGTCGTCGATGTGCTGGACGGCCACCTGGCCACCGGCCGCCTGCGCGATGGTCGCGGCACCCTTTGCCTCGGACAGGCTCGTACGCAGGCCGGCCAGTCCGTCGTACGGCCGGCCCACGCCGACGTGCACGCGCATCCGGGTGACCGACCCGACGAACGTCTCCACCGCCGAGCGCAGGGCCGTGACGGTGTCCCGGTAACTCGCCGGCGGCGGCTCAGCTCGCTGGACCGTCCACATCGTCCAGCCGTCCGGCCGCTCGACCAGCGGGCCGCGCAGCCCGACCGCCTGCAGCTGCCGCTCCAGTTCCTCGGTCAACGTGAGCACGCGCAGGGGGTCCACGTCTCCGGAGGCCTGCAGCGAGACGGCGGTGCACCAGCCGTCGACCTGCCAGCCGAGGACGCCGAGCTGCTCGAGGAGGACCGGTTCCGGCCGGTCCTGGCTCGCGGTCACCGAGTTCAGGACGCCCAGCCGGAAGCGCGCGTCGCGTTCGCGCTGCAGGCGGTCGGCGACCAGCCGGACGGCCACGAGCCACGAGGCCACATCGAGTACGTCGGTCGCCACCGCCTGCCAGGCGGCGGTCGGCGACTGCAGCCGGCACACGAGCCAGAAGGTGGGCCGCTCCCCCGGGGCCAGGCTGATGGGCTGGGCGAGCCGCACATGGTCGCCGTCGATCGCGGCCATGCGCACGTCCAGCAGGTCGTGCGTGTCCTCGGGCGCCGCCACCGGCTCGCCGGCCACGAGGGTGCCCTCAGCACCGATCAGGGCGGTGGGCGCCCCGAGGCTCTCGGACAGCGCGCGCAGGGTGGCCTTCAGGTCGCCGGAGCCGGCCGTACGCCGGAGCCGGCCGACGACCTCGAGCAGCAGGTCGCTGCGGACGAGGAACGGCGCGCGCACCACACGGCGCAGCCCGTCGGCGAGGTCGAGCGCGTCCGCGTCCCGCATCACCACCAGGGGCAGCTGCAACTTGTTCGACAGCCGGACGGTGGCCAGCGCGACCGGCGCACTCGGCGTGCAGAGCAGCAGCGCGGACGCACCGGCCTCGTGCGCGGTCCGCAGCGCGACGTCCACCTGGTAGGTGTCCGAGCGCAGGCCGGAGCCGTCCATGATGACCAGGGACCGCGGCGGGGGCGGCTGCTCCTCCCGGATCCGGCCGGCGGAGACGACGACGTCCTCCACCACGCGGTCGAGGCCGCCCGTGCCGCCGGCCACCGTCGCACCGGCGAGCAGCTCGAGGGCGACCAGCTGCCGGATGAGGACGGCACCGGGGTCGCCACGACGGCTCGGGGAGGCGGACACGGGCCATCTTGGCACCCGGGACTGCGCGCTCACCCCTTCGGAAGCAGGTCCGTCAGGGTGCGGATCATGGTGCCGGCGCAGACCTGGCGGGCCGCCTCCTCCCCCAGCCGGGCGGTCAGCCGGGGGCCGAGCTCCGCGAGGTCGGCCGGTCGCTGCAGGCCGGCGACCCACGGCAGCTCGTCAGGATCGATCAGGGCGCCGCCCAGGATGGGGTCGACGACGGCGGTGAGGTCGCGCATGAAGTCCAGGCCGAGGGCGACGTGGTCGGCCCCGACGAGCGAGGCCGCATGGGCCGCGTGCTCGACGTACGCGTCGACCGTGGGCTCGTCCGCCAGGAACGGCCCGAACCCGTTGAGCGCGACGAAGCCGCCGCTGGCGGCCACCGCCCGGATCTGGTCGTCGTCGAGGTTGCGCGGATGGCCCTGCAGCGCGTGGCAGGACGAGTGGCTCGCCACGAACGGCTGGGTGGCGACCTCGTCGACATGCCAGAAGCCGGTGGCCGACAAGTGGCTGACGTCGAGTACCAGCCCGAGCCGGCCCATCTCCTGCACGGCCTCCAGGCCGAGCCCGGTGAGCCGGCCGCCCGTGTCCTGCTCGCCGATGCCGTCGGCGAGCATCGTGCGCCGGTTCCAGGTCAGGGACGCCATCCGGACACCGAGCCGGAAGAACGTGTCCAGGACGGCGAGCGAACTGCCGACCGGCTCGGCACCCTCGAGCGCGAGCACCAGGGCGATCCGCCCCGCGTCGACCGCCGTGGCGATCTCCGGGCCCGTCTCACAGATCGCCACGTCGGCCGCGTGCACGGCCGCCAGGCGGCGGGCCTCCTCGATCACGAGCAGGCTGCGGCGCAGCGCGCCCTCACCGATGTGCTGCTCCTCGGTGTAGACCGGCAGCACCTGCAGCACGACGCCGCCGGCCCGCAGCTGGGGCAGCCAGAAGTCCCCGAAGGGGTCCTGTACGCCCCGCTCGCGCTGGTGCAGGACGCCGAGCAGCAGGTCGTTGTGGCAGTCCGCCATCGGCAGTGCTTGCAGTGCCCCGCCCACGGTCACGACGTCGCCCCGTCCCGGGCCCTCTCCAGCAGCCCTTCCAGGACGCGCCCGTCCGCGTAGAGGTACGCCCGGGCGAGCCGGCCGTCGGCCACCTCGACGACGGAGCAGCCGTGCAGGTCCAGCGGACCGAGCCCGAGACCCGGCGCGGCGCTCCCGACCATGCGCCAGCGGACGCACGCGCGGGTGGCCGTCCCGACGACCTCCACGAGGTCGCGGTGGTAGTCGGGGTAGCAGCGCAGCAGCGCGGCGTTGGCCTCCGCGTCGTCAGCGGCCGAGGCCAGCTGCGGCCGGCCGTTGACCTCGACGTACAGGTCCGGCGTGACCAGCCGCTCCGTCGCCGCCAGGTCGTGCGCGTTCTCCGCGTCGTTGTAGGCGCGGTAGACGGCCTCCGCCGTGTCCAGAGCCATGGCGCTCAGCGGGCCAGCGGCCCGGCGGCCTTGACCTGCACCCGACAGCCCTGGCCCGGCAGGTAGGACATCGGGACCTCGGCGACGGACGTGATCCGGACCGTGTCCGGGTCGGCACCGGCGCGTACGGCGGCCTCGACGGCGAGCTGCTTGGCGTCGTCCAGGCATGCCTCGCGACCGAGCGACTCGTACCGGTAGACGCGGTCGACCGCGCCGGAGGCCTCGGCGATGGCCGCGCCGAAGGCGTTCGCCACGGAGGCGTGCTGCGGGCGGACCACCTCAGCGGTGCCACCGACCTTGTCGGCCACGAGGTGGGCGCCACCGCCGACGGCGATGAGCGGCACCGCGGAGCGGGTCGCCTTCATGCGCTCGGCCATGATCTGGATCTGGTCGTCGACCCAGCGCAGCGCCTGCTCGACGACCTCGGACGGCAGGTCGTCCAGCAGGGCCTTGTCGCCGAAGCCCTGCAGCCGGCCGGCCGCCACGGAGATGTCGGACAGGGTCAGCGTGGAGCCGCCCCGGACGCGGGCCTCGGTGGAGACGCGGTACCCGACGGAGTCCGGGCCGACCGAGACGCTGCCGGCACCGCCGCGCACGACGGTCCCGCCGCCGAGGCCGATCGAGATGAGGTCGGGCATGCGGAAGTTCGTGCGGACCCCGCCGACCTCGACAGCCGCCGACGACTCGCGGGGGAAGCCGTCCACGAGGATGCCGACGTCGGCCGACGTACCGCCGACGTCGATGACGAGCGCGTCGCCGAGCCCGGCGAGGGCGCACGCGCCGCGCATCGAGTTCGTGGGGCCGGAGCCGACGGTGAGGATCGGCAGGCGGACGGCCTCCTCGGCCGTCATCAGGGTGCCGTCGTTCTGCGTGAGGTAGCTGTCGACCTCGATGCCGTGCTTGAGCAGCGCGGCGTGGAAGCCGTCCACGACCCGGCGGGCCACACCGAACAGGGAGGCGTTGAGGATCGTGGCGTTCTCGCGCTCCAGCAGGCCGAGGGTGCCGACCTGGTGCGAGAGGGAGACGAGGACGTCGCTGCCGAGCTCCTGCTCGAGGATCTCCAGGGCACGCAGCTCGTGGTCGTAACTGGCCGGCGCGAAGGCCGAGGACACGGCGATCGCGGTGACCTTGCCGGCGCACTCGCCGGCGAAACGCTTGACGGCCTCGACCTCGAGCGGCGCGATCTCGGTGCCGTCGTACTCGAACCCGCCGCCGACGATCGCGGTCGGGCCGACGACGTTGGCGAGCAGGTCGGTCGGCCAGTCGGCACCCGGGCGGATCGCGAGCGACGACGGAGCGGCCAGGCGCAGCACGCCGACGCGGTCGAGCTCACGGCGCTGGATGATCGCGTTGGCCGGGTGCGTCGTCCCCAGCATCGCCTGGGTGATGGCGCCGGTGTCGACGCCGGCGAGGATGCCGTCGAGTGCGGCCCGGATCCCGTCGAACGGGTCCGGCGTCGTGGCGGCCTTGTGGCTCGCCACGACCGTTCCGTTGTCGTCGACGACGACCGCGTCGGTATTGGTGCCACCGACGTCGATGCCGATACGCAGACCGCTCACTTGGCCGTCACCTCCATGGGCGTGTACTCCACGTCGTAGCCGAACGCCTTGGGGCCGACCACCTCGAGCATTCCGGGCTGGTGCCACTCGGGCGCGCACGGCAACCCGATCACGTCGAGGCGCTGGCCGTACGCGAGCGTCTCCGTCGTGATCGGCTGCGCGTTCTCGTGGTCGAGCAGGCAGATGAGGTCGGGCACGGTGATGACCGGCACGCCGTCCTCGAACGCGATGAGGTTCTCGTTCTGGATCTCCACCCGCATGGTCCGCGACGGGTCGTCGAGGTGCTCCAGCACCACGGTGCCCTTGGCGAAGCCGTCGGTGGTCCGGCGGTCGATGTCGATGACCTTGCCGGTGAAGAACTTGCGGCCGTGCGCGAACTCCAGAAACGCGTCGTAGGCGCCCTCCTCGCCGCGCTGGACCGCGAAGAGCAGCCGGCCGAGCTCGATGCAGTACGTCATCGAGCCCTGGATCCCGTACTTCGCCACCTGGGCGACGGTGGCGGGGTAGCAGGAGATCGCGTTGGCCAGGCCGAGCTGGATCACGGTGCTGCGCGCGAGGCGCTCCGCGGTCTGGTTGTTCGCCGTCTCGAAGACCGCGAGGTTGCCCTTCTCGTCCGCGATGCTCATCGGGGAGGCCCCGATGCCCGCGAGGGTGAAGACGGTCATCTCGATCTGCGGGAACGCGCGGCGCATCGTGTCGGCGTCGATCACCGGCAGGCCGAGCTCGGCCGCCGTCGCGAGCGGGATGATCGTGTTCATGCCGCCGACCTCGATCGGCATCATGGCGACCGGTTCCTTGCCGAGGTAGGTGGCCAGCGCCTTCACGCCGCTGGCGAACTCCTTGCCGGACGGGATCTTCTCGAGGATGACCGTCGGCGCGCCGATGATCGCCGTGGTGAGCACCAGACCCTCGGGGTCGAGCTCATGCGGTTCGACGACGGTGATCGGGCCGTAGTCGGCGATGGCCTGCCGCACCATGAGGCGGGCGATGTAGGGGTCGCCACCGCCACCGGTGCCGAGGAGCGTGGCTCCCAGCACCAGGTTGTCGATGTCGTCCAAGGTCAGTTCGCGCACGCCTGGTGCTCCCTCGGGGGTGAGTCGTCGTCTGAAGGGCACGCGCAGACTAGGTCGGGCGCCGGCGAGCGACTATGGGCGGACTGCCCAAAGGTCGGGCAGCGTCCGGGAAGAAGTCACAGTCGCGCGGCGACCCGCAGCGGCGGGGAGGCGGCGATGGCGGGCCGGGAGCCGGGCGCGGACGGGCGGGAACCGCTCCTCGACCCCGCCGTCCTGGACTCCGTGAGCAGCACACCGCTGGCCGTCGTGGTCCTGGAGGTGCCGTCGGAGCGGATCACGGCCGCGAGCCCGTCCGCCGCCGCGCTGCTGGCGCCGGACGGCGCACCGGTCGTCGGCCGCAGTCTCGAGGAGTTCGCCGCCGACGAGCCGAGCGGAGCACTCGACCTCCTCCTGGCCGGCCGGCTCAACGGGTACGAGACGCGTCGCGTCCTCCGGCGCGGCACCGAGGAGCCTCTGCCCCTGCAAGTGTGGATCCGATCCGTCGACCGGGACACCCCGCCCCGCGTCGTCCTCGGGGTGCTGTCGCCGGGTGAGGGACGGAGCGAGACCCTGGTCCCGCCGAGCCCTGGCGATCAGACGAGCCTCGTCGTCGGGACCGTCGACGCCGACCTGTTGCTGGAGCGCGTCAGCAGCGACGTCACGCTGCTCCTCGGGTACGAGCCGTCCGCGCTGGCGGGGCAGCCGATCCTGCGCATCGTCGACCCACCCGGCCTGTCCGCCCTGCTCTGGGCGCTGGCGCAGGCGACGACGAGCCGCTCCGCGGTCGCGCTGTCGCTCGGGGTGCTCACGAACGAGGGTCGCCGGCAGCAGGTGCAGCTGCTCCTGATGCCGCTCGAGCCGCCGCCCGGTTTCGCGTTCGTCCTGCATCCGTCCGACAGCGGGACGGCGACGCCGGCACCCTCTCCGGAGGGCGAGCTGCGGGCCGTCGGCCGCGACATCGAGGCGGCGGACGTCTCCCGGGGCCTGGCGACGCTCATCCGGCCGGACGTCCCCGGGTTGTCCGAGCTGACCTCGCGTGAGCTGGACATCGTCGGGCGGCTGATCACCGGCGACCGGGTCCCCGCCATCGCCCGGACCCTGTTCCTCAGTCAGAGCACCGTCCGCAACCACCTGTCGTCGGCGTTCCGGAAGCTGCACGTGACCTCCCAGCAGGGGCTGGTCGATCTGCTCCGGAGAACAGACGGACCGCAGCCCGGAACGTGACACTTCGTCCATGGATCAGCGGGTCGGTCCGCAGGAAGATGTAGGTCATGTCTGACCACGCCCGGGAACCCCTGCTGGCCTCCCTGATCCGGGCGACGCCGGAACTGGCCGCCGTGCTGGACGCCGACCGGCGGCCGACGTTCGTCAACGACGGTTTCGCCGCCGCCTGGCCGCGCCCGGGCGCGGCGCCGGTGGACGACGCGCTCGACGTGGTCCACCCGGAGGACCGCTCCAGGGTGAGCGCCGCCTTCGCCCGGCTGGCCGAGTCGGGCGGGCGTCCCGTCAGCGTCGACGCGCGCATCGGGTGGGGCGGTACGTGGCGACCCGTCCACGCGCGGCTGACGGATCTGCGCGCCGACCCCCAGGTCGCGGGCACCGTCGTGCACGTCTGGGAAGCCCCCGACGGTCGGCGGACCGGGTGGGCCGAGACGTCCGGAGAGGACCCCCTGACCGGCCTGGCCGACCAGGTCCGCCTGCTGGAGCACCTGGACGGGTACCGGAGCCGGCTGCAGCCCGGCGTCCTGCTCATCTGCAATCTCGACCGCTTCCGGCTCGTCAACGAATCGCTCGGGACGGCGGCCGGCGACGAGACCCTGGTCGCGGTCGCCGCACTGCTCTCGCAGGCCGCGCACGAGGGCGACCTCGTGGCCCGGCTCGGAGGCGACGAGTTCGGTGTCGTGTGCCCACACGTGGGGCGACGGGCCGACGAGCTGCCGGAGGCGCTGCAGGCAGCCCTGCGGCCCCCGGCCGGGCTCGGCCACGGCGGGCACCCCGTGACCGCCAGCATCGGGATCAGCTCGCTCTCCCGCGGCGGCAGCACCATCGAGGTGCTGGCCGCCGCAAAGGCCGCCGTCTACCTCGCGAAGCGCCAGGGCCGCGACCGCAGTGAGGTGCTTGACCCCGCCGCGCAGGACACCGTCAGGACGACGCGGAAGCGCTCGTCGGAGCTCCGTCAGGCGGCCGCGGAGGGCCGGCTCTCCCTCCGCTACCAGCCGATCGTGGACCTTCCGACGGGTGCGCTCGTGGGCTGCGAGGCCCTACTCCGCTGGGACCACCCGCAGGAGGGGACGCTGCCGGCCAGCGCGTTCATCGGGCTGGCCGAGTCCGACGGGCTGGTCGCCGAACTCACCGACGTCCTGCTGGAGCAGGTCTGCCAGGCGGCCCGGACGCTCAAGGACGGCGGCCCCACGACCGCGCCGTACGTCGCCATGAACCTGTCCCCGCAACAGCTGGCCGACGGCACGCTGGTACGGCGCGTCGAGGCCGCCGTCGAGCGAGCCGGCATCGAGCCCTGCCAGCTGATGGTCGAGCTCACCGAGACCACGCTGCTGTCCGACGAGGACGCCGTCACGGAGACACTGGAGGCCCTGCGGGCGCTCGGCGCCGGCGTCGCGCTCGACGACTTCGGCACCGGCTACTCGTCCCTGCTGCTTCTGCGGCGACTGCCGGTGACGCAGCTCAAGGTCGACCGCAGCTTCGTCTCCGAGATCACCCGCAACGGCGACGACCTGGCCATCGTGGCGAGCACGATCCACCTGGCGACCACGCTGGGCCTGACCTGCGTGGCGGAGGGTGTGGAGACCGAGGAGCAGGCCGAGCGGCTGGTCGCGCTCGGCTGCCACCGCGGCCAGGGTTACCTGTGGAGCCCCGCGGTGCCGCTGGCCGAGTTGCGCGCGTGGGCCGCGGAGCACACGGGGACCGCCGAGCCGGCCGAGGCACCGCGGGTGGACCCGGTCAGCCATGCCCGGATCATGCAGCTGCACCGGTCCGGGGCGTCCTTGAACACCATCGCCGCCGCCCTGAACCACAGCGGCGAGCGGACGGCGCAGGGCACCCGGTGGCACTCGCGTTCCGTCGCCCGGGTGATCGCCCGGGCCGCCTACCCGGAGCTGCACAGCAGGACGTGAGCCACGCAACCTGTTGCGGCGACCGCCGATTGGGCAGGGGACCCATGTGTCCGCGGTCCCCGAACTCACGCTCCCGGTCGTCCTGCTCTCGCATCGCGGCCCGGTGTCGTTCGTCCGCGACGACGACGAGGTCAGCGCGACCCGGGGCGCGGGCGGTCTGGTCACCGCGCTGACGGGCCTCACCGCCCACCTCGCCGATGCGGTCTGGGTCTGTGTGGCGTCCGGCGGCGAGGACGCCGAGGTCGCACGGTCCGCCGGCGGCTCCCCCGTCCGGCTCGCCCTCGACCCCGAGCCGCGGTTGCTCGACCCGGATGCCGAGGCCGGCGAGGACGTCACCGGGCGGGTGCTGACGATGCGACTGGTCGAGATTCCCCCGGAGGTCCACCAGCCGTTCTACGGGGTGATCGCCAACCCGCTGCTGTGGTTCATCCAGCACCGGCTGTACGGCATCGGCTCGCACCCGACGCTGGGCCGCGAGGAGCGGCGCGCCTTCGAAGAGGGCTACGTCGCCGCCAACCGGATGGCTGCCGACGCGGTGATCGAGGAGGTCGAGCGGCGCGGCGGCAAGGCGGCGGTGCTCCTGCACGACTACCACTTCTATCTGGTGGCCGACCTCGTCCGGCAGGCCTGCCCGGACGCCATGATCAGCCACTTCGTGCACATCCCGTGGCCGGGTCCGGACGCCTGGAAGATCCTGCCGCCGCACATGCGCGACCGCATCCTGCGCGGCCTGTTGGGGGCCGACGTGGTCGCGTTCCACACCCGCACCGACGCGCGCAACTTCCTGCTCTGCGTCCAGGAGCTGCTCGGGATGCCGATCGACCTGGCCGAGCGGAGCGTCACCGTGGGCGACCGCACGGTGCGGGCCCGCTCCTATCCGATCAGCATCGACGTGGAGACCCTCAAGGCGGTCGCCTGCGCCGAGGAGGCCGACCAGTACCTGACCGCACTGGACGCCCAGGTCGGCGACGGGATGCTGGTCCTGCGGGTGGACCGCACCGATCCGAGCAAGAACATCGTGCGTGGGTTCGAGGCCTTCGGTCTGCTTCTCGACGAGCACCCGGAGTACGCCGAACGCGTCGTCTTCCTGGCGCTGCTGCAGCCCAGTCGCCAGGACGTCGCGGAGTACGCCGACTACCTCACCGAGATCGGCGCGGCGGCGACCCGCGTCAACGCGGCCCACGGGACCGCGACCTGGCAGCCGGTCGACCTGCGGCTCGCCTCGGACATGTCCCTGGCGGCCGCGGCGTACCGCCGGTGCGACGTCCTGGTCGTGAACGCGGTGGCCGACGGCATGAACCTGGTCGCCAAGGAGGCGGTGGTCATCAACGAGCACGACATGGTGCTCGCCCTGTCGGAGGCGGCCGGCGCGCACGACGAACTCGGCCGGTTCGCCCTGACGCTGTATCCGTTCGACATCGCCCAGCAGGCCGACGCGCTGCACGAGGCGCTGAGCATGCCCGTCGAGCTGCGCCACGACCGGCTGGCGCACGCGGCCGAGATCGTGCGCCGCAACGACGTGGCCCGTTGGCTGCGGATCCAGCTCCGGGAGCTGGCCAGCCTCACTCCCGACGAGGCCAGTGACGAGGCGGGCGACGACGTCCCGATCGGGTGAACCGACCGGCCGACCGCGCGTCGGAACACCACGAACGCCGCCATCGTTGTGCACACTTGACCAACGACGAAGAAGGGACCGGCATGGGGCCGGTCGGAGAAGATGGCGAAGTGACGGTGTACGACCAGAACCTGCAGGACGAGTGCCGGGCCGCGTGCCCGCACAACCCGCCCTGCCCCACCCGCGAGGCGCGCGACGCCGAGGCGGCCCGCATCGTGAGCGACCACCTGTCGGACTGCGGTTACGCCCTGCTGTGCAACGGGGTCATCCTGCTCGAGGGCGACGGCACGCTGCCCGTCCCGGCGCAGCGAACGCCGCGTGCGGTCGTGGCGCCGGCTCACGGCTGACGGCTGACGGCTGACGGACCTCCTCCAGATCCAGGTCCCGCATCAGCGCGATGGACAGCGCGACAGCGCGCCTTTCCCCACGGGGACAGCGGCGAGCGGCGCGGCGAGTCCGACCAGGGCCGCGGACGGCTACACGCGGGTGATGGTGCTCGCCGAACCGATCACGATCTTCGGGGCGAGGCGGGGGTCGAGCCAGCGCA
>JAOPWV010000186.1 GCA_025965475.1 Frankiales bacterium | reverse complement strand
GCCCCGGCCGCCGTGCCCCCGGCCTCGCCGGCCGCCTCGCCCGCGCAGGCGGCCCCGGTCCCGATCGCCCTGCCGGCCCCGGGGCAGGTGCAGATGGTGCTGCTCAACGGCAGTGGCCGCAGCCTGCTCGCCCGCTCCGTCGGCAACGAACTGGCTGCGCGCGGCTTCCGGGTCGCCGGCATGGGCAACGCGCCCGGGCTCGCCGGCCCGACCAGGGTCTCGTTCGGCCCCGGCGGCCGACCGGCCGCCATGCTGGTCGTTGCCCACATCCTGGGCGCGCAGCTGGTCCCGGTCCCGACCGCCGCCAGGGGGGCGCTCGACGTGGTCCTGGGCACCGGATTCCAGCGCCTGCGTACGCCGGCCGAGGCGACGGCGTACGCCTCCACGCTCTCCGCCGGCACGGTGGCGGCGCCGGCGGCGACGCCTTCGCCCACACCGGCTGCCGTTCCGAGCCGCGCCGCCGCGCGTCCCAGCGCCGGCTGCTCATGATCGAGAGCCGGGCCGAATCCCGCCTGGTGTGTGACGATGCTGCCGCTCCGGCGTCGGGGCCGCGGACTGCGAGGTAGCCCATGCCCGACCGGCTCAGCCCGCTCGACGTGTCCTTCCTCTACATGGAGACACCGACGACCGCGATGCACGTGGGCGGTGTCGCGACCTTCCAGCCGCCAGAGGGCGGCTTCGACTACGAGCGGCTGGTCGAGCTCATCGCCCAGCGCATCACGCTCGTGCCGCGCTACCGGCAGAAGGTCCGCTCGATCCCGGGCCGCATCGCCAACCCCGTGTGGGTGGACGACGAGGACTTCGACGTGGCCTACCACGTCCGGCGCAGCGCGCTGCCCAAGCCCGGCACGCCCGCCCAGCTGCGGGAGCTGGTCGCCCGGCTGCAGTCCCGTCAGCTGGATCGCAACCGGCCGCTCTGGGAGATCTATCTCGTCGAGGGGCTCGAGGGCGGCCAGGTCGGGATCGTCACCAAGACCCACCACGCGATGGTCGACGGGATCTCGGCGGTCGACATCGGCACGGTGATCCTCGACCTCACGCCGACACCCCGCGAGGTGCCCGACGACGACTGGATCCCTGAGCGCAGCCCGAGTTCGGCGTCGCTCATGGTCGGAGCGGTCACCGACCTCGTACGCCGTCCGTCGCAGGCCCTCGACACCGCCAGGAGCGCGGTCGTCGACGCCCGTGCGACGGTCGGGAAGATCACGACGATCGCGGGGGGTGTCCTCGCCTCCGCGCGGACGATGGCCCGGCCGGCGCCGGACTCGCCGCTCAACGTGCCGATCGGGGAGCAGCGCCGGTTCGGCATGGCCGCCACCTCCCTCGACGGCTACAAGCGGGTGCGCAAGGCGCACGGCGGCACGGTCAACGACGTGGTGCTGGCCACCGTGACCGGCGCGCTCCGCACCTGGTTACTCACCCGCGGCGAGACGGTCACGCCCAGCACGACGATCCGCGCCATGGTCCCGGTCTCGGTCCGGGTCGACGACCAGAGCGGCCAGCTCGGCAACCGGGTCTCGTCGTACTTCGTCGATCTCCCGGTGGGGGAGATCAACCCGGTCATGCGGCTGCGCCAGGTGTCGGCCGCGATGCGCGCCCACAAGGACTCCGGGCAGGCCGTCGGGGCGGACGCGCTCGTGCAGCTGACCGGCTTCGCGCCGCCGACGATCCACGCGCTGGCGGCACGAGCTGCCAGTGGCTTCACCCGCAGGTTGTTCAATCTGGTGGTGACCAACGTGCCCGGACCACAGTTCCCGCTGTACGCCGCGGGCGCCAGGATGCTCGAGATGTACCCGGTCGTGCCGCTGGCCAAGGGCCAGGCCGTGAGCATCGGGCTCACGTCGTACGACGGCGGCGTCTACTACGGCCTCAACGCCGACCGGGATGCGATGCCGGACATCGACGTGCTCGCCGGCTGCCTCGAGGAGTCGCTCGCCGAGCTGGTCGCGACGGTCGAACGGTGACCACGCCCCAGGTCCGGCGCGGCCTCGTCCTCGGCGCCGGCGGCGTGCTCGGCGCCGCGTGGACGATCGGCGCTCTGGCGGCCGTCCGGGAGGAGTACGACTGGGACCCGCGCGAGGCCGAGGTGCTCATCGGCACCTCCGCCGGCTCGGTGCTGGCCAGCGCGCTCGGTTGCGGCATCGGCGTGGAGACGCTGCTCAACCACCAGCAGGGCGTCGTGGCGCCGGGCGACCCGCGGATCGAGTACGACACCGACAAGGGCACCGGCGGGGCCCTGCCTCCGCTGCCGCGCCTGGGCATCGGGACGGCCCGCGGCGTCCTGAACTCCGCCCTGCACCCGAGGAAGGTCACGCCCATGGGGGCGCTGGCCGCCGTCCTGCCCCAGGGCCGCGGCAGCATGGCGCCGGTCGGTCAGCTCGTCGACGGTGTGCTGCCCGACGGCGGCTGGGCCCCGCACCCGCAGCTGTGGGTGGTCGCCATGGACTACGACAACGGGCGCCGGGTCGCGTTCGGCCGGGAGGCCTCGCCGCCCGCGGAGCTGCGCGACGCGGTCATGGCCTCCTGCTCGATCCCGGGCTGGTACGCCCCGGTGCGCATCGGCGAGCGCCGGTACGTCGACGGAGGCACCTGCTCGCCGACCTCGCTGGACCTGGTCGCCGGCCTCGGGCTCGACGAGGTCGTCGTCCTGTCGCCCATGACCTCGCTGACCTTCGACCGACCGACCTCCGTCGGGGCGCGGATCGAGCGGCGGTTCCGCCGGCTCGTCACCCGGCGGCTGCTCGGGGAGATGCGGAAGGTCGCGGCCACCGGGACGAAGGTCACGATGCTGGGCCCCGGCGCCGAGGACCTCGCGGTGATCGGCGCCAACCTGATGGATCCGCGGCGGCGCGAACGCGTCCTCACCACCTCGCTGCGCACGTCCGCCGCCGCCCTCCGGCCGTCCGGGTCCGGCCCCCTGGCCGAGGCCGGCTGACCGTGCGCGTCTACCTCCCCTCGACGTTGCCCGCCCTGCGCCGGCTGCTCGACGACGGCGTTCTCGGTGAGCCGCCGTTGCCGGGCTTCGCCGTCACGCCCGCGCTCCGTGAGTGGTATGTCGAGGGTGACGAGGAGGAACTGGAGTATGCCGCGCTCATGCTCGCCGCCCGTGCCTCCCTGCGCCTTCTGGACGCCGATCCGTCCGCGCCGGCGCGCCGGGCGGTCCTCGTCGCCGACGTTCCGGACGCGTCTGTCATGCCGGTACCGGCCGTGGACCGTGGCGCCGTGCACGTCGGTGCCGCGGTCACGCTGCGCCTGGTCCGTTCGGTGCACGTCGACGACCCGGACGCGCAGGACGATGTGCGGGTGGCGGTGGACGCGGTCATCGAGGCCGATCTGGGCAGTGAGGACGCGCTGTTCCGGATGGAGCAGGCCGAGGGCCACGAGTTGCAGTGGTACGCCAGCCAGGAGCTCGGGCCACTGCTCGAGCTGTCCTGACGTGACCGCGCTCCCCGAGGAGCTGGTCCCCGACGAGCTCAGAGCCGGCCTGGACGTCGCCCTCCGCTGCGACGCCTTCCCCGGCTGGTTGGCCGACACGCACTAGGACGTGCCGGCCGCCTGCAGCGGGATGCACTCCGCGGGTCCGGGCGTCGGGATCGCGCCGGCGCCCAGGCTGTCGAGCACGAGACCGGCGACGAGCGGTGTCGTCGGCAGGTCCGCGTGCGTCACCTGGACGCCGGGACAGACGTCCTGCAGTGCCACGTCGACGGCACCGGTCAGCCGCGACGTCTCGGCCGGTGTCACCACGTCGTCCTTCGTCGACCACACCGAGAGCCAGGCCGGTCCGGCCGGCGCCTCGGCCCCGTGGTTGAGGGCGGTGAGCAGCTCGCTGCCGGGGACGAGCTGCCGGCACGCGACCGGGCAGGCGGTGGGCGCGAACGCGAGTGCGAGCGCCGCCACGTCGGTGCCGTGGTGCGGCGTGCCGAGGGTGACGATCCGCCTGGCCTTGCGATCCCCGGCCAGGTCGCGCACCCAGATCCGCGCCACCACACCGCCGGCGCTGTAGCCCACGACGTCGACGGAGCGGGCGCCACCGGCCAGGGCCGCGGTGGCGGCCGCGTCGAGGGCCCGCGCCGCCTGCCGCAGGTCGCCGGTGCCGTCGCCGGGCAGGCTGACCAGCGTCGCCTGCCGCCCGGCCGCGCGCAGCTTCTCCGCGAGCACCTCGAGCGAGGCGGTGGATCCGCCGTACCCGGGCACCAGCAGCACCGGTCCCGGCTGGTCCTGCGGCGGATACGGCGAGGCGACGGTGGGGTGGCCGGGGCGCCCGGTCCGGAGGAGGGCGGCGGTGGCCACCAGGGCGACGATGAGGAGGCCCACGAGGGCGATCAGCAGGGCTCGACGGCGAGAACTCACCCGTCCATCCTGCGTGACAGCATGGGGACCTGCCTCGTCGACGATGCGGAGACCCCGCGCAAGGAGCCAGCTGTGCCTGATGCCACCACCGTGGTGCCCACCCCGATCAACGAGCCTGCCCGCGGTTACACGCCCGGCAGTCCGGAGCGTGCCTCGCTCGAGGCGAAGGTCAAGGAGCTCGGCGGCGCCGAGCCCATCGAGTTGACGATGACCGTCGGGGGCGAGCAGCGCCTGGGCTCCGGCGACCCGGTCGACGTCGTGCAGCCGCACCGGCACCGCGCCGTCCTGGGGACGATGCGCGAGGCGGGCCGCGCCGACGTGACGCGTGCCGTGGACGCGGCACTGGCGGCGGCGCCGGCGTGGCGGGCGACGTCGTACGACGACCGGGCGGCCGTCCTGCTGCGGGCCGCGGACCTGCTCGCCGGGCCGTGGCGCGACACCCTCAACGCCGCGACGATGCTCGGCCAGTCGAAGACGGTGCAGCAGGCCGAGATCGACAGTGCCTGCGAGTTCATCGACTTCTTGCGCTTCAACGTCGCGTTCGGCCACCAGGTGCTGGCCGAGCAGCCGGTGTCGAGCCCCGGCGTGTGGAACCGGATGGACCACCGCCCGCTCGAGGGCTTCGTGCTGGCCATCACGCCGTTCAACTTCACGGCCATCGCCGGCAACCTGCCGCTCGCGCCGGCGCTGATGGGCAACACGGTCGTGTGGAAGCCCTCCCCGACGCAGCAGTTCGCGGCGCACTTCACGATGCGGCTGCTCGAGGCCGCCGGGCTGCCGCCGGGGGTCATCAACCTGGTGACCGGCAATGGCGGCGCAGTGTCCGAGGTGGCGGTTCCGCACGAGCAGCTCGCCGGGATCCACTTCACCGGCTCGACGCAGACCTTCCAGCACCTGTGGCAGACCGTCGGCAGCAACATCGGGCGCTACCGGAGCTACCCGCGTCTGGTCGGCGAGACCGGCGGCAAGGACTTCGTCCTGGCCCACCCGTCGGCCGATCCGCTCGCGCTGGAGGTCGCGCTGGTGCGCGGGGCCTTCGAATACCAGGGGCAGAAGTGCTCGGCGGCCTCGCGCGCGTACGTCCCGCGCTCGCTGTGGGAGGCCGGGCTGCGCGACGGGCTGGCCGACCGCACCCGCTCGCTGTCGTACGGCGACGTCACGGACCTCTCGCACTTCGGCGGTGCGGTCATCGACCGGCGGTCCTGGGACCGCCTGTCCGGCGTCGTCCGCGGCGCGGCGGCCGACCCGGCCCTGGAGGTGCTCGCCGGCGGGACCGCCGACGACTCCGAGGGCTTCTTCGTGAGCCCCACGGTGCTCGTCGGCAGCGACCCGCGGCACGAGGTCTTCACCCGCGAGTTCTTCGGCCCGGTGCTGTCGGTGTTCGTGTATGACGACGCGGACTGGGACAGCACGCTGGCCCTCGCCGACGAGAGCACGCCGTACGCCCTGACCGGCGCCGTGTTCGCCCAGGACGCGTACGCCGTGGCGCAGGCCAGCGAGCGGCTGCGGTTCGCCGCAGGCAACTTCTACGTCAACGACAAGCCGACCGGCGCCGTCGTCGGCCAGCAGCCGTTCGGCGGGGCCCGGGCGAGCGGGACGAACGACAAGGCGGGCTCGGTGCTGAACCTGCTGCGCTGGTCCTCGCCGCGCACGCTGAAGGAGACGTTCGTGCCGCCGACCGACCACCGCTACCCGTACATGGGCTGACGGTGGCCGTTCCCCTCGACCCGGCGCAGGATCCGGACCGGTTCCGGCCCGGCGCGGACGGCCCGCTGGACCCGGCGCGCGACCCGGACGGACCGCTGGATCCGGCGTTCGACCCGGACCGCTACGACCCGCAGCGGGACGGACAACAGCGCGACGGGCAGTCGTCGTCGCTGGGCCGGACGCTGCCGGAACTGCTCGGCGACGGCGCGTACGAGGATCCCCGCAAGCCCTACGCGTGGCTGACCGGGCTGGTCGGGATCGTGGCGTTCCTGCTGCTGGTGGCGTTCCTGATCGGCCGGGTCGGGCCCGCCTGACGGGTCCGGCTCATCCGTTCGCCCGGTCGATACGGTGGTGCGGTCGAGAT
>JAOPWV010000181.1 GCA_025965475.1 Frankiales bacterium | reverse complement strand
GCCGCGTCCCGGCCGCCGCGGGGCGGCAGCCGGCGCAGCCCGTCGCTGGTGAGGACCACGGCCCCGACGCGGTCGCCCGCGCCGCCGGACAGGTGCATGACGGCGGCCGCGAGGGCCAGCGCCAGCTCGCGCTTCTCGTGCCGCACCGTGCCGAACGACATCGACGCCGTCAGGTCGACGAGCAGCGTCGTCTCGAGCTCCCGGTCGGCGACGGCATCCCGCACATGCGTTTCACCGGTCCGCGCGGTCACCGCCCAGTCCATCCGCCGTACGTCGTCGCCCGGGGAGTACAGCCGGGCCTCGGCGGCCTCGCTGCCCGGCCCGGGCAGGTAGCCGAGGTGGTCGCCCGACAGCAGCCCGTCGAGCCGGCGGGCGACGTCGAGGCGCAGCCGCCGGGCCGAGGCCTCCGGAGCGAGGGGGAGTGCCGTCACGCTGCCTGTCATGCAGCACCTTCACCCCGGAACCCGTCCTGGGACGGGGCGACCCGTGGCGGTTCGACGACCTGCAGAACCCGCTCGACGATGCTCGTGGCGGGCACCCCGTCGGCCAGCGCCTCGTAGGTGAGGACCAGCCGGTGCGAGAGGACGTCGACGGCCAGGTCGGCGACGTCGGCGGGCAGCACGTAGTCGCGGCCGCGCAGCACGGCGAGAGCGCGGGCGCCCTGCACCAGGCCGAGGCTCCCGCGCGGCGACGAGCCGTGGGCCAGCATCGGGCCGACCTCGGGGACACCCCACGGCCCCGGGTCGCGGGTCGCCATGACGAGCCGGACGGCGTACTCGGCCACCGCGTGGTGGACGAACGCACGGTCCACCTCTGCCTGCAGGGCGACCAATTCCTCGAGGCTGAGCACCTGCTCGGCGCGCGGCGGGTCCACGGCCATCCGCCGGACGATCTCGAGCTCCTCGGCCATCGACGGGTGCCCGACGACCACCTTGAGCAGGAACCGGTCCCGCTGCGCCTCGGGGAGCGGGTAGACGCCCTCGCTCTCGATCGGGTTCTGGGTGGCGAGGACCAGGAACGGGGTGGGGAGCGGGTACGTCGTACCGCCGATCGACACCTGCCGCTCGGCCATCACCTCGAGCAGCGCCGACTGGACCTTGGCCGGCGCGCGGTTGATCTCGTCGGCGAGCACCAGGTTGGCGAACACCGGCCCGAGCTCGACGTCGAACGCCTCCCGCGACGGCCGGTAGATCCGGGTGCCGACGATGTCCGAAGGCACGAGGTCCGGCGTGAACTGCAGGCGGACCGACGATCCGCCGACGACGGTCGCCAGCGTCTCGACGGCGAGGCTCTTGGCCACGCCGGGCACGCCTTCGAGCAGGCAGTGCCCGCGGGCGAGTAGCGCCACCAGGATCCGCTCGACCATCCGGTCCTGGCCGACGACGACCTTCTTGACCTCCATCAGGGCCCGCTCGAGCGAGCCGGCCGGGTCCTGCTCGCTCGGTCGCCTGCTGATCGGGCTCACCGGTGTCTCCTCCGTCGTGGGGCGCGTGGTCTCCCTCCATGAGAACCCAGGTTGTGTGAAGAGCCCGTGAGGCGCCTCACCAGAGGGTGATGGCCTCCTCGATGACGGCTGGGGCCGGCGGCGCGGGCACGTCGCCCCACGGCTCGTCCGCCGTGGTCAGGACGACCAGACGCTGGGTGGCCCGGGTCAGCGCGACGTACAGCGACCGCAGCCCGGCCGGGCTCTCCGCGGCGATGCGTTCCGGGGCGACCACCAGGCAGCCGTCGAACTCCATGCCCTTGGCCTGCCAGGTGTCGAGCACCTGCAGCCGCGGGTCGGTGAGCGCGGCCCGCAGCGCGTCCGCGTCCTCCACCGTCGCGATGACGCCGACGGTCCCGGTCACCTGGCCGAGTACCTCGTCGGCGGCCTCCCGGACGGCCTGGGGCAGGTCCGTCAGGCCGGTGCGCACGACGGGGACCGAGCCGGTGGACCGTACGGCGGCCGGCGGCGTCGCGTCCGGGTCGATCAGCGCGAGCACCTCCGCCGCGAGGTCGGCGATCTCGGTCGAGGTGCGGTAGTTGGTGGTCAGCTCATGGCGGCGTACCCGCCGCCGGCCGGCCACCCCGGTCACCGCGTCCTGCGTCTCCGCCGGATCCGGCCAGACGGACTGGGCCCAGTCGCCGACGACCGTCCAGGTGCCGGAGCGGGCCCGGCGCCCCAGCGCCCGCCACTGCATCGGCGAGACGTCTTGTGCCTCGTCCACGACGACGTGCGCGTAGTCCCGGTGCGACTCGTCGGCCGACAGGTCGCGGCGGCTGCGGGAGTTGCGGTCGGCGTACGTCGTCACCTCGCCGTAGTCGTCCGGCACCGGCTCGTCGTCCTCCGGCTCGGGCGGTGCCGGCGGCTCGCCCACCAGCTCGGCCAGTTCGTCGAGCAGGGCGGCGTCGGCCGGCGACAGGCCGGCCGATCCGCGCCAGGCCCGGCCGAGCAGCTGCGCCTCGGCCTCGCTGAGCACGCCGCGCGGCAGGCGCAGCGACCCGCTGCGCAGCTCGTCGAAGACCTGCCGCGGCTCCAGCACCGGCCAGAACCGGTCCATCGCCCGCTCGAAGTCGGCGTTCTCCCGCAGGTCGAACGCCGCCTCCTCGCGCAGCTCGTCCTTGGCGCGGTCCGACCAGTCCTGGGCGCCCGCGGCCGAGATCCAGGCGCGTACGACGAGGTTGGCCAGGGCGGTGCGTGCCTGGGTGTGCAGGGAGTTGTGGCTACGCGGCGAGCGTTCGATCTGCGCGCGGCGCTGCGACTGGTCCCGGCCGTTGACGGTCACCGAGCGGCCGCGGAACACCACCGAGGCGTCCTCGACGCGCGGCCGCCCCGCCGCCCGGGCTGCCCGCTTGAGGACCTCCGCCATCCGCAGCGAGCCCTTCACCGCGGCGACCGCCGGAGTGTCCCGCTCGACCGCCTGCACATCCGGCACGAGCGTCTCGAGCGAGACGAGGCGGACGGACGTCTCGCCGAGGGTGGGCAGGACCTGGCTGACGTAGTCGACGAAGACCGGGGACGGGCCGACGACCAGAACACCGCGGCGGGAGAACCGCTCCCGGTGCGTGTACATGAGGAACGCGACGCGGTGCAGGGCGACGGCGGTCTTGCCCGTCCCGGGTCCGCCGGTGACGAGCAGCACCCCGTCGTCCGGCGCGCGGACGGCCTCGTCCTGCTCACGCTGGATCGTCGCGACGATGTCGCGCATCCGGCCGGTGCGCTCCTTGGACAGCGCGGCCAGGAACGCGCCGTCACCGACCACCGTCGTCCCGACCAGCTGGTCGGCCCGTGCCGGGTCCAGCAGCTCGTCCTCGACGGCCACCACGCGCACGCCGCGGCTGGTGATCGTGCGCCGCCGTACGACGTCGTCGGGCTGCGCGGCGGTGGCGCGGTAGAAGGCCGCGGCTGCGGGTGCGCGCCAGTCCACGACCAGGGGGTGCTGCTCCTCGGTCCGTACGCCGATCCGGCCGATGTGGTGCACCGTGCCGTCCTCGCGGTCGAGCCGGCCGAAGACCAGCCCGTCGGCGGCGGCGTCCAGCACCACCCGGCGGGCCGCGAAGTGCAGCACCGTGACGTCCCGTTCGTAGACCGCCTGCGGGGTTCCGCCGCCGCCGCGCAGGCCCTGCTCCTCGGCCAGGCTGGTCTCCGCGCGGAGCACCTCGAGACGGGCCAGTGCCGTGTCGACGAGCTCCTGCTCGCGCGCGACCTCCGCCGCCTCCTGCTTGCTCACTGTTCTCCTTCACACGCTGTCGCTGGTCCGGACACGTTGCCAGACGCGGCGTGAGGCAGGATCTGCGGGTGCAGACGGGAGCAGGCCAGATCGGGTCCACGCTGGGTGTGGAGGAGGAGTACCACCTCGTCGACGCGGAGACCTTCGAGCTGGCCGACATGCCGGAGGTGGTCGCCGGGGCGATCGCCGCGATGGGCGACGAGGCGCAGGGCGAGATCTCCACCTCGCAGCTCGAGATCGCCACCCCGGTGTGCGAGTCGCTCGCCGAGGTCCGTACCGCGCTGCAGCGGATCCGGGCGGACGCCGACAGGGCAGCCCGCCAGCAGGGCTGCCGGATCCTCGCCGCGGGCACCCACCCGACGGCCACCTGGCACGAGCAGCGGCTCACCACCGGGGTGCGCTACCTGGAGCTGTTCGAGCGCTGGGGGCTGCTCGCGCTGCAGCAGATGATCACCGGGTGCCACGTGCACGTCGGTGTCCCGGACCCCGAGACCGCCGTACGGGCGATGGACCACCTGCGCGCCGACCTGCCGGCGCTGATCGCCCTGGCCGGCAGCTCGCCGTTCTGGGAGGGCGTGGACACCGGCTACGCGAGCTACCGCACGCAGTGGTTCGCGCGCTGGCCGGTGACCGGCACCCCGGACGTGTTCGGCAGCAGGAAGGCGTACGACGAGCTCGTCGCCGACCTGGTCGAGACCGGGATGATCGACGACGCCAGCCACCTGTACTGGGATGTCCGGCCGTCGATCCGCTTCCCGACCCTGGAGATCCGGGTGGCCGACACCTGCCCGTCGCTGGACGACGTGGTGCTGCACGCCGCGCTGGCCCGCTCCCTGGTCCGCGTCGCCGCCGACGGCGCCCTACGCGGCGAAGCGCCGCCGGCGCTGCGCGCCGAGGTCGTGCGCGGGGCGCGCTGGCGGGCCGCCCGGTTCGGCCTCGAGGACCGGCTGCTGGACACCCGCGAGCACCGGCTGCGCCCGGCGGGTGAGGTCGTCCGTAACCTGCTCGGCCGCCTCCGCGACGACCTCGAGGACCTCGGGGACTGGGACGAGGTCAGTGCCCTGGCCGAGCAGGCACTGGCCCGGGGGAGCTCCGCTGCCCGGCAGCGGGCGCTGGCCCTGGAGGCCGAGGGCGACCTGAGCGCGGTCGCCGCCGCCCTGGTGGAGGAGACCGTCCGCTGACCCGGCTCGACCCGCCCGCCCGCCGGCCCGATGCCGGCCGGCCCCCCTCACCGGTCGGTCCGTGCCGGCCGGTCGCGCCGGTTTGCGGAACTTCCACAGCACCCTGATGCTGTGGAAGTTCCGCAAAGGCGGTCAGGCGGCGGGCAGGCGCGGGAGCAGCAGCGGCCAGCTCGCCGCGAACCCCTCGTGCAACGGCAGCCGGTCCACCTCGCCGACCGGGACCCAGCGCAGGTCCACGCTCTCGCGTTCGGCGACGACGGGCAGTCGCTCGTCGATCTCCCCGAAGACCGTGACGTACGACCAGCCACCGTGGTCGTCGACGTGCCGGCCGGAGACGCGGACCCGGCTCACATCGAGTTCGGTCTCCTCGACCGTCTCGCGCAGGGCGGCCTGTTCGGCGGTCTCGGAGCTGTGCCGCGCGCCACCGGGCACCCCCCACGTGTCCCCGCCGTGGCTCCAGGGCGCGCGGTGCTGGAGCAGCACGAACGGGCCGGGTGCGACCACCAGCAGCCCGGCCGCGCCGTACCGGCCCCAGTGCTTGTGGCCGAGCGCGCACTGCCGCCAGCCGTCGCCGTCCATCCGCTCTGCCTACCCGACGCGGCCCACCCGACGCGGCCCACCCGACGCGGCCGACCCGACGCGGCCGACCCGCTGGAGCGCCGGGCCGCACGCCACAGCAGGATGACCCGCATGGACGCCGTACAGGAAGCCCTCGGGGACGCCGCCGGTCAGCTGCAGGTCAGCCGCGAGGACGGGATCGTCACCGTGCAGCTGAACCGGCCCGAGAAGCACAACGCGATCTCGTACGCGATGTGGTCCGCGCTCGGCCGGCTGATGCCGGTGCTCGCGGCCGACGACGAGGTCGACGTCGTGGTGCTGCGCGGGACACCCGGCGGCCCGTTCTCCGCCGGCGCGGACATCTCCGAGTTCACCACCTTGCGGTCCGAGCCCGAGGGCGCCAGGGCGTACGGCGGGGCGGTCGCCGCGGGAGAGGGCGCCCTCATCGCCTTCCCGAAGCCGACCGTCGCGATGGTCGAGGGGTTCGCCATCGGCGGCGGTACCCAGGTGGCTGTCGCGTGCGACCTGCGGGTCTGCGGCAGCACGTCGCGGTTCGGCGTGACGCCGGCCAAGCTCGGGATCGTCTACGGCATGGGCTCCACCGCCCGGCTGGTGGAGACGGTCGGGGCGGCCTGGGCGCGTTGGATCCTGTTGTCCGGGGACCTGCTGGACGCCGAGCAGGCGCTACGCATCGGCCTGGTGCATGAGGTCGTCGAGCCGGATGCCGTGGCGGAGCGGGCGTACGCCCTCGCCCGCACGCTCGCGAGCCGGGCGCGGATCTCCCTCACCGGCGGCAAGGAGCTCATCGCGCGCGCCGCGCAGGGCCGGGTGGACGAGGACGCCCGGGTGCAGGAGCTCTACGCGCACTCGTGGTCGAGCGCGGAGTACGCCGAGGGTGTCGCGGCCTTCCTGGCGAAGCGGTCGCCGGACTTCGCGGCCGCTCGGGCGGACGGGCACGTCGCGCGCTGACCGGTCCGCCGGGGGAGGATGGGCGCCTGACGACGGAGGGACGCCGATGGCAGCCAGAACGGGTCGGGAGGTGCGCCTCGCGGCGCGCCCCGAAGGGGAGCCGAAGCAGAGCGACTTCTCGCTCGCCGAGGTCGAGGTCCCGGAGCCGGTCGACGGCGAGGTGTTGGTCCGCAACCTGGTGATGTCGGTCGACCCGTACATGCGCGGCCGGATGAACGACGGCGAGAGCTACGTGCCGCCCTTCCAGCTCGGCGAGCCGCTCGACGGCGGCGCGGTGGGTGAGGTCGTCAGCTCGATGGTCGACGGCCTCGCGCCCGGCGACCTGGTGCTGCACGGCCTCGGCTGGCGCGACTACGCCGCGGGCCCGGCCGGCTCGTTCCGCAAGGTCGACCGCACCCAGGCGTCGCCGTCGGCGTACCTCGGCGCGCTCGGGATGCCCGGTCTGACGGCGTACGCCGGCCTGTTCGCCGTCGCAGGCATGAAGGAGGGCGAGACGGTCTTCGTCAGCGGCGCGGCCGGTGCCGTCGGCAGCCTCGTCGGGCAGCTCGCCAAGCTGCGCGGCGGGCGCGTCATCGGCAGCGCGGGATCGCCGCAGAAGGTGGCCTGGCTGGTCGACGAACTCGGGTTCGATGCCGCCTTCGACTACCACGACGGGCCGGTGGTCGAGCAGCTACGCGCGGCCGCGCCTGACGGCATCGACGTCTACTTCGACAACGTCGGCGGTGAGCACCTGGAGGCGGCGATCTCGTGCATGCGGGTGCACGGCCGGGCCGCGCTCTGCGGGATGATCTCCCAGTACAACGCCACCGCGCCGCAGCCCGGCCCCCGCAACCTCGGGCTGCTCGTCGGCAAGCGGCTGACGCTGCGGGGGTTCCTCGTACGTGACCACAGCGACCTGATGCCCGAGTTCCTGCGCGAGGTCGTACCGGCTCTGGCGGACGGCCGGATCAAGGTCCGCGAGACGTTCGTCGACGGGCTCGAGAACGCCCCCGGGGCCCTCATCGGTCAGCTGCGCGGGGAGAACACCGGCAAGATGGTCGTCCGCGTCGGGGAACCGGCCTAGCGTTCTACGGCTTCAGCGCCGCGGCGAGCCCGTCCGCCGCCTCGGTGAGCACGCCCGCCTCCGCGAGGAGGAGCGCGGCCGACGGTTCGGCCCGGTCCAGCCCGTGGGTCAGGGCGTCGCGGGCCGCTGACAGCCGGGTGCGCGTGCCGCGGCCGTCCCGCAGGGCCTCGGCCAGGGCGTGCCAGGACCGGTCACTCGCCGCGCGGAACCCCTCCGCGGAGGGCACCGCGGTCCGGTCCGCGTCGGGCAGGTGGGCGGCCAGGACGTGCAGCGCCAGCAGGGCCTCGTCGACGTGCCGCAAGGTCACCGCGACGGGGGCGTCCGGGGTACGACGCGAGGGTTCGGCGCCCGCGCGGGTGACGGAGAGTTCGACCGCGGACCGGGCCAGCCGCGCCTCGATGGCGGCCCGCTGAGCGGCCGCGTCGTCCCCGTCTGCCGGCGCCGCGTAGGCGGACAGGACCACCCCGGCGTACCTGCCGGTGGCGGCCGCGAGGGCGGCCAGCCGGTCGGGCACCTGACGGTGCTCCCACGTCGGCCAGAGCAGGTAGGCCAGGACGGCGATGAGACCACCCAGGGTCGTGGCCGCCAGCCGGTCGCCGAGTGTCGCGGCGAGCGGCTGGCGCTCCACGACGTCGAGCATGAGGACGACGAGCGCGGTGAGGAAGCCGGCGTACAGGGCGTAGCTGGCCCGGAACGTGCTGTACGCCGCCCACGCGACGACCAGCACGAAGAACGCCACCGCAGGGCCCGCGGGCGGGATGAGGAACAGCAGCAGGGTCGCCAGGACGAGCCCGGCGATCGTGCCGGCCAGGCGCGCGATGCCGCGCGAAACCGTCGTCGAGTAGTCGGCCCGCAGTACGACCAGCACAGTGAGTGGCGCCCACCATCCGTGCTGCAGGGGCAGCGCCCTGGCCAGCAGTGCGGTGGCCGGGAGCAGGACTGCGAGGCGGATGGCGTGCCGACCGGCGGCGGTCTGCAGGCCGGCGTGCCGGCGCACCAGCGCCGCGGGGGCCTGGAGCAGCCGTCGGGTGGCCGGGACGACCGGCCGGGTCAGGCCGGTGCGCGCTGTCGACGCGGCGACGGAGACGAGGGCGGCAGCGGCGCCCAGCCGGTCGGTCAGCGGCTCGAGCAGCCCGGGCGTGTGGAGCAGGGAGGCGGCCGCCGGGGCGGTCAGACGGACGGTCGGCGGGCTGGACCGCGCCAGTGCGGCCGCGGTGTCCCGCAGGGCGGGCAGGGCATCGCTGACCGGCCGGCGGTCGAGACCGTCGGCCACCGAGGTCAGGACCGCACCGGCGGCCCGGCGGACGGCGTCGTAGCCGGCCACCAGCGGGTCGGCCTCGCCGAGTTCGGCGGCGAGGCGGGTGCGGGCGTCGGCCAGCGCCACCAGCCCGAGGCGGACCGCGAGCCCCTCGTCCAGCAGCTGGCGGAGTGCCTCGTCCTCGGGCGCCGTGCTGACGAGGGGTAGCAGCGAGCGGGCCCGGGCCCCGGCGGCTGCGGCGGCCGGCCAGGGGACGGCCGGGCTGACGGCCAGCCGGGCGAGCTGCCGGTAGGCAGCGGCGACGGCACCTCGCCGTACGGCCCGCGGGTCACGGGCCCGGGCCAGCGCCGCGACGACGACCTGCAGCAGGCCGCCGAGCAGGACCAGCCCGCACTGGAGCAGCGCCTGGCCCGCGGGCATCGGGAACCGGCCGAGCACGAGCAGGCCGAGGGTGGACTGGATGCCGATGACGGTCCCCGCCGGGCCGAAGGCGGTGAGCAGGCCCGCGACGAACCCCCACAGCGCGAGGGTCGCCAGCGACAGGACCGGCGAGCCGCCGGCGACCTGGCCGACGAACGCCGACACGGTCGCGCCGACGAGCGCGAGCCACATGGTGCGCAGCGGCGTGCGGTGCGCGTCGATGAGGGCGGCGACGCCGATGTAGACGGACCCGAAGGCCGCGGTGGCGCCGGCGGCGGCGTGGCCGGCGAGGATCCCGACGAGCAGCGGCAGGGCCACGCACGCGGCCGTGCGCAGGCCGGCGGCCGGAGTGAGCAGGGCCCGGTCGACCTTGACGGCGGCGCGCAGGGCGGGGACGCGTACCGGCGCCATGGACGTCAAGGACACGGCGGAGCCTCCCTCCCTTTCCAGCTGCAAGTGCGGCGACCGGCCGGCGCTTCCGCCGTACGACGTGATCTTCGGCTCACGGAGGTCGAGCCTGAGGCGCTGTGACGCTGTCTACGCTCGGTGACATGTATGCGCGCTACGTGGCCCTGGGGGACAGCTCGACCGAGGGCCTGGACGACCCCGACGGCGCGGGCGGCTACCGCGGCTGGGCCGACCGGCTGGCTGAGGCGCTGGCCAACGCCAACCCCGACCTGCTCTACGCCAACCTCGCGATCCGCGGCCGGCTGGCCGGCCAGGTGCGCGCCGAGCAGCTGGATCGGGCGTTGGAGCTGCAGCCGGACGTGACCACCGTCTTCGCCGGGGTCAACGACCTGTTGCGTCCCGGGTTCGACGTCACGGCGGTCGTCGCGGACGTCGAGCACATGCAGCGGGCGCTGGTCGACGCCGGCGCCACCGTCCTCACGTTCACGATGCCGGACCCGTCGCGGGTGCTACCTGTCGTGAAGCGGCTGCGCCCCCGGGTCGACGTCTTCAACGATGCGCTGCGCGAGGCGGCGGCCCGCTCCGGCGCCCGGCTGGTGGACGTCGGGGCCTACCCGGTCGCCGGCGATCCGCGGCTGTGGGCGGAGGACCGGCTGCACGCGAACGCCGTCGGACACGCCCGCATCGCGGCCGCACTGGCCGATGCGCTGGGCCTGCCCGGCAGCGACGGCAGCTGGACCGAGCCGCTCCCCCTGCCGGCGCGCCGCCGGCCGCACCAGGTGGTCCGCGCGGAGCTGGCCTGGACGCGGCGCCACCTCCTCCCGTGGGTGGCCCGCCGGCTGCGCGGTGAGTCCTCCGGTGACGGGGTCCAGCCCAAGCGGCCCGAACTCGCGCCCGTCACGCCCTTCGGCGGGGGCGTGACGTCCGCCGGACCCGGCCGGTCCTGAGAGCCCTGGCGACGTCTGGGCGGCCGTTGCGCTGGGCGACGTCCGCCGCAGCGTCCCCGTCGACGACCGGGTAACGGGCGAGGGGCGTGCCCTCGGCTGCAGAAGGGAGCACATCCCCGAGGTTGACGGTGAGATCGACGGACTGCTCGGTGATGTGCACCGAAACCGGCCGGATCCGGGGTCGTGCTGGCGGTCAAACGGCGCAGTTGTCGCCTTCGCAGCCCTGGCCGCCGCCGGTGGCGACCATCTGCAGCGGAGCGGATTCCTGCCAGGCCTTCGCGAGGACCTCGCCCAGCAACTCGGCCGGCTGCGCGCCGGACACGCCGTACTTGTTGTCGATGACGAAGAACGGCACACCGGTGATGCCCAGGGCCTGTGCCTGCTGCTCGTCCGCGCGCACCTCGGCGGCGTAGGTGCCCTCCGCCAGGGTCGTGCGGGCCAGCTCGGCGTCCACGCCGGCCTCGGCGACCAGGCGGACGAGGGCCTCGCGGTCGGCGATCGGCTCGCCCTCGACGAAGGTGGCGCGGAACAGCCGCTCCTTCACGGCGTCCTGCAGCGCGGGGTTGCCCTGCTCGCCGGCCAGGTGCAACAGCCGGTGGGCGTCGAAGGTGTTGCCGGGCAGGGCCCGTTCGAAGTGGAACTCGAGCCCCTCGGTGGCGGCGACGGCCGTCATGTTGCCCGTCATCTGCGCGGCCTCCTCGATGGAGCAGCCGTACTTCTCGGCCAGCCTCGTGTCGTAGGTGCCCTCGCGGGTGTCCGGGGCGGTCGGGTCGAGCTCGAAGGCGTGCCAGTGCACCTCCACCTC
Source organism: Frankiales bacterium (assembly GCA_025965475.1). Taxonomy (GTDB): domain Bacteria; phylum Actinomycetota; class Actinomycetes; order Mycobacteriales; family SCTD01; genus RYN-124. The sequence continues at coordinate 17,740 of JAOPWV010000181.1, read as the reverse complement.
GTCGCGGTGGGGGAAGGCCGCCAATGCGGTCTCCAGGCGGCGCTTCCCGATGTAGCACCACGGGCAGACGACGTCGGACCAGATATCGATACGCATGACTGCTTCAACACGCAACGACCGCGGAGCATGCCCGGTGGAGATCGCCAGCGCGTCTGACAGGGTTGTGAGGTGGACGACACCGCCCAGGCCGCGCTGCGCGCGGACATCCGCCGGCTCACGACGCTGCTCGGCGACACGATCGTGCGCCAGGACGGCCAGGAGCTGCTTGATCTCGTCGAGCACGTGCGGGGTCTGGCGCGGCAGGAGGGCGGGCTGCACGGCGACCCGCTCGCCGACGTCGACCTGCCGACGATCGCGCGGCTGGTGCGGGCGTTCACGACGTACTTCCACCTGGCCAACGTCACGGAGCAGGTCCATCGCGGGCGGGAGCTGACCCGGCGGCGGCGCGACGGCGGCGGCTGGCTCGCCCAGGTGCTCGGGCGGGCCGCCGAGCGCGGTCTCGAGCCGGAGGCGCTGGCCGCCGGCGCGCACCGGCTCGCCGTCCGCCCGGTGCTGACCGCCCACCCGACGGAAGCGGCCCGGCGCTCGGTGCTGCTGAAGATGCGACGGATCGCCGAGCTGCTCGACGACGACGACGAGGACCGCGCGAACCGTCGGCTGGCCGAGGTGGTCGAGCTGCTGTGGCAGACCGACGAGCTGCGGGTCACCCGGCCCGACCCGCTCGACGAGGCCCGCAACGGCGTCTACTACCTCGAGGGGCTGGCCCGGCAGGCGCTCGGTGACGTCCTCCAGGAACTGCGCGACCGCCTCGCCGCGGCCGGCGTGGAGCTGCCCGTCGACGCCCGGCCGATGACCTTCGGCACCTGGATGGGCGGGGACCGCGACGGCAACCCGCACGTCACCCCGCACGTGACCCGCGAGGTGCTGCTGCTCCAGCACCAGCACGGCACCCGGGCTGTGATCGAGCACCTCGACGTCCTGCGCCAGGAGCTGTCGTTGTCCGGCCGGGTGGTCGGGACGACACCGGAGTTCACCGCCGCGCTCGAGGAGGCACTCGCGCAGCTGCCGGAGGTCGAGCCGCGCTACCGCCGGCTCAACGCCGAGGAGCCGTACCGGCTGATGGCGACCTGCATCCGCCAGCGTGTCGAGAACACCGGTCGCCGGGTGGCGCGCGGCGGCGAGCACGAGCCGGGCAGGGACTACGCCGACGACGAGGCGCTGCTCGCCGACCTGTACCTGCTGCGCGACTCGCTCGCGGCCAACGGCGCCGGGCTCGCCGCGACAGGCATCGTCGAGCAGGTCGTGCGCACGGTCGCCGCCTTCGGGATGCTCCTGGCGACGATGGACGTGCGGGAGCACGCGGACGCGCACCACGCCGCGCTCGGGCAGCTGTTCGACCGGACGCGGGAGCTGTCCCACCCGTACGCCGACCTGTCCCGGCCGCACCGCACGGCGGTGCTCGCCCGCGAACTGGAGGGGCGGCGCCCGCTGACCGCGCTCCCGCCGCCGCTCGACGAGGCCGGCGGACGCACCTTCGAGGTGTTCACCACCATCCGCGACGCCCTGGACACCTTCGGCTCCCGGGCCGTCGAGTCGTACATCGTGTCGATGACACGCGGCGCGGACGACGTCCTGGCCGCCGTCCTGCTCGCTCGCGAGGCGGGCCTGGTCGACCTGTCGGCCGGCACCGCGCGGATCGGGTTCGTTCCGCTGCTGGAGACGGTGGCGGAGCTGCGGGCCGCGGACACGGTGCTGACCGACCTGCTGTCCTGCACGCCGTACCGCCGGCTGGTCGCGCTGCGCGGAGACGTCCAGGAGGTGATGCTCGGCTACAGCGACTCGAACAAGGACGCGGGCATCACCACCTCCCAATGGGAGATCCACCGTGCGCAGCAGCGGCTGCGCGACGTGGGCGCCGCGTTCGGCGTACGGATGCGCTTCTTCCACGGCCGCGGTGGGTCGGTCGGCCGCGGTGGCGGCCCGACGTACGACGCGATCATGGCGCTGCCGTGGGGCACCCTCGACGGCGAGCTCAAGTTGACCGAGCAGGGCGAGGTGATCTCGGACAAGTACGCGCTGCCGGTGCTGGCCCGGGAGAACCTCGAGCTGACCGTCGCCGCCGCCCTGGAGGCGACCGTGCTGCACCGCGCGCCGCGGCGTACGGCGGAGGCCGGGCAGCGGTGGGACGCGGCGATGGAGCTGGTGTCCGAGCATGCCTTCCGTCAGTACCGGTCACTCGTCGACGACCCGGACCTGCCGTCCTACTTCTTCGCGTCCACGCCCGTCGACCTGCTCGCCGAGCTGAGGATCGGTTCGCGGCCCTCACGCCGGCCGGACGCCTCCGGCGGGGTGGAGAGCCTGCGCGCGATCCCGTGGGTGTTCGGCTGGACGCAGTCGCGGCAGATCGTGCCCGGCTGGTACGGCGTGGGCGCCGGGCTGGCTGCGGCGCGGGAGGCGGGCCTCGGGCCGGTGCTCGAGGAGATGCACCGGGAGTGGCCGTTCTTCCAGGCTCTGCTGGGCAACGTGTCGATGACGCTCGCCAAGACCGATCTGGACGTGGCCCGGCGGTACGTCGACGAACTGGTGCCGGACGAGCTGCGCCACGTGTTCGACGACCTGGTGGCCGAGCACGACGCGACGGTGGCCGAGGTGCTGCGGCTCACCGGGGAGAAGGAGCTGCTCGGCGCCAACCCGGTGCTCCAGCAGACCCTGCGGATCCGCGACGCCTACCTCGACCCGCTCAGCCACCTGCAGATCTCCCTGCTGCGTCGGTTGCGGGAGGCGGCTGAACCGGACCCGGGTCTGCTGCGCGCGCTGCTGCTCACCGTCAACGGGGTGGCAGCCGGGCTGCGCAACACCGGCTAGGCCGGCAGGGGAGCGCCCAGCACCTCCTCGGTGAGCGCCCACAGCCGCGCGGCCACGGCCGGGTCGCCCGCGCTGGAGTACACGTCCAGCAGCTCGGGCCGGCCGCGGAACTGGCCCAGCGCGCGTGGCCCGACGAACGACCCGCTGGGCGTCGACGTGTGCAGGGCGCGCAGGGTCGGCAGCGCGCCTGCAGCGGCCGACTGCAACACCAACGGCATGACCACCCGTGCGGCCGGGACCAGCCAACCGCGGTTCTGCTCGCGAAGCTGCCGGGAGAAGAGGTTCGTGGCGCTCACACCGGGGTGTGCGGCCACGACGCTGACCGGTGAGCCGGCGGCCGCCGCCCGGCGATGCAGCTCCTGGGCGAAGAGCAGGTTGGCCTGCTTCGTGTTCGAGTAGACCCGGCTGGCCTGGTACGGCGAGGGCGCGACGAGGTCCTCGCGGCTGCTCGTCCTGGACAGTCGGCCGCCGCGGGCGGCGATGCTGCTCAGGACCACGACCCGGCCGCCGGCGGCGCGCAGGCCCGGCCAGAGAGCGGTGACCAGGGCCGCGTGCCCGAGGTGGTTGGTGCCCATCTGGCGCTCGAAGCCCTGGCTGGTCATGAGGTACGGCCCGCCCATGACGCCGGCGTTGCAGACCAGCGCGTTGAGCAGCCGACCGCTCGCCTCGAGCTGCTCGGCCAGGTCCTTGGCGAAGGACGCGACGCTGTCGAGGTCGGACAGGTCGAGGCGACGCACCTCGGCCGACCCGCTCGCCCCGCGGGTGATCTCCGAGCGTGCCTGCTCGCCCTTGGCGAGGTCCCGTACGGCGAGCACGACGTGCCCCCCGCGCCCGACGAGGTCGCGGGCCGTCTCCAGCCCGATGCCGCTGTTGGCGCCGGTGATGACGAACGTGCGCCCGGTCTGTTCCGCGAGCTGCCTTGCCTGCCAACCAGTCATGGCGCAAACCGTAGGTCAGCCGTCGAGCGCGAGCACCAGCGGGAGGACCGGCCCGGCGCCGGCGTGACGCAGGACGCGCACCGCTTCGGTCAGCGTCCAACCGGTGTCCACGCGGTCGTCGATCAGCAGCAGCGGCGCCCCGTCGAGCTGCGCGGCCAGTTCCGGCGGCACGGTGAACGTCCCGTGCACGGCCCGCAGCCGCTGGGCGCTGTTGCTGCCGGCGCCCCCCGACGCGGCGCCGCCGCTCCGGGTGAGGGTGCCCAGCAGCGGGAGCCTTCCGACCTCGGCCAGCCGCGCGGCCAGGCTGCCGACGAGCTGCGGGCGTGTCCGCGACGGCAGCGCGACGACACCGACCGGGCGCTGCGGCCAACCCCATCCCGCGAGCACCTGGACCACCGCCCGGAGGACCTCGCCGGGCACCTCGGTGTCCGGGCCCGCGAACAGCTCCCGCAGCCGGTTGCCCCAGCCGACGTCCGACAGGCGGCCAAGCGCGCGCCCGGTGTCCGCCTGTAGCTCCGCGGGGATCTTGCCGCTCAGCTCGATGCCGAGCGTGGAGAGCCCGGTCGGCCACATCCGCCGGGGCTCGATCTCGACGCCCGGCCGGCCGAGGGCGGCCTGCGCGGCGGAGAGCGTGTCGGGGTGCACGTCGGTCGGCAGCGACCGGCCGGTGCAGCGGTCGCACCGCCCACACGGATGCCCGGTCCCGTCCGCGAAGGCCGGGTCGTCGAGCTGCCGTCGCAGGTACTCCATCCGGCAGTCGCTGGTCCGGGCGTACTCCCGCATCGCCTCCTGCTCGGCCGACCGGTCGGCCGCCACCCGCGCGTAGCGCTGCGCGTCGTACTCCCAGGGTTGCCCGGTCGCGGTCCAGCCGCCGGTGACCCGGCGGACCGCGCCGTCCACGTCGAGGACCTTGAGCATCGTCTCGAGCCGGGTGCGCCGCAGGTCCACGTGCACCTCGAGGGCGGCCGTGGACAGCGGCCGGCCGGCCTCGGCCAGCACCGTCAGCGTGCGCTCCACCTGCTCGCGCGTCGGGAACGCCAGCGAGGCGAAGTACCGCCAGATGGCCTCGTCCTCCGCACCCGGCAGCAGCAGCACCTCGGCCCGGTCGACGCCGCGGCCGGCGCGGCCGACCTGCTGGTAGTAGGCGATCGGGGACGGCGGCGCGCCCAGGTGGATGACGAAGCCGAGGTCCGGCTTGTCGAAGCCCATCCCGAGCGCGCTGGTCGCCACGAGCGCCTTCACCCGGTCGGCCAGCAGGTCCTCCTCGGCGGCGCGCCGCTCCGCGTCGTCGGTGCGGCCGGAGTACGCCGCCGTCGCGATGCCGCGGCTGCGCAGGAACGAGGACACCTCGTCGGCGGCCGCGACGGTGAGCGTGTAGACGATCCCTGAGCCCGGCAGGTCCCCGAGGTGGTCGGCCAGCCAGGCCAGCCGGTGCGCGGGGGAGGGCATCTGCAGGACGCCGAGGTGCAGCGACTCGCGCTCCAGCGACCCGCGCAGCACGAGGGTGTCGGTTCCGAGCTGGTCGGCGACGTCGGTGATGACGCGTTCGTTCGCGGTGGCGGTCGTGGCCAGCACCGGTGTGCCGCCGGGAAGGTCGGCCAGCAGCGTGCGGATCCGCCGGTAGTCGGGCCGGAAGTCGTGGCCCCAGTCCGAGATGCAGTGCGCCTCGTCGACGACGACCAGGCCGGCGCTGGCAGCCAGCTGGGGCAGCACCGCGTCCCGGAACCCCGGATTGTTCAGCCGCTCCGGGCTGACCAGCAGGACGTCGACCTCGCCGCGCTCGACGCCGTCGTACACCTCCTGCCACTGCTCGACGTTGCTGCTGTTGACGGTGACAGCGGCGATGCCGGCCCGCTCCGCGGCGGCGACCTGGTTGCGCATGAGCGCGAGCAGGGGGCTGACGATGACCGTCGGCCCCGCGCCGCGGGCGCGCAGCAGCGCGGTGGCGACGAAGTACACGGCCGACTTGCCCCACCCGGTGCGCTGCACGACCAGCGCGCGACGGCGCCCGGTGACCAGGGCTTCGATCGCCGTCCACTGGTCGTCGCGGAGCCGGGCCCCGGCACCGGCCAGCGCCCGCAGATGCCCTTCGGCCTCGTCGCGGTCCGGGGCCAGGTCGGGGTTCACCCCATCGACCCTGCCATGCGGGTCGGACATACCGGTCGGGCAGGCTGTTCGGGCAGTCTGGCTCAGGCGACGATGACGACGCCTGCCGTCGTGCTCTCCGGCCCGTACGTGGGGCGGCGGCGCTCGCGGGCCTGCTGGGAGAGCTGCTGGCGCAGGGCGAAGCGCTCGGCCCGGTGGGCCTCGAGGTCGGCCAGCAGGATCCGGCGGTGCCTGCCGTCGTCACCGACGTACGAGGGGACCACGCCCCGGTCGAGCAGCTGGGCGAACGCGGTCGGCGACATCCCGAGGTGCGCGGCGGCGGCCGGCAGGTCCAGATCGAGCTCGCTGTCGGTACCGGATGAACCCCGGGTGTTCTCGTGCACGTGGCCTCCAGGGTCAGTGGTCGTCCATTCTCCCACCGGGAGCGGGCGGTCACGGCGGCCGAATGGCCTAGCCCTTCCGCGTCCGGCATCTGGTGCGCTCAGGTGAGCTTGACCGGCCGAGCCAGGCGGACGTGCTCTCCCCGCAGGACCGGGCGCACGCCCGGCAGGCCGCGCCGGTCGACCTCGTCGAGGAAGTCCTGCAGCGGACTCGTGAAGACCGTGTAGTCGTCGTAGTGGATCGGGACGGTCATCCCCGGCATGATCATCTCCAGCAGGTCGGCCCCCTGCCGGCCGTCCATCGTCACCATCAGGCCCAGGATGCGCGTCCCGCCGAGGTGCCAGAGGCCCACGTCCAGGCGCGGGTGCCGGCGCGGGATCTCGCGCAGGTCGTCGTACACCAGGGTGTCACCGGTGATGTAGACCGACAGCGGGCCGGCCGCGGTGCCGAACTCCAGGACGCTGCCCATGACCGGCGGCAGCAGGGTCTGGGCCGGTCCGTACGCGTGCCGGCCCGGCATCGCGGTGATCCGCAGCGTGCTCCCGTCCTTGCGCAGCTCGTGGGACTGCCAGGTGTCCAGCGCCACGGCGTTGACGAAGCCCCGGAGACGCAGCTTGCGGGCGGCATGCCGGGTCGTGACGATCGGCAGGTCGCGTGACAGCCCACGCGCGGCGACCCGGTCGAAGTGGTCGCCGTGCAGATGGGACAGCACCACGACGTCGATCGGAGGCAGCTGGTCCACGCGCAGGGCAGGGTCGGTCAGCCGCCGGCTCGTGAGCCCGCGGCCGAGGTACGCCCGCTGGCCGCGGTGCAGGAAGTTCGGGTCGGTCAGCACGGTGAATCCGCCGTGGCGCAACAGCGTCGTGGCGGTGCCGATGAACTGGAGCGTGCCGTCGTCCGGCGGGGTCGTCATGGCTGCCGGGTACCCGGCAGAGATCGACCGACGCCGGGCAACTGCATGACCACCTCAACCAACGGGTCTAGGGTGTGCACCCGGTCGAGGGTGGGAGCCGCGGGGATGCACAGCTATGAGGCGCTGGTCGAGGGACTGCGCCGGCAGTACGCGGCGCTGCCGCCGGACGCGCCGGTACGCCTCGGCAAGCGCACGTCGAACCTCTTCCGCAGCCGCGCCGCCAGCGATGCGCCGCGGCTGGACGTCTCCGGCTTCTCCGGTGTCCTGTCGGTCGACGAGCAGGGCCGCACCGCCGACGTACTCGGGATGACGACGTACGAAGACCTCGTCGACGCCGTCCTGCCGTACGGCCTGATGCCGTGCGTCGTGCCGCAGCTCAAGACCATCACGCTCGGCGGGGCCGTCACCGGACTCGGCATCGAGTCGTCGAGCTTCCGCAACGGCACGCCGCACGAGTCGGTCATCGAGATGGATGTGCTGACCGGCGACGGCCGGGTCGTCACCTGCAGCCGCGAGCAGAACGCCGACCTGTTCTACGGCTTCCCCAACTCCTACGGCACCCTCGGCTACGCGCTGCGGCTGCGCATCGAGCTCGAGCCGGTGCAGCCGTACGTCGCGCTGCGGCACGTCCGGCACGGCAGCATCGACGAGGCAGCCGCCTTCCTGCAGCAGGTCTGCGCGAACCGCGAGGCCGACTTCGTCGACGGCACCTGGTTCTCGCCGACCGAGATCTACGTCACGGTCGGGACGTGGGCGACCAGCGCCCCGGCCGGCGTCAGCGACTACACCGGTCAGCAGATCTACTACCGCTCCATCCAGGGCAGGGAGGCCGACACCCTCACGGTGCGCGACTACCTCTGGCGCTGGGACACCGACTGGTTCTGGTGCTCGAAGGCCTTCGGCGTGCAGAACCCGAAGGTGCGGCGGTGGATCCCGCGCAAGTACCTGCGCAGCGACGTCTGGTGGAAGCTGGTCGCGTTCGAGAAGAAGCACCGCTGGAAGACCCGGTGGGACCTGCGCCGCGGCCTGCCGGCCCGCGAGGACCTCGTGCAGGACGTCGAGGTCCCGATCGCGCGGCTCGGCGACTTCATGGACGTCTTCGCCCGCGAGGTGCCCATGTCGCCGGTGTGGTTCTGCCCGCTGCAGCAGCGCGACCGCGACGCGGTCTGGGAGCTGTACCGGCTCGACCCGGACGTCCTGTACATCAACATCGGCTTCTGGGGGACCGTGCCGCTGGCCCCCGGCCAGTCCGACCAGTCGCACAACCGGCTCATCGAGCGCCTCGTCAGCGACCTCGACGGCCGCAAGTCCCTGTACTCCACGTCGTTCTACGAGCCCGAGGAGTTCTGGCGGCTCTACAACGGGCCGACCTACGACGTGCTGAAGAAGACGTATGACCCGGAGTCCCGGTTGCTCGACCTGTACGCCAAAACCGTGCAGAACCGCTAGCAGCCCCACCGCAGGTAGGAGAGACGGAATGACCCGCATGCCCGTGGCGGAGGCGCTGTCGCGCGTCCTGGGAGCGCCGGCGCGTTTCACCGCGTACGACGGCTCGACCGCCGGCCCGGCTGACGCCGAGGTCGCGATCAACGTCCGCAGCAGCAAGGCGCTCGCGTACATGGTCAGCGCCCCCGGCGAGCTCGGCCTGGCCCGCGCGTACGTGTCCGGTGAGATGGACATCGACGCGCCCGACCACTACACCGTGCTCAACCTGGTGGCCGGCCAGAAGATCGGCGACCTGACCTGGGCGCAGCGCCTCGAGGTCCTCAAGTCCCTCGGCCCGGAGGTGCTCCAGTTCGTCGAGCCGCCGGCGCAGGAGGTCGGGGCGAAGCGGTACCTGTCCGGGATCCGCGCGCACACCAAGGGCCGCGACGCCCAGGCGATCAGCCACCACTACGACGTGAGCAACCGCTTCTACGAGTGGGTCCTCGGCCCGTCGATGGCCTACACCTGCGCGGTGTACCCGACGGAGACGGCCACCCTCGAGGAGGCGCAGCGCCAGAAGTTCGACCTCGTCTGCCGCAAGCTCGGGCTCCAGCCGGGCATGCGGTTGCTCGACGTCGGCTGCGGCTGGGGCGGCATGGCGATGCACGCCGCCAAGGAGTACGGCGTGAACGTCGTCGCCGTCACCCTGTCCCGCCAGCAGGCCGAGTGGGGCCGGAAGGCGGCGGCCGACGCCGGCCTGTCCGAGCAGATCGACATCCGCTTCCAGGACTACCGCGACGTGCCCGAGACCGGGTTCGACGCGATCAGCTCCATCGGCCTCACCGAGCACATCGGCATGGCGCAGCTGCCGTCGTACGCCGCCCGCCTGGCCGGCAAGCTCGAGCCGGGGGGCCGGCTGCTCAACCACTGCATCACGCGGCCCGACGACCACAGCCCGGCGATCGCGAAGCGCGGTTTCATCACCCGCTACGTCTTCCCGGACGGCGAGCTGCCCGGCGTCGGCCGCATCCTTCGCGAGCTGCAGCGCGCCGGGCTGGAGATCCAGCACGAGGAGAACCTGCGCGTGCACTACGCGAAGACCCTCCACGCCTGGTGCGACAACCTCGACGCGCACTGGGACGAGGCCGTGGCCGAGGTCGGTCAGGCGACCGCCCGGGTCTGGGCGGCCTACCTCGCCGGCTCCCGGATCGGGTTCGAGCGCAACCAGATCCAGCTGCACCAGGTGCTGGCGACGCGCACCACCGACGGCGTCTCGGGCATGCCGCTGCGCGGCTGGTGAACCTGGACCTGGGGCCGGCGCTCGACCGGTCCGCGCTGCTGGCGCCACCGGTCGTGGCCGCCCTGCGCGGCTGGTCCCGGGCTGGCGACGTGCGGGTGGCGCCGATCGACGCGGAACTGGCCGACACGGCCGCCTTCTGCGCGGCGTACGACGTCCCGCTGGGCCGTTCGGCCAACTGCGTCGTCGTGGCGGCAAAGCGCGGCGGCGAGCTGCGCTTCGCGGCCTGCATGGTGCTGGCCACCACCCGGGCGGACGTCAACGGGCTGGTCCGCCGGCACCTCGACGCGCGCAAGGTGTCGTTCGCGCCGATGGAGCAGGCGGTCACGCTGACGGGGATGGAGTACGGCGGGATCACGCCCGTCGGCCTGCCCGCGGGCTGGCCCGTGCTCGTCGATGCCGCGGTCCTGGCAGCCGGGGCCGTGATCATCGGCAGCGGGATCCGCGGCAGCAAGCTCGAGCTGCCGGGGGAGGCGCTCGCCGATCTGCCCGGCGCCGTCGTTCTGGAAGGCCTTGCCGGCTAGGGCCGCGGCCCCGTCCCCGCCCCTGTGCCCGTGCGTCGGTACGTCCGTGTCGATGTGGCTCAGGACCCGCAGTTGCCCGGACGCAACGCGGTGATCGGGGTGGACCCGGTTGCTTGCGTCCGTGTCGATGTGGCTCAGGACCCGCAGTTGGCCGGACGCAACGCGCGGCAGCGGGCTAGTTGGCCCAGCTCGCGAACGGGATGTTCCAGTCGCTGGTGCCCGGGTCGTCCCGCAGCGGCGGACTGGCCGCGTTGATGACGTTGACGACGTCCCCGCGCCGGGCCAGCTGGAAGAACCACTCGGCGTCGGCGGGGGAGACGTTCACGCAACCGTGGCTCACGTTGCGCACCCCCTGGTCCTGGACCGACCAGCCGGCGGAGTGCACGAACTCGCCGCTGTAGGAGATGCGGACGCTGAACGGCACCTGCTCGAAGTAGCCGTTCGGGCTGGTGCGCGGGATGCCGACGGTCGCCGAGTCCATCACCTGGACCCGGACCTTCTCCAGGACGAGGTGGGCCCCGCCCCTGGTCGGGAAGGCGTCCCGGCCCGTCGAGACCTTCATCGTCCGCAGCGCGGTCCCGTTGCGGCGGACCGTCATGGAGTGCCCGGTGACGTCGACCGTGCTGATCACGGCATCGCCGACGCGGTACGACGAGGTGCGAACGCCGGACCCCCACGTGCCGTCGGACAGCCGCAACCGGTGCAGGTCCGCGCCGATGGTGATCGTCGTGCCGGGCTTCCAGTAGGACGGCCCGCGGTAGTGCAACTCGGTCGCGCTCATCCATCGCCAGGCACCGGCGACCGCGGGCACCGTCGTCACGGTCAACCGCTGCTCGACGAGCGCCCTGTCGGCCGCCGTCACGACCGGCTGGTCGAGGTAGACGATCCCCGGCATGCCCACGCCGACGACGTCGTCGTCACCCGGCGTCAGGGTGGCGTGCAGCACCCGGGCGGCCGGCGTCGTCCGGACCGCGAGCGTCATCGGCCGGGTCCGGCCCACGGTGTCCCGGACGGCGGCGGTGACCTGGTACGTCGCGGCCGGGATCAGCGCGTCGGCCGTCGACCGCCAGGTCGTCGGATCGGCGAGCCCACCGGAGAAGGCGTTGCCGTCGGGGTCGAGGACCGCGACGTCCTTGAAGGTGCCCTCCACGAGCACGAGCGTCAGGGGGGCCTCCCACGGGGCGGCCCCGGTGGCTCCCGTCGCCGGCGTGGCGGCGAGGGTCGGGTCGGGTACCGGCTCGGCGGCCGCCGCCTGCGCGCGCTGTGGCGCGTCCGCGCCGATGAACCAGGCCACGGTGCCGGCCGTCAGGACGGTGGCTGCCAGCACCGCGCCGACGACGGCCGGGAGCAGATGCCGCGAGCGCGTCTGGGCAGGCCGGAACTCGGGTTCGGCGGCCGGGCTGCTCACGTGATCTCCTCGGGCGGCGGTGGAGGGTCACACCGCTCGTGCGGTCATCTTCGCCTCTGCCCCGTTCCTTGTCAGCCTGACATCCGGATGACGATTCGGGGCCGTTTGTGGTGACCTCGTCGCCGTGCTGGTTCGGGAGATCCCTGGGATCACCTGGTCTGCGCCGCGACCATGGCGACCAGCACCAGCAGTCCGAGGGCGCCAAGCATCACGAGCGGCACCAGCCACGGCCGCCGGGAGGGCTGCACCGGCCGGGCCGGTTCCGGTGCGCGCCGGACCGCCCACACCGACACCGCGACGACCGCCTCCACGCTCAGCAGCGCCAGCGCCAGGACGCCCAGTCCGGCCCGCGTGAGCAGGACGGCCGCGACGCCGACGGGGACGACGTAGAGCAGGAACAGGACGAGCAGGTCGACGCCGCGACGAGGGCTGGACACCCTGTCAGTCTGGTGCTCGTAGGCTGCGGGGCATGACAGGGCTGCCCGTGCGGATGCTCCATGACCGGGTCCTGGTGTCCCGGGACGGCGAGCTGGGCGAACGACGGTCCACTGCAGGCATCGTCATCCCGGCCACCGCCAGCATGGGCCGGCGGCTCGCCTGGGCCGCGGTGGTCGCCATCGGACAGGGGGTCCGCGCCGTGAAGATCGAGGACCGGGTGCTGTTCGACCCGGAGGACAAGGCCGAAGTGGAGCTGCACGGCGCGTCGTACGTGCTCCTGCGCGAGCGCGACGTGCATGCCGTCGCGGCTGAACGGCTCGAAGCCGACGGTCGCACGGGGCTCTACCTCTGAGCACCTGTTGCCTGTTCGTGACCCGTCCGGTCACGGCCGGGCGGCGCGTCGGCGATGATGGACGTAACTGCGTCACCAGGGAAACGGGAGTGTCATGAGCGAGTGGGGCCGGGTCGGCGACGACGGCACCGTCTACGTCCGCACGGGTGATGGCGCCGAGCGCGCCGTCGGCTCCTGGCAGGCCGGGGCACCGGAGGAGGGTCTGGCGCACTTCACGCGCCGGTACGAAGCCCTCGCGACGGAGGTCACGCTGCTCGAGCAGCGGCTGCGCAGCGGGGCCGGGGACCCCGCGCAGGTCGCGACCAGCGCGAAGCGGTTGGCGAGCACGCTCCCCACCGCGAGCGCGGTCGGCGACCTGCCCGCGCTCGAGCGCCGGGTCGAGGCGCTGCTGGCGTCGACCGCCGAGGCGGTCGAGAAGGCCAAGGCCGCGCGCGCCGAGGCGCGGACCGAGGCCGCCGCCAAGAAGCAGATGCTGGCCGAGGAGGCGGAGAAGCTCGCCGGCAGCAGTGAGTGGAAGGCCTCCGGCGAGCGCCTGCGCACCATCGGCGACGACTGGAAGGCCCTGCCCAAGCTCGAGCGCAAGGCCGACGACGAGCTGTGGCAGCGGGTCGCCGCGGCGCGCAAGCGGTTCGCGGAGCGCCGCACGACGCACTTCGGCGCCCTCGAGGAGCAGCGCACCGTCTCCAAGGCGCGCAAGGACAAGCTCATCAAGGAGGCCGAGGCGCTGGCCGGCTCGACCGACTGGAAGCCCACGGCCGACCGGTTCAAGCAGCTGATGAGCGACTGGAAGAGCGCCGGCCGGGCGCCGCGCGAGGTCGAGGACACCCTGTGGGCGGCGTTCAAGGCCGCGCAGGACACCTTCTTCGCCGCGCGCAACGCCCAGTTCGCCGCGCAGGACGACGAGTTCCGCGGCAACCAGACGGTCAAGGAGGCGATCCTCGCCGAGGCCGAGGGGCTCGACTTCGCCGGGGCGCCCGACAAGGCCACCGCCCGCCTGCGCGAGCTGCAGGAGCGCTGGGAGGCCGCCGGCAAGGTGCCCCGCGACGCGATGCGCTCCCTCGAGGACCGCATGGGCGCCGTGGAGAAGAAGGTCCGCGAGGCGGGCGAGCAGCGCTGGAAGGCGTCTTCGGCGTCGCCGTTCGAGATCCGGCTGCGCGAGAAGGTCGCGGAGCTGGAGCAGAAGCTGGCCAAGGCGCAGGCCGCCGGGCGTCCGACCGACGAGCTGGAGTCGCAGCTCGCCACCCAGCGCGAGTGGCTGGCACAGGCCGGCGGTGCATCCTCGTCCGCCGCTGAGCCGGAGACGAAGAACGAGCCGGGGCAGCGCAAGGCCAAGTCGACGACCGCCTGGGTGCGCGCGGACGCCTGAGGCGGGCCGAGCGGGTCAGCCCTGGCGGCCCACGAAGCACAGCAGGCGGGTCTGCGCGTCGGCCCCGGCGGGCGGCTCGATCTTCGGGCCGAACCCGCCGGGGCTGCGCAGCATTTCGTCGTTCGGGCCCATGAACGCCTGGGCCGCCTCGACCGCTGCCGGGTCGAGGCGGTCGTCCTGCCGGCTCGCGCGGGCAAGGTCCCAGGTGTGGATGAGGGTGTCGGCGCAGACGAGGTTGCCGACCAGCTGCTCGAAGCTCTGCTCCCCGCCCATGCCCTTCACCCGCTTTCCGGCCCTCTCGGGGTCGGCCAGCGCCGCCCGCATCGCCGCCGACTCGACCATCCAGGCGGTGCGCAGGTCCTCGTCCGCGTCGGGCGGGGTCGGGTCGCCGCCGGACAAGCGGGTGAGCACCGCGCGGTGGGTGTCGACCACGTGTTTCGCGACGTCGCGTGCCGTCCAGCCCGGGCACGGGGAGGGCTCTGCCCACGCCCCGGTCGGCACGCCCTCGAGGCGCGCGGTGAAGGTGTCGGCGATCCTGGCGTAACGCTCTGCGACCTCGCTCATGCGGGGCAGGCTAGAGCACGGCGGTGAAGTGCTCCACGGCCGGGAACGGGTCGTAGAACCCGTGCAGCAAGGCACGCCACTCGTCGTACTCCGGCGACTGCCGGAACCCCTCGGTGTGCCTCCTGACCGGGCCGGATCTCGAGCAGCGCGTGCTCCAGAATCACAGGTGCTTCTTGAGGAACTCCACCGACCGCGACCAGGCGAGCTTCGCGTTCTCCTCGTCGTAGGTGCCGAGCAGGTTCTCGTCGTTGTGGAACGCATGGCCGGCCGGGTAGTAGTGGAACTCCACCTCGGCACCGGACTCCTCGCGGATCTGCCGCTCCAGCGCGCGCGCCTGGTCGGCGGGGTAGAAGTCGTCGTTCTCGCCGTAGTGGCCCTGTACGGCAGCCGTCACGCCCGTGTAGGTGGCCGGGACGGCCGGGCCGACGCCGTAGAACGGCACCGCGGCACCGATCTTCTGGTGCTGCTGGGCGGCGAGCAGGAGCACGAAGCCGCCGCCCATGCAGAAGCCGATCGCACCGACGGAGGAGGACGTGACGGCCTCGTTGCCGAGCAGGAAGTCCACCGCCCCGGCCAGGTCGGTGGCGGCCTTCTCGACGGGCAGGTCGCTCATGAGCTTGCCCGCCTCGTCGGCGTCGTGGGCCACGCGCCCACCGAACAGGTCGGGTGCCAGGGCGACGAAGCCCTCCGCGGCCAGGCGGTCGGCGATGCCGGCGATGTGGTCGGTCAGGCCCCACCACTCCTGGATGACGATGACGCCGGGGCCGGTGCCCGAGGGCGGCATGGCGAGGTAACCGTGGGCGGTGCCCACGTTGCTTGGGAAGGTGACGTTCTGGCGCGGGTTCTCGGTCATGTTGTCGTGCCTACCAGCACTGCGCCGCTCACGCCACCGCGTGTGCGTTGCCCAGCATCTCCAACAGCGCCGGTTCGCCGCGCCGCACGAACCACTCGAGCTCGTAGACGTCGGCGAAGTCCGGGGCTTCGAGGACCCCCGGGCCGATCTGGCTGGCGTGTGCGGCCATCGCCGCCCGCTTCGCGGCCAGCTCGTGCGGCGTCGCCGCCACCGCCGTCGTGATCTCGGCGGTGACCCGGCCGTACGTCGTCCGGCCGCCGGCCTCGTCGAGCAGGTGCGGGCCGGTGAAGTGCAGGTGCTCCCGGTCGACCGTCGCGTCGTACGAGGTCACGGCGGCCAGCGCCGCGGCGTACCGCCCCAGCAGGTGGACCGCGATGTGGTCCGGGTGGCCGTAGATGCCGTCGGCGTCGTACGCCACGACCGCCTCCGCGTGCTCCCTCTCGACGAGGTCGGCGACCTGCCGGGCGAGGGCCGGCAGGTCGGCCCGGACCAGCGCCTGCGGATGGCTGGAGGAGTCCCAGCCGGGCAGGCCGGAGTCGCGCCGGCCGAGCAGGACGAGCCGGGCGACGCCGAGCGCGGCCGCGGCGGCTTCGAGTTCGTCCCGCCGGACGGTCGCCAGGTCGGCGCCGCGGGGGAGCTGCGAGCGCGGTGTACCCATCTCACCGGCGGTCGCGGTGACCAGGACGACGCGGGCGCCGCGATCGGCGAGCCGGCGGATCGTGGCGCCGGTGAAGATCGCCTCGTCATCCGGGTGGGCGTGCAGGACGACGACGGTGCGGCCGTCGAGCCGGGCGGACGGCGGGAACGGGGTGTCGGTCAACAGGGACATCGGCTGGCGCTTTCACTGGTGCCCGCGGCGGGCGGGCGGCTGGTCGGACCGGTACGGGTCAGCGACAGCAGCGACAGCGGTACGCGCGTACGACGGCGCCATGCTTCGTGCGGCCCGGGAGGGCGGCAGCAGCCATGGACGCGGTCATGGGAGGGAGTCTGCCAGATCAGGCGCCGGTCCGGAAACCGGTTTGCGGGCGCCCGGGTCCCACCGGCGCCTCCGTCCAGCCCCAGCACGGCGGCCGCCCCAGCACGGCGGCCGCCGCAAAACACGACGGCCGCCGCAAAAAACGGCGGCCGCCGCAAAAAACGACGGCCGCCGGCTCCCTGGCGAGAGGGAGACGGCGGCCGTCGGCTGAGGGGTCGCGGCTCAGGCGACGTACTCGCGCAGGCCCTCGGCGCGGCCACCGGCGCGGATCTCGGCCAGCGTGTCGCGCTCGATCTGACGGATCCGCTCGCGGGTCAGGCCCAGGTGGCGGCCCACCTCGTCGAGCGTGCGCGGACGACCGTCGACCAGGCCGAAGCGCATGCGCATGACCGTCGCGGACCGCTCCGGCAGGCTCTCGAGCATCTCGGAGAGCTGGCCCTGGAGCATCTGCGTCTCGACGGCCATCTGTGGGTCGACGCTGTCGGTGTCGGTGATGAAGTCACCGAGGACCGCGTCGTCGTCGCCGACGGGCGCCTGCAGCGACAGGGTGTCGCGGCCGTAGCGCAGGATCTCCTCGACCTTCTCGGCGGTCATGCCGAGCGGCTCGCCGAGTTCCTCGCTGGTGGGCTCGCGGCCGAGCGTCTGCGTGAGGTCGCGGCGGGTCCGGGTCACCTTGGTGATGAGCTCGGCCATGTGGACAGGCACGCGGATGGTGCGGCCCTGGTCGGCGAGCGCCCGCTGCAGCGCCTGGCGGATCCACCAGGTCGCGTACGTCGAGAACTTGTAGCCCTTGGCGTAGTCGAACTTCTCGACCGCGCGGACCAGCCCGAGGTTGCCCTCCTGGACCAGGTCGAGCAGGTCGAGCCCGCGGCCCTGGTACCGCTTGGCCAGCGAGACGACGAGGCGCAGGTTCGCCTCGAGCAGGTGCCGCTTGGCGCGGTCCCCGTCCCGGACGATCTCGGCCAGGTCGCGCCGCATCGCGACGGCGATCTTGACTTCGCCGTCGTTGTGCGAGCGCAGCTTCTCAGCGGCGAACAGGCCGGCTTCGATGCGCTTGGCCAGGTCGACCTCCATCTCGGCGGTCAGCAGCGCGACGCGGCCGATCTCGCGGAGGTAGGCCTTGACCAGGTCGATGCCGGGCGGCGGCTCGTCCAGCGTCATCGGCTTGTCCTCGTCGGCGACGGGGGCGGCCGGCGCGGCGGGCTCCGGGAAGATCGTGTCCGACGAGTCGTCGGTCTCCTCCGCCTGCGGTGTCGCGTCGGCGGGAGCCGGCGCCGCAGCAGCCGCCTGCGGTACCGCGGCCAGCGCGGCCGCGGGGGCCTCCGCGGGAGCGG
>JAOPWV010000175.1 GCA_025965475.1 Frankiales bacterium | reverse complement strand
TGGCCCTGGCCTACCTCGGCGGCTTCCACCAGCCCGGCCCGCACCACCTCAAGGTCGGCGTCGTGGGCAGCAGCGCCCAGCAGCAGGTGCTGGCCCAGCAGCTCAAAGATCACCTGGGCGATGCCGTCGACATGCGGACCGTGCCGACCGAGGCCCAGGCGCGCGGGTTGCTCGAGCGGCGCGAACTGGCCGGCGCCTTCGTCCCGGGACAGCAGGCGTCCTCGCTGCTCATCGCGTCCGGCGCCTCGGACACGACGGCAATGATGGTTGAGCGGATCTTCGCGCCTATGGCGCTCGCCCAGGCACAGCCGCTGCACGTGGTCGATGTCGTCCCGGTCGATCGCCACGATCCGACCGGGCAGGGCATGTTCTTCTACCTGGTCGCGCTGACCGTCGGCGCCTACAGCGCGGCGATCGCGATCGCCGCCGCGGGCGCGCACCTGTGGATCGGGCTCCGTGCGGCCTTCGCGGTCGTGACCGGCCTGGTCGTCAGTGCGCTGGCCACCGCCGTCGCCGGCCCGCTGTACGGCGCGCTGCCGTCGCACTCGGTCGCGATCGGCGCGCTGGGCTGGCTGTACGCCACGGCCATCATCCTTGTCGGCGTCGGCCTGCACACCTTCCTGGGCCGCTGGACCACCGGTGTGATGGTGGCGCTGTTCGTGATGCTCAACTTCACCTCGTCCGGAGGCGTGTTCGCGCCCGCCCTGCAGCCCGGCTTCTTCGCCGGACTGCACAGCTTCTGGATCGGCGCCGGTCTGCTCGAGGCCGGCCGCACCCTCCTCTACTTCCCCCGTCTGGGCATCGGCGGCGACGTGGCCCGCCTGCTGCTCTGGCTCGCCGGCGGCGCCGTGCTCGTGGCGGTCGCCGCGCTGGTCGAGCGGCACCGTGACCTGCGCGCCCTTCCGGTTGCCGCGGCGCCCACCGACCTGGAGATCGAGGAGACGGTCGCCGCCTGACCGCGACCCGGTTTGTGTCCGACCCGCGGCGGTAGGACTGAGCGGGACTCAAAGGAGCGCTTTGTGCCTACGGTCCGCGAGGTCACGCACGACGTGATGCGCACGCTCGGTCTCACCACCACGTTCGGCAACCCGGGCTCCACCGAGCTGCCGTTCCTGACCCGATGGCCGGCCGACTTCCGCTACGTCCTCGCCCTCCAGGAGGCGAGCGCGGTCGGGATGGCCGACGGCTACGCGCTGGCCAGCGACCGGGCCGCGCATGTCAACCTGCACACCGGGCCGGGGATGGGCAACGCGATGGGCAACCTGGAGACCGCCTTCTACAACCGGGCGCCTTTGCTCGTGAGCGTCGGTCAGCAGGTCCGCCCGATGCTGGCTGTGCGACCGCTGCTGACGAACGACTCGCCGCTGGATCTGCCCCGCCCATACGCCAAGCAGGTCCTCGAACCGGCCCGCGCCGAGGACGTGCCGCTGCTGTTCCAGCAGGCCTGGCACCTGGCCATGCAGGCCCCCCGCGGCCCCGTGGTCATCTCGATCCCGATGGACGACTGGGACGTCGAGACGACCGCCCACGAGGTCCGGCCCGAACGGTCCTGGCGCAGCGCACCGGACCCCAGGGCCCTGGCCGGCTGGACCCGCGAACTCGGCGCAGCCCAGCGGCCGGCTCTGGTGCTCGGCGCGGGCGTCGACGCCTCAGGGGGCTGGGACGACGCGGTCGCGCTCGCCGAACGGCTGGGCGCGGCCGTCTTCACGGCGCCGAACTCGTCGCGCTGCCCCTTCCCGGAGAACCATCCGCTCTACCAGGGGCAGCTGCCGATGGCGATGGGCCCGCTCGGGGAGCGGCTCGGCGCGTTCGACGTCGTCCTCGTCGCCGGCGCGCAGGTGTTCCTCTACTACCCGCACGTCCCCGGGCCGGTCGTGCCGCCCGGCACCCGCCTGCTGCACGTGACCGACGACCCGCTGGAGGCCGCCCGGGCGCCGGTCGGCGAGAGCCTCGTGGCGGACCCGGCACTGACGCTGGCCGCGCTCGTCGAGAGCCTGCCGCCGGGCAAGCCGGCCGTCTCGCCCCCGCGCCGGCCGGCACCGGAGGCGGCTACGCCGACCTCGCCGATCAGCCCCGCCTGGCTGTTCACCTGCGTCGCGGACGCCCTGCCAGAGGGCACGGTCCTGGTCGAGGAGAACACCAGTGCCCGCAAGGTGATCCACGAACGGATCCGGGTGAGACGGCCGGACGGCTACTTCACGACCGGCTCCGGCGGGCTCGGGTACGGCCTGCCGGCCGCGGTCGGCGTCGCGCTGGCCCACGAAGAGGGCGACGGCGCGCCGGTCTGCCTGCTCATCGGCGACGGCAGCCTGCACTACTCGATCCAGGCGTTCTGGACCGCCGCGACGGAGCAGGTCCCCCTGGTGGTCGTCATCGCGGACAACGGCGGGTACGGGATCCTCAAGTCGTTCGCGGAGTTCCTCGGCCAGCGCGACGGCGTACCAGCCCTCGATGTACCCGGGCTCGATCACGGTGCGATCGCCGGCGGCTACGGCGCCCGCGTCGAGCACGTCACGGATGCCGACGCGCTGCCCAAGCAGCTGTCGGAGGCGTTCGTCCGGGCTCTGCAGGAACGCTGCCCGGTGGTCGTGCACGTCCCGGTCGATGCGAC
Organism: Frankiales bacterium; assembly: GCA_025965475.1. Lineage (GTDB taxonomy): Bacteria > Actinomycetota > Actinomycetes > Mycobacteriales > SCTD01 > RYN-124. The sequence goes on along the minus strand of JAOPWV010000175.1, from coordinate 7,945 downwards.
CGTGGAACCGCTGCTCTGACACTGCCCGGAGGTTGCCCGTGACCAGTCCTGGTCCGACCGCACCACCAGCCGGCCGCCCGCCCGACCTCCTGGGCAGGCACCAGCGCCCGTTCAGCGAGCACGCCGGGATGGCACGCGCCTTCCCACGCGGGCGGATGACGATCGGCGCTATCACCCCGCTGGAGGGGTACGACGGCCCGGTGCCGTCGATGGTCGGCCACGTCGAGGTCATCCAGCAGGCCGAGCGGGCCGGGTTCGCCTCGGCCTGGGTGCGCGACGTACCCCTGCTCGACCCGCACTTCGGGGACACCGGGCAGGTCTTCGCGCCCTGGGCCTACCTCGGCTACCTGACCGCGCAGACCACGTCGATCACGCTCGGTACGGCGAGCATCGTCCTGCCCCTGCGCCATCCCCTCGACATCGCCAAGGCCGCCGCCTCGATCGACCAGCTCAGCGGCGGACGGCTGCTGCTCGGTGTCGCCACCGGCGACCGGCCGGTCGAGTTCCCGGCGTACGGCATCGACTTCGAGACGCGGGCCGAGCGGTTCCGCGCCTCGCTCGACTACCTGCACACGGTGCTGGAGAACCACTTCCCCGATGTGCGGTCCCCGCTGGGACAGATGTCCGGCACCGATCTGATCCCCAAGCCCGTCTACGAGCGCGTCCCGGTGCTGATGACCGGCCGCGGCCGGCAGGAACTCGAGTGGATCGCCGCGAAGACCGACGGCTGGCTGTACTACACACCACCGATCGAGCAGCAGGTCCTGAACATCCAGCAGTGGCGGCGTCTCACCGCCGCGCCGGATGGCGCGGGCTACAAGCCGTTCGCGCAGGCGACCTCGCTCGACCTCCAGGAGAACCCGTCGGCCTTGCCGCGCAGGATCCACCAGGGCTTCAGTGTCGGCCGCGAGGTCTGGCTGGAGATGCTGCGCTCCTACCAGCGGATCGGCATCGACCAGCTGATGATCAACTTCAAGCAGAGCCGGCGGCCGGTACCCGAGGTCATCGACGAGCTGGCGCAATACGTGCTGCCGGAGTTTCCCCCGGGGAGCGCGGAACAGGCAGCACACACAGGGGCGCCGGGACCCGAAGGTGCCGGCGCCACTGTGTGAACTCGGTGACCTGTGCAAACTGCGTGAACTGCGTCAGCGGGTGAACTGCTAGACGGTGAAGCGGTTGACCAGCGTCGTGAGTTCGCCGCTCATCCGGGCCAGTTCGTCCGCGGCCCGCTGGTTCTCGACGACGCCGCTGCTCGTAGCCTCGGCGGCCTCGGCGACACCGGTGATGTTCGCGGCGATCTCGCTGGAACCGGTGGCCGCCTCGCTCACGTTGCGCGCCATCTCGCTGGTGGTCGCGTGCTGCTCCTCGACCGCCGACGCGATGGTGTTCTGGAAGTCGTTGATCTGACCGATCACCGAGCTGATCCGCTCGATCGCCTCGACCGCGCCGGTCGTGTCGTTCTGGATCGCCTGGATGCGGCGGCTGATGTCCTCCGTGGCCTGCGCGGTCTGCTGCGCGAGCTCCTTGACCTCGTTCGCCACCACCGCGAACCCCTTGCCGGACTCGCCGGCCCGAGCCGCCTCGATGGTCGCGTTCAGCGCCAGCAGGTTGGTCTGCTCGGCGATCGAGGTGATCACCTTGACGACCTGGCCGATCTCCGCGCTGGACGCACCGAGCTTGGTGACCGTCTCGGTCGTACGGGCGGCGACGTCCACCGCCTCGGCGGCGACCTGCGCGGCCTGGTTGGCGTTCTGGGCGATCTCCCGGATCGACGCGCCCATCTCCTCGGCGCCGGTCGCGACCGTCTGGACGTTGCGCGAGACCTGCTCGGCGGCGGCGGACACGACATTCGCCTGCGCACTGGCCTGCTCCGCGGAGCCGGCGATCTGCTGCGAGACGCCGGACAGGTCCCGCGAGGAGCCGGCCAGGTCGGTCGCGCTCGACGACAGCGTCTGGACGGCCTCGCGCATGTTGCCGGCGGCCGTGTTCAGCGCCACGGCCATCATGCCGATCTCATCCCTGCTGTCGACATCGGCGGTCTGCGTCAGGTCACCGTCGGCCATCTGCTCGAGCACGCGCTTCACCCGGCCGACGGCGCTCGTGATGAGCCGGACGACGTACAGCCCGAGGAACAGGGCGAGGAGCATTCCGACGACCAGCACGGACACGACCACCGTGCGGGCGGACGAGTAGGAGCTCGACGCCGCCTGCGCGACTGCGCCGGCGTCCTTCTTCTCGAAGGTGACCAGCTGGTTCAGGCTCGCGTCGATGGCATCGGTCAGCTGACCGGCCTGCACGTCGAGGGCGCTGGCCAGGCCCTGGGCGTTGTGCGCCCGGCTCTGCGGGATCAGCACCGTGTCGCGGACCTTCTGGTACTTGGCCCAGCTGTCGTTGAACAGGGCGACGTTGGCGGCCCACTCGGTCTGCGGCTTGGCGAGCTTCGTGTACGCCGCGATGTCCTGGGCGACGCGCGCGTCGGCGGCGGCGATCTCGTCCTCGTAGCGCGTCTTGCGCGGGCCGTCCGTCGGGTAGGTCAGCGCGTGCTTGTACACATCGGCGGTCACCTGCGTGACGTGCTGGCGCAGGTCGTTGAGGTGACCCAGCGCCATGGCGTTGCCGGCGGCGATGCTCTGGGCGTTCTGGTTCAGTCCTGCCATCTGGACCAGGCTCACGGTGCCGACGCTGATCCCGGCCAGGATGGCCACGAACAGCATGATGAGGATCTTGGCGCGGACGCCGCGGTCGGCGAACCAGCGACGTGCGGCATTGCCACGCAGGGTGTTTCTCATGACGGCCTTTTCCATCGGGGGCATTGCGCCACCTGTCGGCAAAGATCGTCTGACCATGAGCAATCGGGGGTAATCGGGCCTACCCGGTTGGGACCCCGATGGGTCAGTGCTGGTCCCGGAACCGCACCGCGAGCAGCGCGACGTCGTCCTCCGCGCCGTCTCCGAGCAGGTCCTCCAACAACCGGTCGCAGGCCGTCGCCAGGTCCTCCCCGCCGACGTCGGCGAACATCACCCGCAGCCGGTCGATGCCGGCGTCGAGATCCTCGCCGCGTCGCTCGACCAGTCCGTCCGTGTACAGCAGCAGGGTGGTCCCGGCCGCCACCTCCACGACGCTGTCGATCCGCTCGGCGTCCGGGTCCAGCCCGAGCAGCAGGTCCGGCGCGCCGCTCAGGACCGTCGTCGTGCCGTCGGGCGCGCGTACCAGTGGGGGCAGATGCCCGGCGTTGGACCAGCGGAGCAGCCGAACGCCGCGCGCCCGTTGCTCGTCGGTCTGCTCGATGCGCGCGAGGACCGCGGTGGCGAGCGTGTCGACGGACAGCCCCGTCAAGGCCTGCTCCAGGGCCTGCAGGACCGCCGCCGGCGGCTTGACCAGCGCGTACGCGGTGGCGCGCAGCAGGTTGCGGACCTGCCCCATGCGCGCCGCCGCGTCCCGGTCGTGACCGGTCACGTCGCCGATCACGACGTTCGTCACCCCGTCGGGCGTGACGAAGGCGTCGTACCAGTCGCCGCCGACCTGCACCTCCTGCGTCGCGGGCTGATACCGCACCACGATCTCGAGGTCGTCCGACTCCGGTGGGCTCGTGAGCAGGCTCCGCTGCAGGCTTTCCGACATGCTGCGGGCGGCGGCCATCGCCTCCCGCTCGGCCTCCATGGCCCGGACCCGCTCGAGCGCCTGGCCGCACTGCGCGGCGAGCGCCTCCACCAGCTCGACCTCGCCGGCGTCGAACTCGCGGGCGTCCTTCCACGTGGCGGTGAGCGAACCAAGGAGCCGGCCGGACATCCGCAGGGGCAGGCAGGCGGCGGCCTCGACCTCCGCCGCGCGAAGCAACTCCACCTGGGCCGGGAACTCACGCAGCATGCTGTCGAGGTCCCCGAAATACAGTGGCTCGCCGGTGCGGGCCGTGTGGACCGCGGGGACGTCGAAGTCCAGCGGCAGCGTCGGGATCTGTCCCTCGATGTCCGGTCCGTAGAAGCCCGAGAGCGTGACGTCGAGCGTCTCGCCGTCGCCGTTGCGCAACATCAGCCCGCCGCCGGCGGCGCCCAGAGCGGCGAAGCCGTGGTCGATGACGACCTGGTTGACCTGGGCCACCGTGTCGGCCTGCGACAGGCGGAGGGCGACCGCGGCGAGCCGGCTGCGGGCGTCGGCAGCGGCCCGCATGTCGGTGACGTCGAGTACCGCTCCGATGAGCCGGACGACCTGGCCGCTGTCGTCGACGAGCGCCTGACCCCGGGACAGGTGCCTGCGTTCCCTGCCGTCCGGCCGGATCACCCGGTAGTCCTGCTCGATCGCGCCGCCGGAGGCGATCGCGTTCTGCAGCCCCGCGTGCACCCGGGGGACATCCTCCGGGTGCACGAGCGCGTCAAAGGCGCCGAGGTCGCCGGCGAACTCGTCCAAGGTGATCCCGAACAGCCCCGCGCAGTGGGCGTCCCAGACGAGATCGCCCGTCTGCAGGTTCCAGTCCCAAATACCGATGTGCGCGATGTCCTGGGCCAGCCGGAGACGGGCGGTGAGCGCTCCGTGGCGCTGCGCCTCCCGGGTCGCCAACTCGAGCGCCCTGCCGGCGACGGCCGCCTCGGCGACCGCCACCCGCTCGTGGACGTCGAGCAGCGCGCCCAGCACCAGCTCGCGAGCGCGGCTGCGCTCCAACGCACTCACGGGGTGCGGCACGGGACGACCGCCGGCAGGCGCCACTCGGGCGAAGACCGGCGCGTCGATCATGTCGAGGGCGGCGAGCGTGGTGCTCAGCGACACCGTCTCGAACATCTCTGCCGTCCCGGCGGGCACCGGGACCGAGGCGAACAGCACGACGGCGTACACCTCGCCGGTGGGCAGCGCCCCGCCGAAGCCGAGCACCGACTCGACGCCGTACGCCGCCACGAAGTCCTGCGCGGGGATGACCGGGCTGCCGGCCGCGTGCGGGACGTGGAAGACCCCGCGCAGGTGGTCCGCGCCGGGCAGCAGCAGGTCGGATCGCGCAGCCACCAGCGCCGGGGCGTCGATACCGATCTCCTCGAGCAGGGCCGCGACCATCGGCAGCCCGGCGACCCGGCCCGCATCGGTCAGCGGGATGACGCGGTGCCCTCGCGAGGCGCGCCGGTCGTTCCACTCGGGCAGGACGCCGGCCGTCCCGAGCAGGGTCAGGCAGTTCAGGGCATCGGACACGGCCGCACCGTCGAGCACCTGCGCGACGAACGCCTGCTCGTCGGCCGGCAGGGCGCCGTGCGCCACGGTGCCGTAGAAGCGCACCAGCAGGGTCTGCCGCTCGCCGTCCGCGCCGAGGAGGTACTCGTGCAGGTGGCTGCAGACGCGGGTTGCGAAGTCCGTGACGGTCGGGGAGTCCTCGCCCAGCCCCCGCAGCGTCGAGGAAAGGCGGACCATGTCCCCCAGGCCGAAGGTGCGCAGGTCGCCGAACGCGTCCACCGCACCCCCTCGTGCCGACGCCGCCCGGAGCCCGCGGCTGCAGGTTACGGGTCCGGACACGCCTCTGCGGGCTCCTGCCGAAGCAGAGAGCCCGCAGATCGGAGCGGAGGCTGGGAGATTTGAACTCCCGATGGGGTTGAAGCCCCAAACCGCATTAGCAGTGCGGCGCCATAGACCGGACTAGGCGAAGCCTCCTGGGAACCTTGCGGCTACCGGGCCAGAGCCTACCGGGGCGGATCGGGGTGTCGCAAAGTGTCGTGGAGCTCGAGCGTGAAGACCCACTCCAACCCGTCGACCTCGTCGACCTGCTCCCCGGTCCGGACGAAGCCCAGCCGGGCGACCGTGCGCAGCGAGGCCACGTTGTCCGGGCGCACGCTGGCCAGGCACCGCTGCGCCCCGTGCCGGCCGCCCCAGGCGATCAGGCCGGCCGCCAGGTCGAGCGCGAGGCCCTGCCGGCGGTACGCCGGCGCCACCCGGTAGCCGATCTCCACCGTCCCGTCGGCGTCCGGCGGCGGGAGCGGGACGACGTCCAGCCGCGCCGTGGTCACCGTCGCATCGAGGGCGCACCGGATTGTCGGAGATCACAGTCCTCCCCCTCTGGCGGTACTGGCTACGGTCGCGTAACCTACGGCCTCGTAACCTACGCGAGCGTAAGGAGCCGAGCGTGACCCGTACGGCCGCCTTCTTCGACCTCGACCGCACCCTGATCCGCGGGTCGGCGAACTTCCCCCTGGCCGTCGCCGCCTTCCGGGCCGGCTACGTCCCGCCGCGGGACCTGCTCCGCGACGCCGTCCAGGCCGTCGCGTTCGTCCTGCGCGGCGCGGACGACGCCCGCTCCGCCGCCCTGCGCGAGCGCATCCTGCGCGCGGTCGCCGGCCACCGGTCCGAGGACGTCATCGCGCTCGGCAGCCGCATCGTGCCGGGACTCACGGCCGCCGTCCTGCCGGAGGCTCGCGCCGCCCTCGACCGGCACGCCGCGGCGGGCCATGACCGGATCATCGTCTCGGCCAGCCCGGTGGAACTGGTGTCGGCACTCGCCGACGCCCTCGGGCTGGAGGCGGCCGTCGGCACCCGGTCGGAGATCGTCGAAGGCCGCTACACGGGCCGGCTCGCCGGGCCCTTCTGCTACGGACAGGGCAAGGTCGCCGAGATCACCCGGCTGGCCGCCGAGCGCGGCTACGACCTCGCCGCCAGTACGGCGTACAGCGACGCCGTCAGCGATCTGCCGTTCCTGGAGGCGGTGGGCCACCCGGTCGCGGTCAACCCGGACCGGGAGCTGCGCGCGGTCGCCGGTACCCGCGGCTGGCAGGTCCTCGAGGTGGCCGGTCCGCGGATCGCCCGGCGCCGGACCCGGCTGCTGCCCGCATGAGTGCCGTCCTGCAGGCGGCCGCTCGGCTCACCACGCCCCTGCTGCCGGAGGACTACCTGACGCTGCTCAACCCGCTCTGGTCCACCCGCGAGCTGCGCGGACGGGTCGAGGCGGTCGTGCCCGAGACCGCGGACGCGGCCACCGTCGTCGTACGGCCGGGGCGCGGGTGGGGCTCGCACCGGGCCGGCCAGTACGTCCGCGTCGGCGTCGACGTCGACGGCATCCGCTGCTGGCGGACCTACTCGCTGACCTCGCCGGCGAGCCGCGCGGACGGCCGGTTCACGTTCACCGTGAAGGCGGTCCCGGACGGCGTGGTCTCCCACCACCTCGTCCGGCGGACCTCCCCCGGCGACCTGCTGCGGCTCGGGGCGCCCCAGGGCGACTTCGTCCTGCCGGACCCGCTGCCGGCCAAGGTCCTGTTCCTCACGGCTGGCAGCGGCATCACCCCGGTCATGGGGATGCTGCGCAGCCATCGGCTCACCGATGTCGTGCACGTGCATGCAGCCCCGACCCGCGACGCCGTCGTGTTCGGCGCCGAGCTCCGCGGGCTCGCGTCGCCGTCGTACCTGCTGCACGAGCGGCACGACGACGTACACGGTCCGTTCGACCTCGACCACCTCGACGCCCTGTGTCCCGACTGGCGCGAGCGGGACGTCTGGGTCTGCGGACCCGGCCCGCTGATGGACGCCGCCGAGGTCCGCTGGGCCGACGCGGACGCCTCCGAGCGGCTGCACCTCGAGCGCTTCCGGCCGCGGCTGCTCGCCGAGCCGGGCGAAGGCGGCTCCGTCCACTACGCGCGCAGCGGCACGACCCTCACCGCGGACGGCGGCACCGCGCTGCTCGACGCCGGTGAGAGCGCCGGTGTGCTGCTGCCCAGCGGCTGCCGCATGGGCATCTGCCACGGCTGCGTCGTCCCGCTGCTCTCCGGGCGGGTGCGCGACCTGCGCACCGGCACCGTCCACGGCGAGGAGGGCGACCTCGTCCAGACCTGCGTCTCGGCTGCTGCCGGGGCCGTCGAGCTCGACATCTAGGAGGAAGCCATGAGCCTGACCACGCACCTCGACCCCGCCCAGGTGGCGGCGATCGGCCGCGAGCTCGACGCGATCCGGGACGAGGTCCTGGCCGAACGCGGCGCGTCGGACGCGG
>JAOPWV010000164.1 GCA_025965475.1 Frankiales bacterium | reverse complement strand
GTGAACAGCGTCGCGTTGCCGAGGACGGCCGCGCTGGTCGAGGCGTACGCGCCGCCGTCCAGGATCACGCGGGCCTCGACGCGCACGAGGTCGCCGTCGCGGGTCGCGTGGTGCCGGAACCACATGCGCGCGGGGTGCCGGTGCACGTGGCCGAAGAACGACTCCTCGCGGGAGTAGACCATCTTGACGGGGCGGTTGGTCCGGAGCGCCAGCAGGCACAGGTGCACCTGCAGGCTGAGGTCCTCGCGCGCGCCGAAGGCGCCGCCCACGCCGGCGAGGGTGACCAGGACCTGGTCCTGGGGCAGGCCGAGGCACTCGGCGATCTGCTCGAGGTCGGCGTGCAGATCCTGGGTGGCGATGAACAGTTCGACGCCGCCGCCGTCGACGGGGATGGCCATGCCGGACTCCGGGCCCATGAAGGCCTGGTCCTGCATGCCGATCTCGTAGGTGCCCTCGACGACGACGTCACCGGTCGCGTCCTGGTCGCCGCGGCGGACCTTGACGTGCCGGTAGACGTTGCCGTCCGGGTGGAGCGCGGGGGCGTCCCTGGCCTGCTCGGCGTCGACCATCGGCTCGAGCACGTCGTACTCGACGCGGATCGCGTTGACGGCCCGCAGCGCCAGCTCGGGGTGGTCGGCCGCGACGATGGCGATGGGCTCGCCCTGGTAGCGCACGACGTCCTTCGCGAGTACCGGCTGGTCGCGCCCGCCGAGCCCGAAGTTCGGGTTGCCCGGCACATCACGCCAGGTCAGTACGGCGGCGACGCCGGGCATGGCCTCGGCGGCCGAGGTGTCGATGGAGACGATGCGCGCCGACGGGTGCGGGCTGCGCAGCGTCTTCCCCCAGAGCATGCCCTTCATATAGAGGTCGGAGGAGAAGGCGAAGCTGCCCTGCACCTTGGGCGGGCCGTCCGGACGCGCAGCGCTGGAGCCGACACCGTTGCCGGTCGTCGTGCCCGGCCGGTCGATGACCGTCTCAGACATGCGCCCGCTCCTCGACGACGGCCTTCACCGCGGCGAAGATGCGCCCGTAGCCGGTGCAGCGGCACAGGTTGCCGGACAGGGCCTCCCGGATCTGCAGGTCGTCCGGGTTCGGCACCCGGTGGAGCAGGTCCTCGATGGCCATGACGAACCCCGGGGTGCAGAAGCCGCACTGCACGCCGCCCTCGTCGAGCATCGCGCGCTGCACGTCCGACATGCCGGTGTCGCCGGCGAGCCCCTCCACCGTGCAGATCTCGGCGTCCACCGCGTCGGCGGCCAGGACGCAGCAGGAGCACACCAGGGCCCCGTCGAGCAGGACCGAGCACGCGCCGCACTCGCCCTGCTCGCAGGCGTTCTTCGAGCCCGGCAGACCCAGCCGCTCGCGCAGGACGTACAGCAGGCTCTCCCCGAGCCAGCCGCTGTCGACGGTCCGGTCCCGGCCGTTGACGCGCAGCGCGTACGTCGCGGCGTCGTCCTTCACCGGCCAGGGCAGCGCCACGAGCGTGCTGGTGTCGTCGGCGTTCGCGGCGCCGTGATCGTCGGTCATGCGGTGAGACTCCTTGTCAGGGCGCGCGCGGCCAGCGTGCGGACGCAGTGCCGGCGGTACTCCGCCGTACCGCGGACGTCGGTGATGGGCGAGGACTCGGCCGCGACCATGTCGGCGAACCGGCTGACGTCCGCGGGGTCGGCCCGGCGCGCCTCCCAGTCGATCCGCGACGAGATGAACTCCTCCGCGTCGCGGGCACGCAGCGGCCGCGGCCCGACGGAACCCAGTCCGACGCGTACGGCACGGGCGTCCTCGTCGTACACGAGCGCGACGCCGGCGAGGGAGATGACCATCGCGTTGCGGGTGCCGACCTTGAGGAAGTGCTGCGAGCCGCGGTGGCGGGGCACCGTGACGGCCTCGATGATCTCGCCAGGGGCCAGCGCGTTGCGCTTGGGCCCGACGATGAAGTCGTCGATCGACATGGTCCGGGGGCCGGACGGGGTCGCGATGTGCACCTGCGCCTCGAGGGCCGCGAGCACCGGCAGGGTGTCGCCGGCCGGGCTCGCCGTGCCGAGGTTGCCGCCGATGGTGGCCGCGTTGCGGATCTGCGGCGAGCCCACCGTGCGGCTGGCCGCGGCCAGCGCCGGAACGAGCTCCGGCAGCTGGTTCTCGATCCGGGTGTACGTGACCCCGGCGCCCAGGCGGACCTCGGTGTCTCCGACCTGCAGCTCCTGCAGCTCGGCGACGCGACGGAGGGCGACGATCGACGGCGGCCGCCGATGGCCGAAGTTGACCTCGACCATGAGGTCGGTCCCGCCTGCGAGCAGGACGGCGTCGTCCATCTCGCCCAGCATCTGGAGCGCCGCGGTCAGGTCGCGCGGGCGCGCGATGTTGCTCACTGCCCCTCACTTCCGCAGACGAGGGGCCCGCCTGCCAGATTGATCGCCGCGGACAGCGAGATGGCATTGCGGTTCTCGATCCCGAGATTCTCACACCGGGGACAGGCCGCATTCCATTCACAAGGGTCCGGGTCGGCGATCACTCTAAGGCCGCCGCGACCGAACACCACCTCGGCCAGATCTGCCAAAGACCGTGGCCTCAGATGGTCTTGGGTCGCCAGTGGCCTGTGCCGGCGAGCCAGAGCGTCGCGCTGGGAGCGGAGGGCGTGGGATTCGAACCCACGAGGAGCTTGCACCCCTAGCGGTTTTCAAGACCGCCGCCATCGGCCTCTAGGCGAGCCCTCCCGATAGGAGCGCCATTGTGCCCGAACGGCCGATGGGAAC
>JAOPWV010000137.1 GCA_025965475.1 Frankiales bacterium | reverse complement strand
AATGAGCAAGGTGGACGACCTCCGGGCGATGCGCGAGGCGCGCTACGAGAGGTCCCGCGCCGGCGCGGCGCCGGTCAAGCCCACGTCATCAGGGCCGTCCGAACCGGCCACGCCGGTCCGCAAGGCTCCGGCCAAGAAGGCTCCGACATCCGCGCCCGTGGCTGACCCGGGGCCGGCAGCTGAGGGACTCTGCGGCCACCGCTCCATGAACGGCCGGACCTGCACCCGCCCGGGCGGGCACGCGGAGAAGAACCACCGCTACGGCTGACGCTGCTACGCCGGCTGGAACGACCGCTTGGACAGCCGGTACATCCAGCCGCCGACGGTGGTGACGGGCGCGGCCGGTGGGCGGGGCACGGTGGCTGATGAACAGCGACGGCAGTGGGCCGGCCTCAGGGGTCCAGCTCCGGTGCGGTGCGACGCCGGTCGGTGGCGGCAACGTTGGTGAGATGCTGCTCGAACGGGTGGCGGCGGTCCTGAGCCATGGTCGTCAGCCCCCGAAGGAGTACGCACCGAAACGGCCCCACGCAACAACGGCGGCCAACGTCAGCAGCACGATGTTCACGACCATCATCTGCTGCTCGTCGCGGCGGCCGTGTGTGATCGCGGCGCCGAGCATCATCGCGATCAGGCCGACCGCGGCAAGCGGGACCACCACTGGGACGATGTCGAAGGCAGCCGGAAGGATGAGACCCAGCGCGGCCAGGACCTCCAACGCTCCGATGGCCTTGACGCCGCCGTCCGGGAAGTCCTCCACCCAGCCCATGTTCGAGGCGAGCTTGGCCTTCGGCTGGACCAGCTTCGTCAGGCCGGCGACAGCGAAGGCAAGGGAAAGCAGCGAGGCGACGACCCAGAGGACGACGTTCATGACGGGCTCCCGACAAAAGTTGATGGTTCAACTTTCCCTGAAGCTAGTGGTCAGCTACTTGAACTGTCAAGTGACCGATAGCGTGACGTCATGACCGACGCCGAAGCCACCCGGTGGCTCGACGCAGGCGAACGCGAGGCGTGGCTCGGCCTCGCCGGCGTCATGCTGCTGCTGCCCTCGGTGCTGGACTCCCAGCTCCAGCGCGACGCCGGCCTCAGCACGTTCGAGTACCTCGTCCTGGCGATGCTGTCCGAGGCACCGGCACGCACGCTCCAGCTCAAGACCCTCGCCGCCCTCGCGAACGGCTCCCTGTCCCGGCTGTCCCATGTCGTCACGCGACTGGAGAAGCGGGGCTGGGTACGCCGGGAGCCCTCGGTGGTGGACGGCCGGATCACCGTGGCGGTGCTGACCGACGAGGGCTACGCGAAGGTCGTGGCGTCCGCGTCGAGCCACGTCGGCACGGTGCGGGAAATGGTGTTCGACGCCCTCACGCCGGCCCAGGTCGGTCAGCTCCGTGACATCTCGCGCCAGATCATGCGCCGGCTGGACCCGGAGGGCCGCTACGAGCCACCGACCGCCTGAGCCTCACTGGCTCGGCATCGAGCCCTCGCCGAGATAGCGCACGTGCCAGCTCAGTGCCTCCTCCAGCAGATGTGGCGTATGGCTGCCACGGCCGGACCCCAGCGCGCGGGCGAAGTAGTCCTGGAGCAGCGGTCGGAACCGCGGGGCGGCGCACCGCTCGATGAGCAGCCGGGCGCGCCGCGTCGGCGACAACCCGCGCAGGTCGGCCAGTCCGTGCTCGGTGACGATCACGTCGACGTCGTGCTCCGTGTGGTCGACGTGCGACACCATCGGCACGATGCTCGAGATCGCCCCGCCCTTGGCGGAGGAAGGGGTCAGGAACATCGACAGGTAGCCGTTCCGGGCGAAGTCGCCCGAACCGCCGATCCCGTTCTGGATCCGGGTGCCCATGACGTGCGTCGAGTTCACGTTCCCGTAGATGTCGGCCTCGATCATCCCGTTCATCGCGATGCAGCCCAGGCGCCGTACGACCTCCGGGTGGTTGCTGATCTCCTGCGGCCGCAGCACGATCCGGTGACGCAGCTCGCCCAGCTGCGCGGTCATTGTGTCCATGGCTGTCGGGCTCAGGGAGAACGCGGTCGCGGAGGCGACCAGCAACTTGCCGCTCAGGAGCAGGTCGAGCATTCCGTCCTGGATGACCTCGGTGTACGCCGTCAGACCGCTGAAGGGACCGCCGACCAGGCCAGCCAGCACAGCATTCGCGACGTTGCCGACCCCGGATTGCAGGGGAAGAAGGTCGGCCGGGAGCCGGCCGTTGCGCACCTCCGCGCTGAGGAACTCCAGCACGTGCCCGGCGATCGCACGCGAGACCGCGTCCGGCTCGGCGAACGGCGCGTTGCGGTCAGGGGCATCGGTCTCGACGACCGCGACCACCTTCTCCGGCGGGCACCGGAAGTACGGCTCACCGATGCGGTCGCCCGACCCGAGGATCGGCACCGGCTTCCGGGCGGGGGGCAGGGCGGTCCCGTAGTAGATGTCGTGCATGCCCTCCAGCTCCGGCGGCTGCCAGCGGTTGACCTCGAGGATCACCTTGTCGGCGCGGTCGATCCACGTCTTGTTGTTGCCGACGGACGACGACGGGATGAGGGAACCGTCCTCGCGCACGCCCGACACCTCGACGACCGCGATGTCCAAGGGGCCGAAGAAGCCTTCCCAGACCATCTGGGCCACGTGGGACAGGTGGACGTCGGTGTAGTGCATGTCGCCGTTGTTGATCTTCTCCCGGGTCACGGGATCGGACTGGTACGGCATCCGCAGGTCGATGCCGTCCGCTGCCGCGAGCGCGCCGTCCAGCTCGGGCGACGTCGAGGCTCCGGTCCAGACATTGACCTTGAAGGGCTCCGCGCCGGTTGCGTTCGCCTCCGCGATCCGCTGAGCCAAGGCTCCGGGCACTGCCTTGGGATGGCCGGCGCCGGTGAATCCGCTCATCCCGACATTCGCGCCACGTGGGATGAGCGCCGCTGCGGCTTCCGCCGTCATGCTCCTCTGTCGCAGCTCGCGGCAGGCGTTCCTGGAGGCCGGCACCACGGTCCCTTCCGGTTGAAGCTTCAGCGCTATGCGCGCGGCGACGCTTCAAGGGACGCCCCGGGAAGCAGGCGCACATGGACAGCCCTGCGGTCAGCGCCCTCTGGCGCCGCGTCCCCCACCGTAGTCGGACCGTCACTGCGCGCCGCGTGCCGAAGGGGCAGGCGGCGCAACGCAGGACACGACGCGAGTTCATCGCCGCGTCACATCCGTTGCCGAGGCTGTCCCTGGCGGCCGCATACCGCGGTCGACCCGACATGCCCGCTGGAGGCTCGACATGACCACGTCACCGACCCGGCGCACCAACCTGCGCGATGCCCTGAGCAGTCGGTTCGCCGACCGCCGCAGGCACGCCGACCTCGTGCGCCAACTGAGCGAGTACCGCACCGCCCGGGAGCGCGCGGAGATCGACGCGATGCTCTCCCGTCATACAGCGGAGGAGGGTGCGAAGGTCCAGGCAGCCCTCACCGCCCTCGCGCATCAGCAGACCGCCCTCGCGTGCGCGGGGCGGTGACCGCGCACCAGCCTCCGACGTAGACACGCAATGGCACCGACGCGTCACCCTGCGACGACCCGGGAGATGATGGGACGGAGGACGACGAGGCCGGAGGTGGACGTTCGTGGAGGTGCTGAGCGCGGCGCGCAGCGAGGTTGAGCAGCGCCGTGCAGCAGGCGCACTGGCCGGGCTCGGCCTGCGCACCGCGGACCGGGTGGCTTTCCTCCTACCGGGCTCGACCCAACTGCTCAGCGCTGCGCTGGGCGCGCTGCGTACGGGCGTCGTACCGGTGATGCTCGATCCCTCGCTGACCAGGATCGAGCGGCACCAGGTACTGGACGACGCCTCCCCCGCCCTCGTCGTGGACACCGCGGACGCCCTTGCGTCGCTGTTGCGAGGGACCCCGAAGGACCTCGCGGACGTGCCGCTCGCAAGGCCGATGCACTACACGTCGGGGACGACCGGCCGTCGGAAGGGCGTCTGGTCCGGCGTCCTCGACGAGCCGGCCGCCAAGGCCCTGCTCGCCGAGGAGCGCGAGCTGTGGGGCTTCCAGGCCGAGGACCGGCATCTCGTCCTCTCTGCGATGCACCATTCGGCTCCGCTGCGGTTCGCGGCCGGGACGCTGCTCGCCGGCGGCGAGGTGGCCGTGCTCCCCCGGTTCAGTACGGACGCAGCGCTCGCCGCGCTGACGGACTTCCGTCCGACGAGTCTGTTCTGCGCGCCCGCGCACCTGCAGCGGCTGTCCGCGGCGGTCGACGAGGGAGCGGTCCTCCCGGACCTCTCCCAGGTGCGGCTGCTTGCCCATGCCGGAGCGCCGTGCCCTGCCCCGCTCAAACAGCGGACGCTCGAGGCCTTTCCGGACGGATCCGTCTGGGAGTTCTACGGATCTACCGAGGGTCAGTTCACGGCCTGCTCGACGGCCGACTGGGCCGCCCACCCCGGCAGTGTCGGACCGGCGCGTCCGGGACGCGAGCTGTCAGTGGACGCGGACGGGACGATCTGGTGCCGCGTGCCGTCCTATGCCCGGTTCACGTACTGGCGCGATCCGGGCAAGACCGCGCAAGCCTGGCGCGGCGATGCGTTCAGCGTCGGCGACCTCGGCCGCCTCGACGAAGACGGCTACCTCTACCTCGACGGCCGACGTGAGGATCTCCTGCTCAGCGGCGGGGTGAACGTCTACCCGATGGAGGTGGAGGTCGTCCTGGCCGACTGCCCCGGCGTGGCCGACGTCGCGGTGTTCGGCCGGCCGGACGAACGCTGGGGACAGCGCGTGTGCGCCGTCTACGTCGGCAGCGCGACCGACGAGGAGCTGCGCGACTGGGCCACCGAGCGCCTGAGCCCGGCCAAGCGGCCGAAGGAGTACCACCGGGCGGAGGCACTGCCGCGGTCGGTCACAGGCAAGATCCGCCGGACCGCTCTGGCGCTGGACCTCGGGCTGGACGCGGTCAGCCCGCCCGGCTGACGAAGTCCGGCAGCCCGCCGCCGCTCTTCTCGATCTGCCTGCGCACCGACTCGGGCATGGAGGCCAGTGCTTCGCGCTGCTGGCGAGGGATGGAGACGAGCTGTTCCACGACCAGGTTCAGCTGCGTGCAGAGTCCGGCGATCTTCCCGGCGGCGTCGGCCTCGTTGAGGATCAACTGCACCGGGTGGGCCGCATCGCTGCCGTGCGCCCGCAGCACGTCGAGCGCCACCCGCACGCCGTGGGTGAGGCCCATGCTCGTGGCCTGGCCGATCACGGCAGCCAGCGGCTTGTCGCGCGATCCCGGTACGACCTCGCGCATCAGGACGTCGACCGCCAGGCGGAGCAGCGCGACGGCGGCACGGGGGCTTGCGGTGGCGGCACTGCGTGCCTCGTCGTACAGCTGGCGGGCGGCAACCGGCATCTCCGGATGCGCCGGCTGGCCGGCTCGCGTGGCCGGCCAGAGCAGCTGGGCCGTGTCCCGCAGCCAGAAGGCGGACCCGGAGCAGTGTGCACACCGGGATTCCTCGACACCGCTGTCCGCGCTGCCCGCCGCGCCGCGGAGCAGGGCGCCCCAGTGCTGCTGGGCGAAGACGGCACAGAAAGGGCAGGTGTACGCCGGCGCCCGGAAGCGGGGCGGCACGTGGCCGGGAACCGCCCCGCTCACGGGCGGGGCCTCGGGGGTGGACATCGTCAGCACCGGGGAAGCGTAGAACTCGGATCAGGTTTGCGGGCCGCCAGATGGCCTAGCAACACGTGACCGTTTCAGGGGGCTGGCTAGACCAATGACGACTGCATCACACCGCCTGGAGCTCAGCCCGCTGAGCTGGGTCGAGCATGTCCCCGGCTGGCTCCCCGGCGCGGATCGGGTGCTCGAGCGACTGCTGTGCGAGCTGCCCTGGGGCCAGCAGGTGCTCCACCTGTACGGGCGGAAGGTCGCGCAGCCGCGGCTCACCGCGCTCTGCGGCCGCTCCATGGACCCGGCATCGCGGTACCGCCGCCCCAACCCCGAGATGCCCTGGACACCCACCGCGGCGATGGTCCGGGATGCAGTTGCGCGGTCCGTACCGGACTGGGAACCGAACGGGCTCATCGCGAACCGGTACCGGGACGGCGCCGACTCGATCAGCTGGCATGCCGACGACGAGCCGGCCCTGGGCCCCCGGCCCCTCGTGGTCAGCGTGTCACTCGGGGCACGCCGGACCTTCCGCCTCAGACCGCGCGACGGCGGTCCGACCACCCTGCTCGAGCTCGAGCACGGGGACCTGCTCGTGATGCGCGGGGAGACGCAGCGCGAGTTCGTCCACGCGATCAACAAGTCCGCGCGTCCGACCGGACCACGACTCTCGCTGACCTATCGCCGGTACGACGATCCCGCCGGCGACTGAGCCGACCGTCAGAGCGGGTCGAGGATCCGACGCAGGAACTGGCGGGTCCGCTGCTCGCGGGGCGCCACGAGGAGCTCGCCGGGCGGCCCCTGCTCGACGATGAACCCGCCGTCGATGAACAGGACCTGGTCGGACACCTTCTGGGCGAAACGGATCTCGTGCGTGACGACGAGCATCGTCCAGCCCTGTTCGGCCAATCCCTTCATCACCTGCAGGACCTCACCCACCAGTTCCGGGTCCAGCGCGGAGGTCGGCTCGTCGAAGAGCATCAGCCGGGGCCGGATGGCCAGCGCCCTGGCGATCCCCACGCGCTGCTGCTGGCCGCCGGACAGCTGATAGGGGTACTGGTCCGCCTTGTCCGCCAGGCCCACCTGGTCCAGCAGGCTCAGCGCCTCCTCGCGTGCCACATCAGCCGGACGGCGTTGTACGACGACCGGGCCCTCCATGACGTTGCGCAGCGCCGTCATGTGCGGGAACAGCGCGTGGCCCTGGAAGACCATGCCGCTCTGCGCCCGCAGCCGGGTCAGGAGCTTCTTGCCCGGTGCCTGGCCGTAGTCGACCGCGACGTCACCGATGCGCACGATGCCTGCCTCCGGAACCTCCAGCGCGTTGAGGGAGCGCAGCATGGTGGTCTTGCCCGAGCCTGACGGTCCGATCAGCACGGTCACCGAGCCCTCCCGGACGTCGAGGTCGATGCCCCGCAGGACGGGGACGCTCCCGAAGGACTTGGTCAACCCGTGGACCTCGAGCAGAACACCATCGGGCTCGCCGGGGCGGCTCATGTGGCCACGTACCGGTTGAGCCGCCGCTCCAGCCGGCCCTGGCTGAACGACAGCAGCACGCAGACCACCCAGTAGTAGGCGGCGGCGACGCTGTACAGGGTGAAGAACCGGAAGGTCGGCGCTGCGATCTCCTGCGCCTTGCGGAGCAGCTCGGTCACCAGGATCGTCGACGCGAGGGACGTGTCCTTCAGCAGGGAGATGAGCGTGTTGGACAGCGGGGGCACCGCGACCCGGCTCGCCTGCGGCAGGACCACGCGCCGGAGCGTCGTGACGTAGTCCATGCCTACCGTCGCGGCTGCCTCCCACTGTCCGCGGGGCACCGCCAGGATCGAGGCCCGGATCACCTCGGAGGCGTAGCCGCCCACATTGAGGGTGAACGCGATGACCGCGCTCGGGAAGGGCGGGATGGTCAGGCCGAGTGACGGAAGGCCGTAGAAGATGATGAACAGCTGCAGCAGCAGCGGCGTTCCGCGGACGACCGACACGTAGGCGCGGGCGACGCCCGTGGCCAGTCGTACCCGTGACAGGCGCATGAGCGCCAGGATGAGCGCCAGCGCGAGCCCGAGGAGAAAGCTGATCACGGTGAGCGGGAGCGTGCCCCGCAGCATGCCGTCCAGCAGCGGGCCGAGGGAGTCCCTGATGAGCTGCCATGTCGTCCCGGAGACGGGCATCAGTGCGTGACATCCGCGCCGAACCAGGTCATGGAGATCTTCGTCAGCGTGCCGTCCGCCCGCAGGGACGCAAGGATCTTGTCGACCTCGGCGGCGAGCCCTGATCCCTTCCGGAAGACCAGGGCCTGCTGGGTCCGTTCACCGATCTCCAGGGCGATCTTGACGCCCTTGTCCCCCGTCGTCTTGAGGTAGTACAGGACGGCGAGCTTGTCGTTGATCGTCATGTCGACGCGCTTCTGCTTGACCAGCGTGATCGCCTGTGTGAAGCCCTCGACGGGCTCGAGCTTCGCGCCCGCCGCCTTGGCGATCTGCGCGAAGTTGCTCGTCACGGACTGGGCCGAGGTCTTGCCCTTGATGTCCGCGAGGCTCTTGACGGAGTTGACGTCCGACCGCGTCACCACGACGCCGGAGGAGACCGTGTACGGCGTCGAGAAGTCGTACTTTCCCAAGCGCTCCGGGGTGATCGAGATCTGGTTGGCGATCATGTCGTAGCGCTCGGCCTCGAGGCCGGCGAAGATCGCATCGAACGGCGTTTCGAAGAACTGTGCCTTCACGCCCAGGCGACTGGCGACCGCGCGTGCCACGTCGACGTCGTAGCCGGTCAGCTCGTGCGTCTTCGGGTCGTGGAACGAGAACGGCGTGTACGTCCCTTCGGTGCCGACCTTGAGCACTCCCTGTGCCTTGATCTGGCTCGGCAGGCTCTCCGGACGGGCTGCGGGCGAGGCCGTGGCTCCGCCCGAGCCGCCACATCCGCCGAGCAGGGCCGCGGACAGTACGGCGAGCACGACAAGGGAGAGCTTGGTGCGCATGGCGCCTCCGCTCCTGGGACGAGGAGGCGCCGCCGGTCAGGGCTGTGCCGCAACCCGGACGCCTGGGCTCCGCAGGCGTCGCGTTCCCCTTCGGGGGCGGCCCATGCTCCGGTTGCCTCACCGGACCCGAGGCGGTGAGATGACGGTGAGACGGGCGTGCGGGGCCACCGGAGGCGACAGATTCATGGAGCAGGTAGCGATCGTCGGCGCCGGGATCGGCGGCCTCACGCTGGCGCTGGCTCTCCGGCAACGTGGCGTCGACGCGGTCGTCTACGAGCAGGCCTCGAGCCTGCACGAGATCGGCGCCGCGGTGGCTCTGTCCGCGAACGCGACGCGGCTCCTGGCGGAGCTCGGTGTGGGAGACGCGCTCGACGAGGTGTCCACCGAGCCCACCGAGCTCATCTTCCGTAGCTGGTCGGACGGCCGGCGTATCAGCTCCTTTCCGGTGAAGGAAGAGCAGTGGTACCGCACGACGTGCGGCGCGCCGTACTACGGCGTGCACCGCAAGGAACTGCAGCGGATCCTGGGCCAGGCATGGGGCGAGGACGCCGTCCGGCTCGGTCATCGTCTGGTGGGGCTTGACCGAACCGTCGACGGGGTCCGGTTGACCTGGGCCGACGGCACCAGCGACACCGCGGACCTGGTCGTCGGCGCCGACGGCGTGCGGTCGACCGTCCGGCAGTGGATGACCGGCGGGGACGACACCCGGTTCTCCGGCACCTCGGGCTTCCGCGGGATCGTCCCCGTGGACCTTCTCCCCTCGCTGCCCGATCCGCAGGCCATCCAGTTCTGGGTCGGGCCCGGCGCGCACCTGCTGCACTACGCGATCGGCCGGGACGGCGGCCACGTGAACTTCCTTGCCGTCGTCGAGGGACCCGACCGCTGGCGGCAGGGCAGCGTGTGGCGGGACGACTGCGCGCACGACGAGGCGATGGCGCACTTCCAGGGTTGGCACCCGGCGGTCACCGAGATGGTCGGCGCCGTGACCCACACCGAGCGCTGGGGGCTGTTCGTGGTCCAGTCGTTGCGGCACTGGAGCCGCGGCCACGTCGTGTTGATCGGGGACGCCGCGCACGGCATGCTCCCCCACCAGGGACAGGGGGCGAACCAGACGATCGAGGACGCCGTCGTCCTTGCGGATCTCCTCGTGACGCCTGGCACCGACTCAGTGCAACAACGGCTGGCCGAGTACGAGCACCGGCGCAAGCCGCGAGCCCGGCGGGTGCAGCGGCTGTCGTGGGTGACCAACCGGATCCTGCACGTCGAAGACGGCCCCGAGGCGAGTGCTCGCAACGCGATGCTGCAGGACGTCGCCCGGGACATCCGGTGGATCCATGACTTCGACGCCCGGCGTCAGATGCCGAGCTCGCTCATGAAACGGGTGTAG
The DNA here is from genome assembly GCA_025965475.1 of Frankiales bacterium. Lineage (GTDB taxonomy): Bacteria > Actinomycetota > Actinomycetes > Mycobacteriales > SCTD01 > RYN-124. The sequence continues at coordinate 38,081 of JAOPWV010000137.1, read as the reverse complement.
AGCCCTTCACCGACGTTGGTCCAGAACTCGACCGCGGGCGGGGGCATGTGGGCGAGCATGTCGTCACGCTGCTGCTGGCTCATGTTGGTGCGGAGCAGTCCCAGGATCAACCAGAGCTTGTCGCCGCCGAAGTGCGACATCCCGTGGGCGGGCAGGCTCCCCCATTCCTGCACGGTCAGGTGTTCCGCCGCCAGCGGCAGCACGTGCACCTCCTCCTCGTCCAGGTGCGTCACGAGTTCGGTGCGCAGCGCGGTCAGGGCGCTGGTGAGCGCGTCTCCCGTGGCGGCGTGGGGTGCCGCGGTCCAAGCCGTCAGGGCGGCCTCGGCCCGCGCGATCATCTCCACCACATCGCCGTGCTGTGCGGCGATCCGCTCGACGAGCTCCGACTGGTGCGCGGCCCGCTCGAGCAGCGGCGGCCAGACCAGTTCGTCCTCGCCCTCGTGATGGACGTGCAGGAAGTTCAACACGTTGTCGAAGTACGTGCCGACGACCGCAGCGCGGTCGACCGCTCCGTCCTCGACGGAGCCGACCAGCGCCGGCGCCTGAGACAACGCCTCGCGGAAGACGCGGTGGACGGCGAGCATGTCGCTCGTGTCTGGCCGCGGTGCGTCGAGGACCTCGGTCATGGTGCTCCTCAGTGCACGGTGTCCGCGGGCCGCCCGAGGACCGGTTGGACACGTTAAGGCCCGGGCAGCCACGACGTCCGGCGTTCAGTGGAACATCGTCATGCGCACGGTGAGGAAGTAGTCGTGGCTGAAGAACTGCCGGGGCCCGGCCACGTCACCTTCGAGGTAGATGGCCCCCGGAAGCTTCCCCCCGGCGGGTGCCAGCAGCCAGGCGGTGCTGTAGCGCACCGTGAGCCGGCCCTGCGCACCGCTGGTCGCCGTCACGTGCCCGCCGGTCCCGGCAGGCGGTCGGGCGGCGAACCAGGAGGCGCAGCGCACGCCCAGCACGTACGCCGTCCGCGGCCGAAGCCCGTGGAGGACGAACGTCGCCGTCCTGAGATCAGTGGACAGGTAGGCCTCACCCGGCGAATCCGGGGTCGCGAAGGGGCCTGCGAGCGTGACGGATCGGGCCCCCGGGCGCGGCCGCCCGGGATATCCGGTGTCGGTGATGATCGTTCCAAGAACGTGCTGCTGGATGCGCCCGCCGTCCTTGGGTGGGCAGCCAGGCGTATTCGCGGCGTACTCCAACTGTGCGTCGTATTCGTTCCAGTGGTTCCCGCTGGCCGTGCCCTTGTACCCCGACAGGTTGTGGGGCAGCACGCCCGCCATGTACGCGCGCCTCGTCGTCGTACAGCTGGTGAAGTCGGCGCCGCTGTCGTAGCTGCAACTGGTCCGGGGCGGTGGCAGCTGCCCCGGGGCGGCAGCCGCCACCGGGGCAGCCAGCATGAGCGAGAGCACGACGCCGGCGGCCGAGGCGGCGCGGCGCGGCAGCCTGGATGCGCGTCGCCTCATGTCGCCCCCCAGTCCTGTCGGCTCCCTCCTCTGCAGGGCACGGACCTCGGCGCCGAAATACATCCCCGGGAGCGGGCCGGCCCGGGCGGAGGCAGGATGGACGGGTGAAGCTGAAGCTCGATCTGCACGACGTCCACAACCGGAGCGGCGACATCGACCGGGCGCTGCGCGCGATCATCGACGAGGCCGTCGCGAAGAAGGCCACATCCGTGGAGATCATCCCGGGGAAGGGCACGGGTGCCCTGAAGAAGCGGGTCCTGCGCTTTCTCGGCCAGAAGGAGATCAAGGCGCTCTACCACCGGGTCGAGAAGGACTCGGTCAACGTCGGCCGGGTCTTCGTGCACTTCCGGTGGAAGTGACGCGTCTCGGCGCGCGTCCCCGCGGGCGGCGTGCGTGATGCGAGAGTGTCCGGATGCGTGAGCTCAGCGTCGCCGGGGTGACCTCGGACGGGTTGCGGCTGGTGGTCACCGCCGGCGACGACGTGTTCGAGCTTCCCTTCAGCGAGATCCAACGGGCACAGGAGGAGGCGCCGCCGGTCGCCCCCGTGACCCCCGCACCGGCGCCGACCCCGCGTGAGATCCAGCAGCGGATCCGGCGCGGTGAGGAGGCGGCCACCATCGCCCGGCTCGCGGGCCTGCCTGTGGACGCCGTGGCACGGTACGAGGGCCCCGTGCTGGCCGAACGCGAGCACCAGGCGCGGGCCGCACGACGCGCCCAGATCGACGGCCGGCTCGTCGGGGAACTCGTCGAGGAGTACTTCGCTGTGCGCGGCCACGTAGGCGCGGCTGGCGTGTGGGACAGCTGGCTCACGGAGACCGGGACCTGGCGGGTCCAGGTGCGGGCGGGAGCTGAGCAGGTCCGGCTCGGCTGGGATCCCGCCACCGGCAAGGTCCAGGCGCTGGACGACGCCGCGCGGCAGGCCCTGCACCTGGGCCCGCGCGACCAGGACGCACTCGGTGCGGTTCTGCGGCCGGTGGCCGGCCCGGGTCCGGCGGGGCCGGCCGCCCCGCGGCCCAACGGGCCGAGGAGCATCGAACCGAGGGGCGCCCGGGCACAGGTGCCGCGGTGGTCGGACATCCTGTCCGACGTGTCCGGCCGGAGCGTGGAGCCAGGCCCCCAGGACGAGCCGAAGGCCTGACTCCTCGGCGCTACGACCAGCTGGTCAGGCTGCGCCGGGGTGGAGGACGACCTTGGTCCACCCGTTGTCCCGGCGGTCGAAGTGCTCGTACCCGTTCGGGGCCTCGTCGAGCGGCAGCTCGTGACTGACGACGAAGGACGGCTTGGCCTTCCCCGCGGCCACGAGGTCGCGCAGCTGCCGGTTGTAGCGCTTCACCGGACACTGGCCGCTGCCCATCGTCTGCCCCTTGAACCAGTGCATGCCGTAGTCGAGTGCGACCTTGCCCTGCTTCTCCAAGGGGTCCGGGCTTCCGGGGTCCTGCGGGATGAAGACACCGACGACCCCGATGCCGCCGGTGAAGCGCACCGAGCGGACCAGCTTGTTCAGCGTGTCGTCCGGATGTTCGTTGCCCTGCGGGTCGTGCGCCTGGTAGCCGACACACTCGCAACCCCGGTCGGCGCCGAGCCCCATCGTCTCGTCGAGAATCCGCTCCACCGGGTTCTCCGTGGCATCGTTGATGGGCAGGCAACCGATGCGTTCGGCCAGCGCGAGCCGGTCGGCGTGCCGGTCGACGACCATCACCTTCCCCGCCCCCTTGAGGACCGACGAGTACGCGGCCATGAGTCCGACCGGCCCGGCGCCCATGATGGCGACCGAGTCACCGGGACGTACGCCGGCCATCTCGGTGGCGTGGTAGCCCGTGGGGAAGATGTCAGAGAGCATCACGTAGTCCGTCTGCCGCTCGCGCGCGTCCTCCCCCAGGCGCAGGCAGTTGAAGTCGCCCCACGGGACGCGCAGGAGTTCGGCCTGTCCGCCCTGATATGGACCCATGTCGGCGAAGCCGTACGCCGCCCCCGCCAGATGCGGGTCCGGTTGCGCCGTCAGGCAGTAGTTCGTGTAGCCGCGCTCGCAGTTCTTGCAGAATCCACAGGCCACGTTGAAGGGCAGGCAGACCATCTCGCCGACCTTGATCTTGTCGACGCCTTGACCCACCTCGATGACCTCACCGAGATTCTCGTGTCCGAAGGTCCGGCCGGTCTCGAAGTCCGTCCGCCCCTCGTACATGTGTAGGTCCGAGCCACAGATGTTCGTGGTCGTGATACGTACCAGTACGTCGGTGGGTCGCTCGATGCGTGCGTCGGGGACGTTCTTGACGCTCACCGAGCGAGGGCCCTCGTAGACGACTGCCTTCATGGCTCCTCCGGGGTTAGAGTTTCGCGGCCGAAGCCGCTTGCGGGCCTGCGCACCGACGGACAGGGCGCCCTGACATGCCCCGGGCTGTCCGGCAGCCGATGACCTACACGCGAGGGGGCACAAGGGCGACACGTCCGCGGTAGGCAGGGGTGAACAATGGCCGTCCGTGATCCGGGTCAGCAGTCGTCGACAGGGGTGCAGCTTGTGCGTGGGTGATGGAGGGCAGGGGCCCCTCGAGGCCGTCGTGTTCGACATGGACGGGGTATTGATCGACTCCGAGGAGCTCTGGGACGAGGTCCGGCGGGGCCTGGCCGCCGACGCCGGTCGCGCCTGGCCGGACGGCGCGACCCGCGCGATGCAGGGAATGAGTACGCCGGAGTGGTCGGGCTACCTGGCCGAGACCGTGGGCGTGCCTGGAGCACCGCGGGAACTGGCGGACACGGTGATCGGCCGGATGGCCGACCACTACCGCAGGGAGCTGCCGCTGCTTCCGGGAGCGAAGGACGTCGTCGTCCGCCTTGCGGAGCGATGGCCCCTGGGGCTGGCGTCCTCGTCACCCCGGCGGCTCATCGACGCCGTCCTCGACGCCGCCGGCCTCACCGAGCTGTTCGCCACCACCGTGTCCACCGAGGAGGTCGCGGCCGGTAAGCCGTCACCGGTCGTCTACGAGGAGGCCACGCAACGGCTCGGGACGAAACCCGGCCGCACCGCGGCGATCGAGGACTCGAGCAACGGTCTGAGGTCCGCCGCGGCGGCCGGCCTTCTCGTCGTCGCCGTACCGCACGCGGCGTTCCCGCCGGCCGAGGACGCCCTGGCGCTCGCGCATGCCCGCGTGGAGCGGCTGCAGGACGTCACACCGGAGTTGCTGGCGGCGCTCGGCCGGGCCTAGTGGGAGCTCAGTCGACGGTGGCCAGTGCCGGCTCGGCGGTTCGGGCCACCGGGCGCACGGACCACGAGAGCGCCGCCGCGACCAGGCACAGGAAGCCCGCGCCCACCCAGGCCAAGGTGTAACTCCCGAGGGAGGTGCGCACGACACCCGCCACGGTGGCTGCGATCGCGGCGCCGATCTGGTGACTGGCGAAGACCCAGCCGAACACCAGGGTGCCGCGCTCGCCGAACAGCTCACGGCAGAGCGCGACCGTCGGAGGCACCGTGGCTACCCAGTCCAGTCCGTAGAAGAGGACGAAGATGAGCATCTGGGCGTGCGGCGCGGCGGTGAACAGCGCGGGCAGCGCGAACAGGGACACGCCGCGCAGCGCGTAGTACCAGCCGAGAAGCGTGCGGCTGTCGGCCCGGTCGGTGAGCCACCCGGATGCGATCGTGCCGACGATGTCGAAGACGCCGACCAGCGCAAGCAGGCTGGCAGCCGTCGTCATCGGCATGCCGTGGTCGTGGGCTGCTGGGATGAAGTGGGTGCCGACGAGACCGTTGGTGGTCGCGCCGCAGATGGCGAAGCCGCCGGCCAGCAGCCAGAAAGCCGGCCGGCGTACGGCGAACCGCAGCGCCCCGATGGCCGCGCGGGCCGGGGCGCCGGCGGCCGGTGGGGTTGGCACCGGGCCGGTCGCGCCGTACGGCAGGAGACCGATGTCGCTGGGTCGTTCGCGCATCATGATCAGCACCAGCGGGATGACGGCCAGCGCGGCTGCGGCCACCACCAGCGCGGCGCTCCGCCAGCCGTGGCGCTCGACCAGCACCGAGAGCAGCGGCAGGAACACGAGCTGGCCGGCGGCGCCGCCGGCCGTGAGGATCCCGACGACCAAGCCCCTGCGGTGCACGAACCAGCGGTTGGCGATGGTGGCCGCGAAGACCAGGGCCATCGAGCCGGTGCCGAGGCCGACAAGCACACCCCAGCAGGCGACCAGCTGCCAGCTCTGCGTCATGAGCGTCGTCAGGGCACTGCCGGCGGCGACGAGTCCGAGCGCTCCCGCCACGATCCGGCGGATGCCGAACCGTTCCATCAGGGCGGCGGCGAACGGCGCTGTCAGTCCGTACAGCAGCAGGTTCACGGACACCGCGAGTGAGACCGTGGCACGGCTCCACCCGAATTCGTCCTGCAACGGCAGGATGAGCACTCCCGGGGTCGCGCGGAAGCCGGCAGCCCCGACGAGGGCGACGAACGTCACGGCGGCGACGGCCCAGGCCCGGTGGGGGCGCCGGAGCACCCGGGAGCGGCTGGGCATGATGCGGACCCTAGACGGACCTCACTTCACTGTCCATACTCAGCGCATGGTGCGCACCTGTTCCATCGCACGCAGCCTGCAGGTCGTCGGCGAGCGCTGGTCCCTGCTCGTCGTGCGCGAGGTCGCACTCGGCGTACGGCGCTTCTCCGACATCCAGTCGGCCACCGGCGCCCCGCCGGCAGTCCTCGCCGATCGGCTCAAGTGCCTGGTCGCGAACGGCATCCTCGAGACCAGGCCGTACCAGGAGCCGGGGACCCGCACCCGCACCGAGTACGCACTCACCCCGGCCGGCCATGAGCTGCAGCCCGTCCTCGCGGCCTTGAAGGACTGGGGCGACTCGCACCTGGCCGACGAGAATGGTCCACCGGTCGTCACCCGACACCGGGACTGCGGCGCAGCCGTGCATGCCCGGCTGGTCTGCGAGGCCGGCCATGTCGTGGAGGGCACCCAGCAGCTGCGTGCCGAGTCAGCGGCCCTGAGGATCAGTGGCAACGGCCCGTTCCTGCATCCGCGGAGCCGCCATCGGTCGTGAGGAAGTTCCAGCTGAACGTTCCCGGCCGGAGGTGCAGTTGCAGGATGCCGTAGCGGCCGGCGAGCCGTACCTGGCTGCCGGAGACCGCGTCGTGAAACTTGTAATGGCTGTCGCCACCTGTGCCGACGACGAACTGCGTGAGCCCCTTGTCGGCTTGCGGAGTGCCTGCGGCATCAACCGGACCGATCCGCTCGTAGCCGTGATCGTGTCCGTTGAGGACGACGTCCGCCCCAGCGGCAGAGAGGTCGTTCCAGAACGCGTCGTAGTCGGTGTTGCTGCCGTGCGTCCCGGATGAGAACCGGGGCCGGTGCCAGTACGCCAGGGTGCAGGCGGCCGGGTGCGCCGCCAGATCCTGCCGGAGCCAGGTCTCCTGCGTCGAACCTTGGCCGCAACCGCCCACGTGGTCGCACTCGGAGTTCAGCGCGATGATGTGCCAGCCACCGAGGTCGTAGCTGTAGTACCCGGCGCCCGGCAGGCCGGCAGCGGCCCCGAAGTAACTGAAGTAGCCGGCGGCGTCAGGCGTCCCGTACTCGTGGTTTCCCGGTACGGGATAGGTGATCGTCTTGAAGGCCCCCCAGGTCTGGTCGTACGACGCCTGGAACCGCGCCAGTGAACCGTTGGGGTACTGGTTGTCCCCCAGTGCCAGGACGGCGTCCGGGTGCATGGCCTGTAGCAGTGCGGCCGTGTCGGCCATCCGGCACGAGTTCGGCCGGTCCTTTTCCTCGGTGAGTCCGCGGGCGTCCTTCGGGCAGGCGATGTCGCCGGCCGCGCCGAGGACCACGTCCGTGTCGACCCGCACCGGTTTCGGACCGCCGTAGAACCGGGTCCCGGCCGCGACCCCCTCGTCCCCTGACTCGGCAGCGACCGCGATGACGGCCGATCCGCCGGCCACCAGCATGAGTACGGTCACCGCGAGGAGCCGTTGGTATCTCCGTCTGCGCCAGAACCGCCGGCGGCGCGGTGTAGGAGGCAGCGACTCAGGAGGGTCCGCGGGCCTGTCTTTCGCCGAGGCCTTGCTCCGGCGGCGGATCCCCGCGGCCCCACCGGCGACGAGGAGGATGAGAGCGACCACGATCAGCGCGACAGGACCGGTAGACAAGCCGCCGGACCCGGAGCCATTACCACTGGAATCCTGGGCGAGTGGCGATGCCGGGACCGGCGGCGCCTTGAGCAACTCGCCGAGAACCTTCAGGTACCGATCGCCGTAGGTCTGGCTCGGCTCGACGTAGGTGTTCTCCGAGAACTCGTTCCAGGAGATGAGCCCGAGCGCGTCGGGCGAGGACTGCACCGCTGCGGAGTACTCGGCCCGCAGCGTCGCGCCGTCCTTGCGGTCGACCGTCTTGCTGCCGCCGACGAGGCGGGCATCGAAGCCCGGCGCGAACGGCGCGATCCACAGCCCGCCCCGCGCGTGCACGGCGCGGCCCATGTCGGCGAGTTTCGTGACATGGCTGCGGTTGCTGTCCGGGTTGACCGACGACCAGTAGTACGCGTTGCCGTCGAAGCTCGAGGCGACCCGCTGGTAGCCCGCCACGCTCTTCTCCGTGGCGAGTACCCGCAGCGACGACCGCACCGGGCGTGTCACCTGCTCGATGTCCGCCGCGCTGTACGCCCAGGTCCCCGACCACAGCATCAGGGGTCGGTCGAAGATCTTGAAGACGCCGTCACCGGCGTAGTCCCGCTGGAAAGTCAACATGTCAGCCGCGACGCGACGCACCGGCAGCGGCTTACGGCTGAAGTCGAGCCCTTGGTAGATCATCGCGAGCTTGAAGTTCTCGCTCCGCGCCACCTCCATCAGGACATGCAGCCGGCGGTCGTTGGTCGGGCTGTCCTTCCACGAGACGATGAACCCCTCGATCCCGACGGCCTTGGCCTCCTGAATGTGACGCCGCATGACGTTCTGGTCGTCACTCGAGTAGCGTCCGGCGGCCGGGTAGTCGATCTTCACCCGGTCCCAGGACGAGGGGTCGAACCACTGGTAGTAGTACGCGAGGACCGGCATGTGCCCGGCTGCACGGGCCGGCGGAGCCGCCAGTGGACCGGTGCCCCCGGCACTGACACCCAGGAGGACGACGAGAAAGAACAGAAGCCGGACTCTCACAATGCCGGCTCCGGACCCGTCCGGACGCGGCGCCGTCGGCGTACTCCCACGAACAGGAGGCCGCCGAGGGCGGCCAGCGCCGCGCTGCTGAGGACCGCCAGGTCCAGGTAGCTGATGACCGGCAGATCAACGTACTGATTACGCGAGAGGGCGATGGGGCGCATGAAGGAGATGCCTGCACCGTTCACCTGCACCCGGTAGTTTCCGCGGGCGAGGCTCTCCAGCGTCACCTGGCCGCCCGACAGCGCCTCGCGGCGGGTCCGGCCGTTCGGATACACGACGTCGAGCGATGCGCCCAGGGGACGCTGGAACAGAAGGTCGTGCGCGGTGAAGTGCGCGGTGCGCAGTTGCAACGGGATGTCCAGCTGCTGTGCCTGCGCCGGGCGGAATCGCTGGCTGCCCACCTGGACGACATTGGAGCCGTCGACCATGACGCGTTGGACGTCGTAGACCAGTTCCTTGGCCACGACGGCTCCGTTCTGGGACAGCAACCGGATGCCCGGCAACCTGACCTTGTCCCCCGCGTTCGAGACGGCGACGTAGCCGGTCTCGCCACGCAGCGCCACCTGTCCCGCCCGGGACCTCGCGACGGCGGCGCCCGACTGGTCGACCAGCCGGTACGACACGAGATAGCTCACCTTGTAGGCGGCCTGGATCCGCACGTTGTGCCGGATCGCGAGCTTGGTGACCGCCGGCTTGAAGTTCTCGTCGCTGTCGCCCGGGATCCCCCAGCGCACGAACTCCATCTGCCGGCCACTCTGCTCGGCCGTGGACGTGGCGACCGACAGGCTGTGCAGGGCATTGCCCGTCGTGACCGAGGTCCTGACGATCCCCTGGTTGTCAGCCACCAGACGGCGGCCGTCGAGGAGGAACGCCGCCCCGGGCAGTGACGGCACCGTCTGGATCTCCACCACCGCAACCGCGCGGTGCGGGTGTGGCCGGGGAATGACCGGGATCTTGTGCGGGTGGGGCCGCGGAGGGCGCGGGACCTTGTGCGGGTGCGGCGGTGGTGACGCCGCGACGCGGGCTGCCTGCGGGGCCGGCCCAGCCTGCGTCAGGAGCGGATGCGAGACGCCGGGAACCGGCACTGCGGGAGCCGCCAGTCCGGGTGCAGGCAGTCCGGGCGCCGACGCGGCGGGCGGGACGGCGACAGGCTTCTGTGGCGCTGTCGGCGCCAGCAGCCCTGCCAGGATCACGGCCACGGACGCAGCCTTGCCGACGAGAGGCACCAAGGTCATCCTCTTGCTCCTCTCCGGTGGCGGAAGCGACGGCCGCTGACGGCTGCCGCCAGGCAGCATGCGGCGAGTACCACCGCAGCCCCGTAAAGCAGGTAGATCACCCGGGACGCGCGTGCGTTTGCCGCTGCGGGCATGACGAGTGAGGGCAGTCCGCCCGTGTCCTCGAGCAACGCGGCGGGCCGGGCTGGTGCCGTGAAGTCGAACGCGGTCGTCAGACCAGGTGACGACGCATCCCGGCTGCTGAGCGGCCGGAGCGACCAGTTGTCCTCGATGAACCTCGGAATGCTCGTGTAGTCGAGCTGCGTGTGGTCGACGTGGCCGACCTTGGCGTACGGGCTGAGCAGGAGCGCCGGCACCCGCAGGCCCAGCTGCTGCTGATCCACGAAGGGGGGCTGGACGTGGTCGTACCAGCCGCCGTAGCTGTCGTAGGTCCACATGAACGCGGAGCTCTTCCAGTAGCGGCTCTTGATGAGCCCGCTGGTCACCTGACGGAGAAAGGACTGCCCCACCGCCGGCCGGGCCGGGGGGTTCTCGCTCGAGGTGGACGAGACGATGTACGAGACGGCAGGCAGCGTCCCCTGCGCCAGGTCGCGGTAGTACTCGCTGAGGTCGACGACCTGTACCGGGGACGTGCGCGTCCGGAATCGGGCCATCCCCAGCACCGGCACCTTGAGGGACTGGGCCGCGCCGTTGCCGGCAACGTCCCCCGGAGGCCGCAGGCCCTCCACGTAGAACTTCGCGGTGATGCCCTTCTCACCCAGCCTGTCGAAGATGGTGGGTTGGACGGCCGTCGCCGACCGGTTCGGCGGGGCCCCATCCAGCCAGTCCAGGTAGCTCTGACTGGCGGGCCCTGGGGTGGAGCTGAAGAAGCGGTCGAACAGCACGTTCTGCCTGGCCACGCTCCAGGTGTAGGGCAGGTTGCTGTCGTCGTAGTAGCCCATCGCCGTCGTTCCGTCGTGCCCCAGGCGACGGTAGGCCGACACGAAGCCGTCCATCTTGCCGCCGTTGTACTGGCGGCTCAGGACCTTCAGCCCCCGGGGCAGATTCTCGGGCGGCGTCATGTCGTCCAGATGGAACGGCTTCACGCAGTTGTGCGTGCTCGCCTTGTTGACGTCCAGGCGCTGGCAGACACCGGCAGGGATGCCGTCGGCGCCAGGATAGCTGCCGAAGTAGTTGTCGAAGGAGTGCCCGGACTGCATGAGCACCACGAAGTGCTTGATCGGTGTCTTCGTCGGCGCCGGTGCCGGCCCGGCGGCAGCGGCAGAGGACGCAGCCAGCAGCAGGCAGAGCACGGCCGCGCAGAACGCTGCTCGTTGCTTCACGGTTGCACCTCATAGATGGTGATGATCGGCCGCTGGACGACATGGCCGTCCCTCGACCGGACGGGTCGCGTCTCCGTGTGCACGGCGACGCCGTGGTACTTGTTCGCGTACTGGAGAAGCCTGTCGGAGAACTGGGGGGAACGGCTTGCCGAGTAGGTGTCCCAGACGAGGTAGTGGAACTGCCCGCGTCTGATCCGCAGGTCGGGGTTGTCGATGGCCACGTACGCCGGGTTCCGGTTGAGCGGGTTGGGGCTCACGGACAGAGCCAGTGCCTCGCGGTGACCGTAGAACTCGACGAGGTTCGACAAGGACGGGCCGATCGTCATGAGGACCGCGTTCTTCGGCAGGTTGGCGTCGATCCACCTACCGGCTTCGCGTCCGCCCGGAAGCCCGCCGGCTCCGGCCAGGAAGGCCGGCGAGCTCGATGGCCTGATGGCTCCCCAGGTCGGCAGCGCCATCGTCAGCGCGACCACCACGATGACCGCGATCCGCAGCGGCAGACGGAGACCTTCCCGGACCGTGAACCGGACGCTGCTGATCGGCGGGCGCAGCACCGCGTGTGCCGCCAGCACCGCCACGACCGGCGCGATGGGAAGCAGGTACTGGAACCCCTTCACGGGCAGCGACTCGAAGACCAGGATGGGCCCCGCGGCCCAGCACAACAACAACCCCTCCCGCCAGGTCAGGCCCCGGATCGTGATACCGGCAGCCGCCGGACCGGGACGCCGCAGTGCACGACGGCTCGCAGAGCCGGCCCACCGGGCCAGCACCAGCATCGGGCCGGCAAGTGCGAGCGCCACGAGGAGCAGGCCCAATGCCGACGGCACCTTGCTGAGGTAGAAGGTGAGGCTGTGGTTCGCCGGTCGGAGCAGCTGGTACACGAGGTAACTGCCACCAGTGCTCGTGGCGTGCGACAGGGCGATCGACATCGGGAAGACGGCGAGCAGCAGGAGCATCGCGAGTACGCCGAGGAGGCCCGTCCGCATCCGCAGGCGCAGGCGCGTGCTGAGGGCGAAGAAGGCGTAGACGGAGACCAGCAGGACGACGCTCGTCTCCTTCGTCAGTGCGGCGAGCCCGAGGAACAGAGCCGACATCAACAGCCAGGCGTCGCGCGCCTCGTTGCAGAAGCGGACCAGGAAGTAGAGGGCCAGGGTTGCGAAGAGCACCATCGGCCCGTCCAGGAGGACCTGCCGGGTCACGATGACGTGGTACGGCATGACCGCCAGGAACAGCATGGCGACCAGCCCGGTCCAGAAGCCGTAGAGCTCCCGGCCGAGCAGGAGGACCACGAACAGGGTTGCCACACCGAAAGCGGCGGCCAGCACGCGCCCACCTGCGTCGGAGACGCCCTGCCGGTAGAAGAGCGACAGCGTGGCCTGGAAGAGCAGCGGATGCGCGCGGAAGATCGGGAAGTAGGACATCAGCGTGTCGTTACCCGCGATGCTGGCGGCTTGGCCCGCGTAGACCGCTTCGTCGCTGTTGAAGCCGACGGACCCCAACTGCCAGAGCCGCAGGAACGCGCCCAGGACAGCGACGCCTGCGACGGCAGCCGACTGCACCGACGTCCCGTTGAGTCTGCCGGCCGATGTTCTTGCCCTGCCCTCGCGACGATTGCGGAGCCGGGACTCGGTCTGCGGCATCGACACCAGCGTCATGCTTTCCTCCGGGTAGGCGGCTGCGTCACGGGAAGTCGGCGGCTTCGCTGAGGTGCCGCCGTTCCGGAACGCCGTACGGATCGGCCAGACGACGTGGTCATCGAATGCATCGGTCCCTTCGGGCATCGGGCAACCGCCCTAGCTGCAGGTGAGTTGGAGCGTGGGGCCGCTGGTGCTGCTGCCTTCTTTGGAGAAGTAGCCGGCACCGTCGCCGCTGCTGCTGGACGCGCGGATCGTGAACGTGCCGCCGGCGGCCGGGACCAGGCTGGTCACGTTGACCGTGTAGGTGGTCCCGGCCGTCACCGCGCCGAGCGGCACCGAGGCGATGCTGGCGCTCTTGGCCGGGGCGGTGGCCCAGGTGACCGAAGCCTCGGTCCAGCCGGCGTTCGCATCGCCGGCCGACGTGGCGAAGAAGTCCCCGCCGTGCGCCGAAGGATCGGTAGTCCCGCTGCCCACCGTGAGCTGCAGACTCGCTGCCGCGATGCTCGTGCAACTGCTGGGCACGGTGAACTTCAAGAGTGTGTCGTTCACCGGACTGCTCGCATCGACCTTGAGCCGGCTGTTGGTCGGCGTGGCGGTTGCCGGATCGATCGTGGCGTCGTTGCTCGGCGCGAGCGTCAACGTGCCGCCCCCACCGCCACCACCGGCCTGGGTCGTCACCGACACCGCCGCGCTCTTGGCCGACTCGTTGCCGGCCCCGTCCACCGCCGTCACCCTGTACGAGTACGTCGTGCTCGCGGCCAGCCCGGTGTCGGTGAACGTGGTCCCGGTCAGGGCCGTACCCGCGGGCGCCGTCACGTCGTTGCGATACACGGTGTAGCCCGTCACACCATCACCTGCCGGGTTCGCACTCCAGCTCAACGGCACCGAACTCGCCGTCGGCGTCCCCGCCGCCAACCCCGCCGGCGCACCCGGCGCCACCGTGTCACTGGACGGGTTCGTGATGGTGGTGCTGTCGAAGACGGCATTCGTGTCCGCCCTGATGCCGTCCACCGTGATCGTGGTCGGCGAGACGGTCACCTTCGCGTACTCGAAGAAAGTGGCCTCCCGGTAGGCGCTCCAGGCGGGCTGCGGGCTGACGAAGGGGGTGAACCCGTTGCCACCGGCACCCGAGACGAGATAGGTGATCCCGCCGTTGGTCACGGCGACGCCGTCCTTGAGCGGGAACGACCGCTCGTAGTTGTGGCTGTTGCCCGAGAGGACCAGGTTCACGTGCTGCGTCTGGAAGAGGGGCACGAGGTACTGCTGGCCGGCCACGAAGCTCGAGTTCGAGGACGTCGAGCTGTACGGCGGCTTCTGGATGGCGGCGATCCGCCACGCGTCGCTCTGGTGCGCGGCAAGATCGGCCTGCGCGAAGGCGTACTGGTCGCTCCCCGGCGCTATCGGCTGCTCCGAGTCGAGGACGAGGATGTGCGCCGAGCCCCAGTTGTAGCTGTACCAGCTGGTACTGCCTCCTGGCATCGGGAAGTTCGCCCAGAAGGCGCCGTCGCCGTAGTACTCCTTGTTGCCGTTCGCGGGGAAGAAGGCCTGGGACTTCACCACCCGCCCGAACTGCTTGTAGAAGCGGGCGTCGAAGTCCGAGTATGTCGTCGTGAAGTTGGGGTCGGGCAGGCCGGCCGACGGGTAGACGTTGTCACCCAGGGTCTGGATGAAGTCCGTGCCGGCGGCCCCGATGTTGCTCGCGTTCTGCGCCTCGGCCGTGCTCTGACCCCCGAAGTCACCGATGGCGGCGAAGCTGAACGTCTGTGTCGGCGTCGCTGCGGTCCGGAGGTTCCCTGTCCCCGAGATCGCTCCGCTCTTCACCGTGTAGGGGTAGGCGGTGCCCGGCGTCAGTCCAGACACGGTGACGGTGTGGTGCTGGACCGTCCCGGCCGGATCGCTGATCGTCTGCCCGCCGATCGTGAGCGTGCCGGGCGTGGCGATGTTCGTCCACCACGAGACGATCCCGGACGTCCCGGTGACCGCGGACAGGTAGGGCCCACGCGCGATCTTTACGACGCCCGCGGCGGTGGTCGTCGCCGATTTCGCGGTGCTGGCTGCCGACCGGTTGCCTGCCGAGTCCACGGCCCGCACTGTGTAACTGTGCCGCGACGAGGCCGCGAGGCCGTTGTCGGAGTAGCGCTGCGAGTTGGGCTGCTCCACCGTCCCCACGACGCTGCCGTCCCGGGCCACCTCGTAGTAGGCGATGTCGCTGGAGGTCGTCGCTCCCCACAGCACGTCGATGCGCGAGGACGAGAAGGGCGTCAAGGAGACGCTGGTGCTTGCGACGGCCGCAGGAGCCGTCGAGTCGGAACTGGTCAGCGTCGTGAACGTCGTCGTACGCATCGGCGACTTGTTGTTGCCGGCGTCGATGGCCACGATCCCGAACTTGTAGGCATAGCCGCTGCGCAGTTTCGTGCCCGGATACGACGTGATCGCATCGGTGGTGGCGATGAGCGTCAGTGCCGTGTCGGCCGCCGCCGCCGGACCGCGGTACACCCGGTAGCCCTCGATGGCCACGTCATCGCTCGACCCGCCCCACTTGAGCGAAGCCCCCGACGAGGTGATGTTCGAGGTGGTGATCCTGCCCGGCTGTGTGGGCGCGCTCGTGTCGGCCGCGGCCGCGATCGGGACGGCCACGGCGGCGGTGAGCAGGGCCACGAGTACCGGCACCGCGGACCGCCGGCCACGCGGCTTGGCCGGGGCCTCACGTGGCAGCTGGTGCCGCCCCCGAGTTCCTGCCATTCCCGATCCTCTGTGTGGAGGGCGTTGCCGTCCCGACCGTCGGTGCGACATATGCCTGCGAACGTTGCATGTCACCTGCTGGGTGGCCGTGCCGGAGCCGGGCCTGTCGGAGGGGAGAGGGTCCGTCCCCTGGGCCCGGCTGCCGCCGGCTCTGCGGCTAGGAGGAGAAGCGCTCCTCGGCGAGGATGGGTGCCTTCAGCAGGCGCGGGATCTCATCGGCCCACGAGAAGCAGTCCGAGGCAAGCCGCCGTACGCGCATGCCCTCCAGCGCCGCGGACAGTACGGCGGTCTCCTTGTCGCGCAGCGTGTCGTAGTCGTCGTGTCCGAGCACGATGGCCGGCGCGAAGTAGCGGAACGGCGGGAATCCGTAGGCGTCGTCGGTGTTCTCGATCAACTCGGTCAGCGCCGTGCGGTGTTCGATGTCCGACAGGGCCGGCGTGCCGCGCTCGATGATGAACATCTCCTCGACCACCACCGACCCGGTCACGTCCGCCGGAACGAGCCGGTCCACCGCGTACTTGGGCGGCGGTACGAGCATCTGGGTGACCGCGTTGAACGACATCAGCGGGACGTTGAGCTCACCGAGCATCATCCCCCACTGGCGTCCCTCCTTGGAGTGCAGCCGGCTCTGGATCTTCAACCTGCGCCATTCCCGCGGGGAGAGGTCGCCGGGATCCACGGCCCTCAACGTGTGGTGGCTGATCGTCAGCGGCTTGGGGAAGCAGAAGGCGGTGCCATCCGTCTGCAGGATCGTCATGTCGTCGGACAGGAAGCGGGCCTGCTGCTCCCGCAGCAGCCGCAGGATCGTGCCTGTCTTCCCGGTGTCGGTCTTCGCCGACAACATGACGCCGCGACCCTCGAGCTCGAGGCAGGCCGAGTGGAGAAGCATCCTGTCTTGCTGCACGAGGATGAACCGCAGCAGTGCCTCCAGCACGTTCGTGTACAGCACATGCGGCGACCGGGCCAGCAGCGGCGTGACGGTCAGCTCGATGCGGTCACCCATGTCGATCTGGAAGTTCGCGCCGAGCCGTCCGAGGTGCTCCTCGTAGCGCAGGGATACCGGACCGGCGAACCGGCTCAGCTGTGCCCGCGAGCGGGCCCTGCCTGAACCGACGGTCCCGACGCGGATCTCGATGTCCAGACCTCGCCCGAGAGCAGGTGCGCGGAAGAACTCGAGTTCGGGCAGGGCGACCTGGGAGCCGATGGTGACCAGGCCGCTGATGCCGTAGCGGTGCGGCAGGTAGCCCGTCCCCGGACGGCGCGCGGCCGGTGTGGGCCGCACCTGCTCGGTCAGGTCGAGGATGACGTCGACGGTGGGGCGCCGGCCCGCGCGGGGGCCCGTCCCGGGCAGCGGATCCACGGCAACGAGCGGTTCTCCCGCGGCGCCGCGGTGCTGCCTCGGCACGTCGAGCTTGCCGGCTTCCACCAGTCTCATGTCTGATACCTCCGGGGGGTAGATGAAGCGGTCTGCGATCTGAAACCGGCACAGGAAGGCCAGCACGAGCGTGAGGACGTTCGCGGCGACGTAGCCGAGATGCGCACCTGCGACGAGGGCCACCACCAGGGGCAGCCGCAGCAGCAGGACGGCGTTGTTCAGCAAGGCGAAGCGCACAAAGCGCCGGCGCAGGCTGCCGGAACGCAGGCGCCGGAAGACCACGAGATCGGTGAGGACGAAGTTCCAGATGGTCGATCCCTGCGTGGCCAGGATCGAGGCCCAGACGTAGTGCAGGTGGAGCCCGGCAGGATCGGCCAGGAGCCAGAGCAGGACCGCGTTCACCGCAAGGCCTGTGAGGCCGACGCTGCCGAACCCGGCGGCGCGGGCGAACCTTCCCGCGGCCGGGGTGCGAAAGCCACGGGCGACCGTCCGCAGCACGACGAGCTGCTGCAGGAAGCGGAGCCCCTCGCGCATGCTCGCCTTGCTGTGGCCGGAGAACCGGGGACCGAAGTGGAAGGGCACCTCGACCGCTTTGAGCTCATCGCCGCGCAAAACGATCTCGAGCAGGATCTTGAACCCCTTGGGACGCAGCGCCGACAGGTCGACAGCACCCAGCCGCAGGGCGAAGAATCCACTCATGGGATCGCTGATGGGCCGCAGCCGACGCGGGAAGAGCACCCTGGCTGCGAGCGTCGCAAAGCGGGAGACGGCCGTCCGGCCGCGGTTGGACAGACCTTCGGCGTCGCCCGTGCCCGCGTACCGACTGGCGACGACGATGTCCGCATCCGCCTCGGAGGCGACGCGCAGAAGTTCCGGTACGAGCTCCGGCGGGTGCTGCAGGTCCCCGTCCATGACCACGGCCCAGGGGACGCCGGCGGCGTCGGCCGCGACCAGTCCCTTGACGACGGCGCCCCCGAGGCCGTCCGCGCGATCTCCTCGTGCCCGGTGCAGCAGCCGTACCGGCCTGCCGAGTAGCGCTCCCGCCTCGAGCACCCGCTGGGGTGTGTCGTCGTCGCTGTCATCGACGAAGACGGTCTCCACGCGCAACGCCTCGGCGCCCCCGTCGATGCGTCGCAGCAGTTCCGCGACGTTGCCAGCTTCGTTGCGCGTGGGGACGATGATGCTCACGTGCAAGCCCCCCGCCGCCTGCTCGTGCGGCCAGGGCCCCTCCTGCACGGGGACCTCTACCCTGATGACTTCCAGAGCCGGCTCTGATGCCTGCACAATGGCCGGTACCTGGACGACCAGGTCCCGCGCAGACTGCACTGCGGTCACGCGTCCGCCCTCCAGGGCTCTCGGGACTGTGCGTGAGCCGGTTGGCACGCGCGGTCAAGAGGAGAGCCGGACGCACGGGTTGATACCCGTCGCCTCGCTTATCCGCCCAAGCGCCACAAACACCGCGCCAAGTTTCGAGGAACTTTTCGTACGCTGCGGACAACGACCGGCACCGATCCTCGCCAGCCGCCCGATCCGGCCATCAGACGCAATCGCGACACGCGCCGAGATGGTCCGTCTCCCGGTCCGGCCGAGGGGGCCGGAGCCCCACGTTCACCCGGGTCGGGCGAGTGCCGCTAGCCTGAACGACGACGAAGGATCCCCGCGAGCGGGAAGGGTCTGCAGCATGAGAGCCAGCTGGCTCCGCAGGTTCGCCGCGCGACGCATCCTTCGTCGCCGTCGCCCGACAGGCAACCCCCCGCTGCAGAGGGCCGCGAACCTGATCAGGGTCCCCTGCCCGAGCTGCGGACCCGTCATGTGCCCCGCCGGTGTGGCGCAGGTGACGGTCGAGGCCACCACAGCGTTCTGCGACCTGACGTGCCCGGTCTGCCACCGCGCCCTGCGGGTACCCGTGACCGACCAGGCGACCCTGATGCTCCTTGCCGGCGAGGTGCAGCTGCGGGAGCCGATGATCTCGACCCCGGACGAGCAGCTGGCCGGCGCCGCCGAGACCGAGCGGATGCCTCGCCAGCGCGAGCGCGAGTTCTAGCCCCTGCCTCGGTGACCCTGCGTGTCGCTACCTGCGGTGAGTCTTCGTCACTGAACTTCCCCGCCGCGACCGGCCGCCGGCAGGAACGTCCTGAGAAGCAGGGGACCGACCGACCACACGACCCGGGGAGCGCCGGATGTTGCACGACTTGGACCGACTTGCGCAGTGTGCGGCAGACGGCGACAGGGCCGCATGGAACACCCTGGTGGACAGCTACGTGGCCCCGGCCTGGCGGACCGCGCTGGGCGCGGGGCTCGACGTCGAGCAGGCCGCCGGCGCCTTGGAACTCGCCTGGCTCCGCACCAGCCAGGCCCTCGCTGCGGCTTCGCCGGCGACGGGCTATCCGAGCCCCGGCGGCCTGCTGATGTCGACGCTCATGGACGAGTCCTCCGCCGCCGAACGGCACAGCCGCGCGCCTACCTGGCCCTACCTGGAGGTCTGAGGCGCCAGGCGAACCGCGGTGATCCCGCCGAGGGTGGGCACGAAGAGCGCGTTCCCGCTGGCCGCCGGTGTGGCGAACCGGCTGGCCGCGCCGACCTGGAGCAGCGCCCGCCGTCGCCCGGTACCCGCATCGAGTCCGTACAGCGAACCGTCCCGCTGCACCGACCAGACCGTGCTGCCGACCACGATCGGCGACCCGGTGACCGCGGCAGCGCCCTGCCAGCCGCGGACCAACCGGCCGCCGACGACGCGGATCTGCTGCAGGCCGTTGCTGCACGGCAGGTAGGCGGCGGCCCCCCCGGCGATCGGGATGACCGCTCCCCCGCCATACGCCTTGCAGCCGTGCTGCACCGCCCGCTGGCCGCCGACGCCGCCGAGACGGCCGACGTCGAGGAGGTAGACATTGCCGCCCTTGCCGGCGGCAAGGACCTGGGCCGCACCGGGCAGCAGCAGCGGACCTGTCGACCCGAGGTCGGCGTCCGCGGAGTTCTCCTCGGCCCACTGGCTGGGCGCGAAGCCGTCGCGAAGGGCGAGCGAGGGCGTCAGCCGCAGGACCGAGTCGCTGTGGTCCCACGTCCCGCCGAGCGAGGCGCCGTTCCCGGTCGTCACGAGCAGCTCCCCGGACGGCAGCAGAGCGGGCCCGGGTGGACCCCAGATACCGGCTTCCCGGCTGGTCGGCACCGCGAACGAGCGAAGCGGTCCGGTCCCGGACGTCGGCACGCCGATCACCCGGCCGACGTACTGCCCGCAGTCCCCGAGGTTGCCGCCGTACGGGACGTAGACCGTGGAGCCGGACAGCAGGAGCGCGCCGCGTTGGAGGTGGGTTGCCGGCTGCATCCCGGGGACGTCGACGCCCCTGGTCAGGCGCACCCCTCCTGTCCTGACGTCGAGGCCGTAGAGGACGTGCCGTACGCCGGCCCGAGTGACCACCGCGAAGACCAAGCCGGTCGCCGGGTCGTACACCGGGGTGCCGGTGATCCCGACGGGGTCGATGTTGCCGCAGGGCAGGGCCGACGCGGGGACCGGATCGGCGACGTGCCGTCTCCAGAGCACCCGCCCGGTCCGGCCGTCCAGCGCGTAGACCGAGCCGTTCTCGGTGGCCGCCACCACGCGCCCGCCCACGACGAGGGGGCTTGCGTACACCTGGCCGTCGAGTGCCGCGCGCCAGGTCACGGCGGGCGACCTCGGGTCGGGGCCGGTCGGCGGATGACCGCTCCGGCGAGCATCACCGTGATAGGTCGGCCAGTCTGCCGTGAGCTGCAGGGCTGCGGGAGCCATGGCCCGTGGTTGCTCCGGTTGCCCACCCGCCGGCGTCGGCTGGGGAGCGGGGACCGCCGCACCGGATCCGCAGGCGGCGCAGAGAAGGAGTACGACGGCGGCGCGACCGAGCATGCAGGCGTCCTTCCCCGGGTTGGGCATCCGACCCGCGACGGGCCATGCTCGAGCCTGGCGGATCGCGGACGCCGATCCGGGAGGGAGCGGTATGTCCACGCCACCCGATCACCTCGGCCACGAGCATCTCCCGGCGCCGGACCGAGCCCCCGACGGCCACCGGCTGCACCGGGGCGCACTCGGGATCGTCGACATCTCGGCCGCCACCATGGCGAACATCGGCCCGGCGATGAGCTTCTACTTCGGCTTCGGGCTCATCGCCGCCACGGCGGGCGTGGCCGCTCCGCTCACCGTGATCGCGGCCGGCGTGGCCATCGCCCTGCTCGGCAACACGCTGGCGCAGTTCTCCCGGGTGCACCCGTCGGCGGGCGGCTTCATCACTTTCGTCGGGAAGTCCTTCGGTCCCACCAGTGCCGTGACGACCGCCTTGATCGCGGGCATCGGCTACATCGTCGCGATGGCGTCCGTCATCGCGATCTCCGGCGGCTTCACGGCGATCACTCTCGAGCGGTACCTGCATGTCACCATCCCCTGGGGCATCCTCACCCTGCTGCTGACCGCACTTGCCGTCGCCATGATGATCCGCGGTGTCTCCGTGTCGACCAGGCTCGCGGGGGTGTTCTTCGGCTTCGAGATGCTCGTGCTCGTCGTGGTGTCCGTCGCGGCCCTGGTCAAGAACGGCGGCCACCTGTCGCTGGCGCCGTTCGAGCCGAGCCAGCTGCGCAACGGGTTCAGCGGGCTGGCTGCGGGGTTCCCGCTGGCGATCTACATGTTCATCGGCTGGGAGAACTCCGCCGCCCTCGCCGAGGAGACCGACGACCCCCGGCGCAACGTGCCGCGGGCGGTCTTCACGTCGATCGCGATCATGGCCGCCAGCTACGTCGTGTTCGCGTACGCCACCATCACCGGGTTCGGCTACGACGTCGGCCGGATCGGCGCCGCGTCCATCCCGTTCATCGAGGTCGCCGACCGGACCCTCGGTGTCCTCGCGTTCCTGGCCTACCTCGCCGGACTCACGTCCACCCTCGGCGCCCTCATCGCGGGCACGAACTCCCAGGCCCGGCTGGTCTTCAACGCGGGCCGGGAGGGACTGCTGCCCGGCTGGCTCGGCCGCGTGCACCCGACGCGGCGTACGCCGGTGAACGCGATCTGCACCTTCATCACCCTCGCGCTGCTCGTCATCGGCGGCTGGGCGCTGGGACACGTGATGCACGCGCACAGCGGGCCGATGGACCCGGTCGAGTTCTTCGCGGAGTCCTCGACGTTCGGCACGATCCTGGTGCTCGTCGTCTACCTGCTGTCGAACATGGCCCTGCCCGTGTACTACCGCGCGTATCAGCCGCAGGCGTTCAGCCCCCTCAAGCACGCCGTCCTCCCCGGCCTGGGGGCACTGGCCATCGTCGTGCCGCTGTACTACCTGGCGAAGCCGGGGCAACCGGCGCCGTACAGCTGGTTCCCCTACGCGGCCCTCGTCATCGTCGTCGTCGCCTTCCTCGGCGCGCTGACGTTGACCCGGCGCGACCCGTCCCTCGGGGAGCGCGTCGGTTCGATCATTGCCGACGAGTAGGTGTCAGACTGCGGACCCACCGACGAAGGGAACACCGTGCTCGAGGACGCAGAGTCCCGGATCCTGGCCGAGACGCCGGACGTGCGCATCACCGAGTGGCGCCTGCGCCAGGGCACGCACACCGGTCCGCACGTGCACGGTTACGACTACTCGGTCATGCCGGTCTCGGGCGGCCGGCTCACGGTGACCGACGCAGCCGGCCAGGCGACCGCGATGGAGCAGGTGCGCGGCACCGGCTACAGCCGCCCCGCGGGTGTCGAGCACGACGTCGCGAACATCGACGACCCGAGCGAGGTCGTGTTCGTCGAGGTGGAGCTCCTGCGCGGCTGACCGGCTAGCGCGGGACCACCAGGACGACCTCGAGCGTCCGGGGGCCGTGGACGCCCTCGACCCGGGACAGCTCGATGTCGCTGGTGGCCGAGGGACCGCTGATGAACGTCAGCGGCCGCTCGGGGTCCAGCCGGCGGACGCATTCGGGGACCGAGCCGACGATCTGGTCGGCGCGGACGACGCACACGTGCAGGTCCGGCACCAGCGTGATCACCCGACGGCCCTGCCCCGCACCGCCGTCGAGGACGATCGTCCCGGTCTCCGCGATCGCCACCGCGCAGGCCGTCACGACGCCGTCCAGCGCGTCGAGGTGCGCGGGGGTGAGGCCGTCGTCCACGACGGCGGCAGGACCTGCCCACGGCCCGGGCAGATCGGCCGGGACGACGACGCGCGCGGGGCGGTCGAAGCGGCCCGCGAGGATCGTCGCCACCGCACCGGTCACCTCGTCGGCCGCGCACCGGCGCACGGAGGCCTTGTAGTCGACGAGCCGATCCTCGAACAGGTCCAGCAGTTCCGGCGACCCAGGCAGCGCGCCCGAGCCCTGGCGGTAGTCCCGTCGTACCGGCCCCGGGTCAGGAGCGGTCCCGACCGCCGCCCGGATCCGGCCGAGCACCACGTCACGCGAACTGGTCACGGCTGGCTCCCCCTGGTCCGGGTCCACCACTCGCTGAACGTCTCCTCCGGCGGGCGGGGCAGGTCGCGGCTGGCCGTCCACGACGACAGCGGCGGCGGCAGCTGCGAGATCCGGTCCCGACGGCGCCCCAGCAGCCGGCCGAGCCGGGTCAGCCGCTGCGCCAGCGCCCAGCGCCGCGGGTTGCTCATCGTCCAGGCCGCCGCGCGCATCACCAGCGCCTCTGGTGAGGGCCGGCCCTCCGCACGCCGGGCGTCGACGTGCTCGGCGCGCAGGTGCACCAGCATGGTCGGAATGTCGATCTTCACCGGGCAGACGTCGTAGCAGGCCCCGCACAGCGAGGAGGCGTACGGCAGCGACGCGTTGTCCTCGATGCCGGTCAGCTGCGGGGAGAGCACGGCGCCGATCGGCCCCGGGTACACCGATCCATAGGCATGGCCGCCGGTCCGCTCGTACACCGGGCAGACGTTCAGGCAGGCACTGCACCGGATGCAGTTGAGCGCCTCCCGACCGTCCGGGTCGGCCAGCGTCGCCGTCCGGCCGTTGTCGAGCAGGACCAGGTGGAACTCCTGCGGGCCGTCGCCCGGGGTCACCCCCGTCCACATCGAGGTGTACGGGTTCATCCGCTCGCCCGTGGACGATCGCGGCAGCAGCTGCAGGAACACCTCGAGGTCGGTCCAGGCCGGGACGACCTTCTCGATGCCCATCACCGTGATCAGGGTCTGCGGCAGGGTCAGGCACATCCGCCCGTTCCCCTCGGACTCGACGACCGACAGCGTCCCCGTCTCGGCCACGGCGAAGTTCGCGCCGCTGATCGCGACCCGCGCCGTGAGGAACTTCTCCCGCAGGTGCTTGCGTGCAGCCATCGCCAGCACCTGCGGCTCGTCCGTCAGGCCGGGGTCCGCGTCCGGCATCTCGCGGAGGAAGATCTCCCGGATCTCCGCACGGTTGCGGTGGATGGCCGGGACGAGGATGTGCGACGGCAGGTCGTGGCCGAGCTGCACGATGAGCTCGGCGAGGTCGGTCTCGTACGGCGTGATGCCGGCCGCCTCCAGCGCCTCGTTGAGGCCGATCTCCTGGGTCGCCATCGACTTGACCTTGACGACCTCGTCCGACCCGGTGGCCTTCACGAGCCGGGTGACGATCTCGTTGGCCTCGATGGCGTCGCGGGCCCAGTGCACGACCCCGCCGCGCGCCTGGATGTTGGCCTCGAGCTGCTCGAGGTAGCTGTCGAGCCGGTGCATCGTGGCGTTCTTGATGTCCCGACCGGCCGTCCTGAGCTCCTCCCAGTCCGGAACCTCGCCGACCACGGCGGCCCGCTTCGCGCGGATCGTCGAGGTGGCGTGCCCGATGTTGCGCCGCAGCTGGGCGTTCGCCAGGGCCTTGCGCGCCGCGGCGGGGAACGGCTCCTCGCCCCGCAGGTGCCCCACCCCCCGCGGCGCGTGCCCGACGTCGGGCATGCCGAGGAAGGTGCTCATGCCGCAGGCTCCGTGGACGCCAGGATCTCGGCGAGGTGGAGCGTCCGGGTGCCCGCGCGCAGGCGGGAGAGCCCGCCGCCGATCTGCATGAGACACGAGGAGTCACCTGCCGTGCAGACCTCGGCCTCGGTGTCGAGGACGTGCTGCATCTTGTCGGCGAGCATCGCCGTCGACGTGTCCGCGTTCTTCACCGCGAAGGTCCCGCCGAAGCCGCAGCACTGGTCGGCGGCCGGCAGTTCGACGAGGTCGAGTCCGCGGACGTTGCGCAGCAGGCGCAGCGGCTTGTCGCCCACCCGCAGCATCCGCAGCGAGTGGCAGGTGGGGTGGTAGGTCACGCGGTGCGGGAACGACGCGCCGACGTCCTCCACACCGAGCACGTCAACGAGGAACTCGGAGAGTTCGTACGTCCGGGTGCCGACGTCGTGGGCCGCCGTGGCCAGACCGTCGTCACCGGCCCGCCGCGCCACCATGGCGTGCTGGTGCCGGATGCTGCCGACGCAGGAGCCGGACGGCGCCACCACCGCGTCGTACGCCGAGAAGACGTCGGTGTGCCGGCGGATCAGCGGCAGGGCCTCGCGCTGGTAACCGGTGTTGATCTGCGGCTGCCCGCAGCAGCTCTGGCCGGACGGTACGACGACCTCGTGCCCCAGCCGCTCCAGTAGCGACACCGTCGCCCGGCCGACCTGCGGGAACAGCGTGTCGACCAGACACGTGACGAACAGGGCGACGCGCACTACGCCTCCCCCTGCCCGCCGGTGGTCATGCCTGCCCGACCTCCTGGCGCTGACGGCCGAGACCGTCGATCTCCAGTTCCATCACGTCCCCGGCCCGCAGGAAGCGCGGCTCGGGCATGCCCAGCGCCACGCCGGCCGGGGTGCCGGTGTTCACCACGTCGCCCGGCTCCAGCACCATGAACTGGCTGAGGTACCAGACGATGTGGTGCACGCCGAAGATCATCTCCTTCGTCGTGCCGTTCTGCCGCTGCTCGCCGTTGACCCACAGCCGCAGGCCGAGCTGCTGCGGGTCGCCGACCTCGTCCGCGGTCACGACCCACGGCCCCATCGGGTTGAACGTCTCGCACGACTTGCCCTTGTCCCACTGCCCGCCGCGCTCGGTCTGGAAGGCGCGCTCGGAGACGTCGTTGCAGATCGTGTAGCCGGCGATGACGTCCGCGGCGGCGGCCTCGTCGGCCAGGTAGCGCGCCTCGCGTCCGATGACGATCGCGAGCTCGACCTCCCAGTCGGTCTTGGTCGACTGCCTGGGCACGAGCACCTGGTCGTCGGGCCCCACGACGGCATTCGGCGCCTTCATGAACACGATGGGCTCGGCGGGGATGGCAGCGCCGGTCTCGCGGGCGTGGTCGTGGTAGTTCAGACCGATGCAGACGATCTTGCCGGGGCGCCGGATGGGAGGGCCGAACCGCCGACCCGTCGCGTCGAGCTCCGGGAGGCCGCCGGCCGCCGCCGCCGCCACCCGCGCGAGGCCGTCACCGGCGAAGAACGCCGGGTCGATGTCCGGGACCACACCGGACAGGTCCAGCAGCCGGTCGTCCCCGGTGAGCACCGCGGGCGTCTCCGTGCCGGCCTCGCCGACCCGTACGAGCTTCACAGCTGGCTCCTTCTCGTCATCGTGACCATCATCCTGGCGGTGTCCACTCGATCACATTCTCGAGCGGCTCGCCCCGGCTGTACCGCCGCAGCTGTTCCTGGACCAGCCGCCGGGCGCGAGGCTCGAACGCCGAGGTGTCTCCGCCCACGTGCGGGGTGATCAGGACGTTCGGTGCGTGCCACAGCGGGTGGTCGGCCGGCAGCGGCTCCGGGTCGGTCACGTCGAGCGCGGCGTGCACCCGTCCCGCGGTGAGCTCGGCGACCAGTGCATCGGTGTCGACGATGCCGCCCCGTGCGACGTTCACGAGCAGGGCGCCGTCCTTCATCCGCCCGAGCAGGTCGCTGTCGAACATCCCCGTCGACTCGGCGGTGAGCGGCAGGACCAGGATCACGACGTCGAACTCGCCGATGAGGTCCGGTAGGCGCTCGACCTTCTCGGCGCCGTCCCGGCCACTGCGGGAGAACGGGACGACAGTGACCTCGAAGCCGGTCAGCATCCGGTGCAGCGTCTTGCCGATGGAGCCGTACCCGACCACGGCGATCCGTGCGTCCGTCAGCGACGGCCGGGTCTCGTGCCGCCAGCTGCCGCTCTGCTGGTTCTGCGCGAACCCGGCGAAGCCGCGGCGGCCGGCCACGGCGAGGCCCACCGCCAGCTCGGCCGTGGACGCGTCGTGCACGCCGCGCGCGTTGCACAGCGTCACCCCGGGGCGGACGAACTCGAGCGCCCCCTCGTAGCCCGCCGTGGTCAGCTGCAGCACCCGGAGCCGCGGCATCCGCGCGGCCAGGGCGAGCGACTCACGGGATCCCATGTAGATCGGTACGAAGAACGTGACCCGGTCGAGCAGGTCCGGCGTGAGCGGCCCGTCCGACGGGGACAGCAGCGTGACCCCGGGCGGCGGTTCGAGGTCCGGCCACTGCACCCACGCCACGACGTCGTCCGGCACCGCGGCAGGGCTGGTCGCTGTCATGGACCCACCCTGCCATCCCGGGTCAGGTCCGCGGCGGGCTGCTGCCGGCGACCTGGCGCAGCGCCTGCCTGGCGAAGATCTGCTGCAGCGTCGCGGTGCGCTCCGACCGGCCGCGGCCGACGAAGCTGACCGCCCAGTGCAGGACGGTGGTCAGCCGGTTCTTGAAGCCGACGATGTAGACGAGGTGTACGGCCAGCCACATGAGCCAGGCGAGGAAGCCCGCCAGCCGCAGCGGCCCGACGCTGGCCACGGCATGGAACCGCGAGACCGTCGCCATGCTGCCCTTGTCGTGGTAGGCGAACGGCTGCCCGGTGGGCTTGCTGGCCAGCCTGCGCTTGATCTGGCCGGCCGCGTGCCGGGCGCCCTGGATGGCGACCTGGGCGACACCCGGCAGGTCCTGGGCCGCCATGTCGCCGACGACGAAGACCTCCGGGTGGCCCGGCAGGCTGCAGTCGGCCTGGACCCGGACCCGGCCGGCACGGTCCACCTCCGCCCCGCTCTTCTCCCCCAGCTGGCGGGCCAGGGGAGACGCGGCGACGCCGGCCGCCCAGATCTTGCACATCGAGCCGATGCGCCGCCGGGTGCCGTCGGCGTCCTCCACCTCGATGCCGGTCGCATCGACGTCGACCACCTTCGCGCGGAGCTGCACGTCCACCTTGATCCGCTTGAGCTGCTCGCCGGCCTTGTCGGACAGCGACCCGCCGAACCCGCCCAGCAGCTGCGGGGCCGCGTCGAGCAGGATGACCCGTGCGGTGGCCGGATCGATCCGGCGGAAGTCGCCCGGCAGCGCCCGCCGGGCCAGCTCCGAGATCTGGCCGGCCATCTCGACGCCCGTGGGTCCCGCGCCGACCACGACGAACGTCAGCCAGCGGTCGACCTCGTCCGGGTCCTCGGCGAGCTCGGCCATCTCGAACGCGCCGAAGATGCGCCCGCGCAGTTCGAGGGCGTCGTCGATGGACTTCATGCCGGGCGCGTAGTCGGCGAACCGGTCGTTGCCGAAGTACGACTGGCTGGCGCCGGCAGCGACGATCAGGCTGTCGTACGGCGTCACCGTCTCGCCGATCGGCGAGGTCGAGGTCACCGTCCGCGCCGCCAGGTCGATGGTCGTGACGTCACCGAGAAGGACCTCGGTGTTCTTCTGCCGGCGCAGGATCTGCCGGGTGGCCGGGGCGATCTCGCCCTCGGACAGGATGCCGGTCGCCACCTGGTACAGCAACGGCTGGAACAGATGGTGGCCCGTACGCGCGATGAGGGTGACCTCCACCGGCGCCCGGCGCAGGGCCTTGGCGGCGAAGAGGCCGCCGAAGCCCGAGCCGACGATGACGACCCGGTGCGGAGCGCTGGTGGTGTCCACGCGGTGATCCTTACCCGTCAGTCCGGAAGCAGCACGCCCGGGTTCAGCAGACCCTGCGGGTCGAGCGCCCGCTTGATGGCCCGCATCGCCGCGATCTCCGCATCCGAGCGGGACAGCCCCAGCCACGGCACCTTGGCCCGGCCCACGCCGTGCTCCGAGCTGATGCTGCCGTCGAGCTCGGCGACCAGCCGCAGGACGGCGTCGGTCACCTCCTCGGCCAGCTCGCCGGTGCCGAGGACGTTGACGTGCAGGTTGCCTTCGTTGACATGGCCGAAGACGATCGGCCGGGCCTGCGGGACGACCGCCGCGATGACGGCCGGCAGCCGGTCCACCAGCCCGGCGAGCGCCCGCAGCGGCACCGACACGTCCAGCTTGACCGGTACGCCGGCCGCGCTGATCGCCTCGGTGTGCTGCTCCCGGTAGGCCCAGAGCGCCCGCTGGGTCGACGCATCCGTGGCGACGGTGGCGTCGAGGAGCCCGTCGAGCTCGGCGATCGCCTCGACGAGCTGGTCCGTCGGATCGTTGCGGCCGGCCGACTCGAGGACGAGGTAGGCCGGGTACTCCTGCGGGAACGGCGCCGGGAGTCCGGCGTACCCGCGCACGAGGGCGAGACCGTCGGCGAAGAACAACTCGGCGGCGGCGAGTTCCGGCAGGCGGTCGCGCAGGCCGGGTAGGACGTGGACGGCCGCTGCCGTGTCCTCGAGCGCGACCAGAGCGACGCACCGGGCCCGCAGCCGCGGCACCAGCCGGAGCCGCAGGTTGGTGAGCACGCCGAGGGTGCCCTCGCTGCCGCAGAGCAGCGAGACGAGGTCGTAGCCGGTGTTGTCCTTGGCCAGCCCGGCCATCCGGCTGACGATCGAGCCGTCGGCCAGCACCGCCTCGGCGCCGACGACCTGCGCCCGCATGCTCCCGTAGCGCAGCACCCGGATCCCTCCGGCGTTCGTGGCGACGAGACCGCCGATGGTCGCCGAGTCGCGGGCCGCGAGGTCCACCCCCACGTCGAGATCCTTGCCGCGGGCGTGCGCCTGGAGCGCCGCGAGCGTGGCTCCGGCCCCGACGGTCACCTGCGAGGCCGCCTCGTCGATCTCGCCGAGCCCGTCCAGCCGGGTCAGGCTGAGCAGGACCTCGCCACCGGCCGGGATACTGCCGCCGACGAGCCCGGTGTTGCCGCCCTGCACGACCAGCGGAACTCCGGCGGCGGCGCAGGTCCGTACGACGCCCGCGACCTCCTCGGTGCTGCCGGGGCGGACGACCGCAAGCGCCTTGCCGGAGAACCGGCCGGTCCAGTCGGTCTCGTAGGACCGGCGCAGGTCGTCCTCGACCAGGACGTGCGTCTGTCCGACGACCCCTCGCAGCTCGTCGAGCAACGTCACGCGAGGGCCCACAGGCGGACGGTCTCGGGGAGGTCGCCCAGCACCTTCACGACCTCGTCGCCCTCCAGGGCGGCGACGTCGGTGACCACGTACCCGAGGGCACCGCTGGTTCCCAGCACCTGGCCCTCGATGTTGAGGCCGTGGTCGGCCAGGATGCTGTTGACCCGGGCGAGCACGCCCGGGGTGTTGGTGTGCAGCAGCAGCAGGCGCGTGGTCCCGGGGACGCGCGGCAGCGAGACCTGCGGCAGGTTGACGCTCAGCGACGTGTTGCCGCCGGCGGCGTAGTCGCGCAGCTTGCCGGCCACGAAGTTGCCGATGTCCTGCTGCGCCTCCTCGGTGGACCCGCCCACGTGCGGCGTGAGGATGACGTTGCGCAGCCCGCGCAGGTCGGAGACGAACTCCTCGCCAGGGCGCTTGGGCTCCT
The DNA here is from genome assembly GCA_025965475.1 of Frankiales bacterium. Lineage (GTDB taxonomy): Bacteria > Actinomycetota > Actinomycetes > Mycobacteriales > SCTD01 > RYN-124. Next base: position 7,580 of record JAOPWV010000137.1, on the reverse strand, counting down.
TCGGGAAGACGTCCACAGCGGCCCCGGCCAGGTGCCCGCTCTCGATGTGCCGCCGCAGCGCGAGGTGGTCGACGACGAAACCGCGCGACAGGTTGAGGAAGATGCTGCCCGGGCGCATCCGGGCGAACTGCTCCTCCCCGAACAGGCCGCTGTTGCCGGCCCGGCCGTCGACGTGCAGCGTCACGACGTCGGCCTCAGCCAGCAGCTCCTCGAGGGTGCCGCAGCGGCGCGCGTTGCCCAACGCGAGCTTGTCGGAGGTGTCGAAGAAGAGGACCGACATGCCGAGCGCCTCGGCGACGACCGACAGCTGGCTGCCGATGTTGCCGTAGCCGACGATGCCCAGGCGCCGCCCGCGGACCTCGTGGCTGCCGACGGCCGACTTGTCCCAGACCCCGGCATGCATGTCGGAGCTCTTGTCGGTCAGCCGGCGGGTCAGCGCGATGATCTCGGACAGGGCGAGCTCGACGACGCTGCGCGTGTTGGAGAACGGCGCGTTGAACACGGCCACCCCCCGCTCGGTGGCCGCCTGCAGGTCGCTCTGGTTGGTCCCGATGCAGAACGCGCCGACCGCGACGAGCGCGTCGGCCTGCTCGAGGACCCGGCGGGTCAGCTGGGTGTTGGACCGCAGCCCCAGCAGGTGGACCCCGCGGAGCTTGTCGATCAGGTCGTCCTCACCGAGGGCGACCGTCATCCGCTCCACCTCGTAACCCGCGTCGCGCAACGCGAAGGCGGCGTCGTCGTGGATGTTCTCCAGCAGCAGGGCCCGCCGTGCGGTCCCGGTCTCAGGCGCGATGCTCACCGGATCAACGGTACGGGGCCCGGGCGCGGGCGCGACGCAGGCCCCCGGTGAGGTCGCTCTCACCTCGGCGCCAGGGGCGTCAGGAGCCGCCGTACTCGCGGACGCGATGCAGCCCGCTGGTGGCCAGGGCTGCGGCCGCCACCCCCGCGCCGGCGACGAGGTCGAGAAGGTAGTGGTTCGCGGTCATCACGACGATGACCGTGATGAGGAGCGGATAGACCACCCACACGACCTTCAGAAGCTGCCTGCGCACGAGCCAGTACGCGACGACCGCGCTCCACACGGCCCAGGCCATGTGCAGCGAAGGCATCGCGCCGTACTGGTCGGCGTCGACCGGGCCGGCGCTGTGCGTCGTCCCGAAGCCCGCGGCGGCCACGGCGTCGACGAAGCCGCTGTCGGGCAGCAAGCGCGGTGGCGCCACCGGCAGCAGCAGGAAGACCGCGAGCCCGGTGATGTTGACCAGCACGAGCGCGTTGCGCGCCCGACGGTACAGCTCGGGGCGCAGCAGCCAGCACCAGGCGAGCACACTCAGGGTCACCGGTATGTGCAGGAACTGGTACAGGTGGCTGGCCAGCAGCGACAACTCCTGGTGCCGGGTGGTCCAGATGTTGACGGCACGCTCGATGTCCAGGTGCAGCCACCCCTCCAGCCGGAGGATGGTCTCGCCGTGCGCGATCGCGGCCGTCCTGCGGACCTCGGCGTGTGCCCGCGCCAGGTCGTACACGCGGAGCAGGCAGAGCACGACGACCAGCTCGCCCACCAGGAGTGGGCGGCGGCGGCGGATGCGACGTTCGGGCAGCCCGACGGTGGTGGCGGGCGCGGTCTCGAGGGCGGAACTCACCCGATCACCTCGGGCTGTGCCGTACGTGCCGGGCTGGCTCCCCTACCGACCAGCTCGGCCGCCTCCCGGTAGGCGTCATCGGTCAGCGCGAGGGTCGACGTCCAGCTCACCGGGACGGTGCCCGCGCCGGCGTGGCCGGCCAGGGCGGCCCGCAATGCCGGTTCCGCGCACACACGCACGAGCGCGTCCACCATCGCGGCGTCGTCGGCCACGAGGAGGCCGTCGCGGCCGTCCCGGACGAACTCGGAGATGCCGTTGCCGCCTTTCGCCACGACGGGCACGCCCGCGCAGCGGGCTTCGAGCGCGGCGATGCCGAAGGACTCCAGGTCGGCCGGCGCCACGAACACGTCCGCCCGACGGTACAGGTCACGGATCTGCTCCCGGCCCTGCCGACCGGGCAGGGACACCCATCCCGTCATCTCATGCCGGCGCAGGTAGCGCTCCAGCCGGCTCCGGTAGGGGCCCTCGCCGACGATCACGACCCTGAGTCGCGTGCCCGCCGGGGTACGGCGGCGGACCTCACGCACCATGCGCAGCATCTGCAGTGGTCGCTTGCGCGCGGCCAGGCGCATGACGCCGACCAGCAGGATCTCGTCGTCGTCACCGCGGTCGTCGCGTGGGACGTCCCACCGCTCCGGGTCGATGCCGTTGGGCAGGACGGTGACCGCACCGGGCCCGCTCACGACCCGGCGCACCGGCCCGGCGGCAGCCTCGCTGACCGCCGTCCACCGGATGGGAAGCCGGGAGTAACCGCCGGGCCGGTCGAGCGCCTGGAAGATCGGGTGCGCCCAGGCCCACAGCGAGTGCACGGTCACCACCGTCGGGAGCCCGGCCCGGGACGCGGTGCGCGCGGCCCAGAAACCCAGCGGGGACGCAACACCGACATGGACATGGACCATGTCGAAGCGACCGTCGAGCAGCTCCTTGGCACCCGAGAACGGCGCCTGGGGGTGGAAGGCGTGCGGCCGGCGCAGTCCGTCGGTGACGCGGACGACGGCCGGTCCGTCGGCCGGGTCGGTGGTGCCTTCGCCGGGCGAGGACGTGATGACCGTGACCTCGTGGCCCTGCGCCACCTGCCGGGCGGCGAGGTCGCCGACGTGCATCTCGATCCCGCCGAGCCGCGGCAGGTAGAAGTCGGTGACGTGCGCGATCCTCACCGGCTCCCCCGCACGGTGGCGAACACGTCGTCCAGCAGTGGGCCACCGGGCTTCCGGCCGCGCTCGACGTACCACTCCCGTCCGAGCGCGAGTCGGAACAGCGGCGCGGGCAGTTTCAGCAGCACGGCCAGCGTGCGGGTGCCCTCGTCGGCAACGGCCTGGCTCGCGTGCGCGGCCATGGCCGCCCGCTTTGCCGCGACGTACCGGCGTACGTCGACGCGATGGGTGAGCGCCGCCCGCGGCGTGTACGCCGCGTCGAAGCGGGCCGGGCCGAAGTCGGCCGGGATGCCGGGCAGGCGGTGCACGAGCCGCAGGACACGCTGCAGAGCCGTGCGGTCGACGGTCGCCTCCAGCACGACCCGCGTGCCGGCCAGCTCCGCGGCCCGCAGCCCGACGCGGGTGACCTGGACGTGGTCCGGGTGTCCGTAGCCGCCCGCCGGGTCGTAGACGGTGAGGACGTCGGCCTGCTCCTCGACGAGGAGGGCCGCCAGTCGCCGGGCCGCCTCGTCGACGTCGGCCGCGGCGAACGCGGCAGTACCGCCGGCCTCGCCCCGCAGGCCCGAGTCGGCGTAGCCGAGCACCTCGACCCGGGCGCAGCCGAGCGCGGCAGCCGAACGCTCCAACTCGGCCAGGCGCCGACGGGCCAGGACGGCACCCGTCCCTCCGCCGGCCACCAGGCCGGCCTCGCCGGCCGTCGCCACCACGAGGACCACGCGGTGACCCTCCGCCGCGGCCCGGGCGAGGGTGCCCGCGGTCAGCAGGGCCTCGTCGTCGGGGTGTGCGTGGAAGGCGACCAAGGTGAAACACATCGGGTCATTCTCGTGCACGGAGCGCCAACTGCCGGTCAACGCGCGGGTGCGGACCGGATGCATCCCTACAGCGTCCCATCCCGACGCTGCGAACCGGCTGAGGGCCGGTACCGTCCCGCGCATGACCCCGAAGCTGCGACCGCTGCTCCGCGGCCTGCCGCCCTACAAGCCGGGCCGGCGGCCGCTGCCCGGACAGGACCTGGCCCGGCTGGCGAGCAACGAGACCCCGTACCCGCCCCTGCCCAGCGTCATCGAGGCGGTCGCGACCTCGCTCGCCGAGGGCAACCGGTACCCGGACCCCGCCGCCACGCAGCTCACCGCGGCCCTCGCCGCCCGGCACGGGGTCGACGAGGCCCAGGTGGCCGTCGGCTGCGGCTCGGTGTCGCTGGTCCAGCAGCTGGTGCAGATCGCCGCCGACCCGGGCGAGGAGGTCATGTACGCCTGGCGCTCCTTCGAGGCCTATCCCGGGTTCGTGAAGGTTGCCGGCGCCCGGCCGGTGGAGGTACCGCTGCGCGGCTACGAGCACGACCTCGACGCGATGGCGGACGCGGTCACCGACGCCACCCGGCTGATCATCCTGTGCTCCCCCAACAACCCGACCGGGCCGGCGCTGCGCGAGACCGACCTGCGCGCCTTCCTCGGACGCGTCCCGGACCAGGTGCTCGTCGTCCTCGACGAGGCCTACACCGAGTTCGTCGACGACCCGGCCGCGGTGGACGGCCGCCGGCTGCTGCCCGACCACCGGAACCTCGCGTCGCTGCGCACCTTCTCCAAGGCCTACGGCCTGGCCGGGCTGCGCGTCGGGTACTGCCTGGCCGGCTCGCCGCAGACCGCTGCCGCGCTCCGCCAGGTGCAGGTCCCCTTCTCCGTCTCGCTGCCGGCCCAGGTGGCCGCATTGGCCAGCCTGGACGCCGAGCCGGAGCTGATGACACGGGTGGGCGAGGTCGTCGAGCAGCGCGAACCGCTACGGGCCGCCCTCCGCGAACTCGGGTACGACGTACCGCCCGCCCAGGGAAACTTCGTCTGGCTGCCCACCGGCGCCGACACGATGCGCGTGGCCGGGGTCTTCGACGACGCGGGCGTCCTGGTACGGCCGTTCGACGGGGACGGCATCCGGGTGACGGTGACCACGGCGGCCGACAGCGAGCGGGTCCTCGAGGCGGCTGCCGAGGCGGCTAGGCCTGCAGCTCAGGGGTGAGCTCCCGGGTGACCCGGCGCTCCATCACGAACGACAGGAACGGGATCAGGCCCGCCGACAGCACCAGGGCCGTGCGGGGCAGCGGCCAGCGGCGGCTACGCGCCAGCTGCAACGACGCGACGATGTAGACCATGAACAGCCAGCCGTGCGCGATGCCGACGACCTTGGCCAGTTCCGGCTGGTCCCCGAGGTACTTCAGTGGCATCGCCACGAACACCAGGGTCACGAGCAGGCAACCGACGACGTACGCCATCACGCGGTAGCGCGTGAGCACCGAACTCACCGGTTCGGCTTCGCGTTGAGCTGGGCGAGATAGGCGTTGTACGCCGCGAGCTCGTCGTCCTGCGGCTCCTCGACGGGGGCGACGGGCGGGGGGATGACGACGGACGTGATCTCCGGCTCCTCGTTCTCGTGGTCGGTCTCGCGGCTCTCGTCCCGCAGCAGCTTGACGAAGCAGAAGACGGTGAAGGCCGCGAACAGCACCCACTCGACGGCGTAGCTGTAGTTCTGCAGTGAGTGCCGGTGCCCGGCCACATCGAGCTGCCACATGCCGAGGCGCACCATGACCGCCGCCGCCACCAGGGTCAGCAGCAGGCCAAGGATCCATCGGGGGGTCAGCAGGCGCCGCAGCACGCCCCCGACGCTACCCGGCGCCCGTCCGGTTGACCTTCCGGGACGAGGGAAAGGCGTCTGCGTGCAGGAGTCGAGCTGGCCGGAGAGGCTGTCGGTCGTACGCCACGGGGAGAGCGCCGGCAACGTGGCGCGGGACCTGGCCGAGGCGGAGCGCCTGGAGGCCATCGACATCGCCGAGCGGGACATCGACGTCCCGCTGTCCGAGCGGGGCGAGCTCCAGGCCGCCGCGCTCGGCCGCTGGATCGCGGAGCAGGCGGAGAACGAGCGGCCGACGGTCGTGTGGGCGTCGCCGTACGTCCGCGCGCAGCAGACGGCGCAGATCGCGCTCAAGGAGTCCGGGCTCGACCTGCCGGTCGTGCTCGACGAGCGGCTCCGGGAGCGCGAGTTCGGTGTCCTCGACCGGCTGACCCGGCACGGGATCATCGCCCGTTTCCCGGAGGAGTCCGAGCGCCGGGCCCGGCTCGGCAAGTTCTATCACCGGCCCCCGGGCGGCGAGTCCTGGGCGGACGTCGCGCTCCGGATGCGCGCCGTGCTCGACGACGTACGCCGGGACTACGCCGGGGAACGGGTCCTGATCGTCGCCCACCAGGTGGTGGTGCTGCTGTCGCGGTACGTCCTCGAGCACCTCACCGAGAAGGACGTCCTCGCGATCGACAGGCTCGGCGACGTCGCGAACGGCTCGATCACGTCGTACCGGCAGCACGATGGGCACCTCGAGCTCGAGCGCTTCAACGAGATCGGGCACCTGGCCGAGCACGCCGCCCCGGTCACGGCGGAACCCGATGTCCCCGTCGCCCCCCGCTGAGGCGCCGGCGGTCACGCCCCGCCTGCTGCGTGCTTGGCCGCTGCCCGCGCCGGGCGACGACGCGACCAAGCACGAACGCGGCACCGTGCTCGTGGTGGGCGGGGCGGTGAGTACGCCCGGCGCGGTGCTCCTCCCCGCCATCGCGGCGCTGCGCGTCGGTGCGGGCCGGCTCCAGGTGGCGACGGTGGAGGCGACCTCCATCGCACTCGGGACCGCGGTGCCGGAAGCCCTGGTCGTCGGCCTGCCCGCCGACGAGGACGGCTCACTGTCGGCACGCGGCGCCGACTGGATCGTCGAGCACGGCAAGGACGCGGCCTGCGTGATCCTGGGACCGGGTCTGCTGGACCGGGACGGCACCCTGGCCCTCCTCGAGGCCGTCCTGCCGAGGCTCGAATGCCGGTCCCTGGTGCTCGACGCGCTCGCGCTGGTCGCGCTGGCCGGACACGAGAAGCTGCTCGCCGGCCGGGAGCGGGTGGTCCTCACGCCCAACGAAGGCGAACTCGCAGCCCTGCTCGACGGTGAGCAGCTCGACGGCCGGCAGGGTGCCAGCCGGGCGGCGGAGCGCTACGGGGCCGTCGTGGCGACCGGCGGATGGACCGTGAGCCCCGATGGTCGCGTGTGGCGCGACGAGACCGGCGGCGTCGGGCTGGGGACCAGCGGCTCCGGCGATGTCCTCGCCGGTGCCATCGGCGGGCTGCTCGCACTGGGCGCGGAATCCGAGCAAGCCGCGGTATTCGGGCAATACGCGCACGCAGCCGCAGGTGACCGGCTAACCGAGCGAACAGGACGATTGGGCTTTCTTGCCCGCGAACTCCTGGAAGAACTCCCGGTGGTCCTCATGTCTTTACGGAACTGATGCAGTTTACTCGTCGAAGTGGTCTGTTGGCGCTACAGTGACCGCGGCTTGCTTCCCAGCACGTTCTTAGAACGCCCGCGGAGTGTGATCGCCGGCGTTCTACGTCGTCTCCGGTCCCGCCCTCAAGGCGAGGACATGTCACAACGGCAGCCCGGGTCCGCAGGTGCGGTTCCCGACCCGGTTCACTAGGAGAACGAACAATGGCTCAGGGTTCTGTCAAGTGGTTCAACGCCGAGAAGGGCTTCGGCTTCATCGCTCAGGACGGCGGCGGCGCCGACGTCTTCGTCCACTTCTCCGCGATCCAGACCGATGGCTACAAGTCGCTCGACGAGAACCAGCGCGTCGAGTTCGACATCACGCAGGGCCAGAAGGGCCCGCAGGCCGAGAACGTCCGTCCGATCTAGGACTCCCCAGCTCGCCGAATGCCCGGCCCCCACGGGGGCCGGGCATTCGGCGTTGCTGTTCACGACCAGCCGGTTCAC
>JAOPWV010000109.1 GCA_025965475.1 Frankiales bacterium | reverse complement strand
GCACTACCTCGCGGCGCTCGACCTCGCCCTCGCCGACCGGCTCGTGACCTTGGCCGAGGCCGACCAGCTCGGCGAGCTCGCCCAGGCGATGTGCCTCGGCGCCGAAGAGCTCCTGGACCTGCATCGGAGCTACCTGGCGGCACTGGCCGCGGCGGCCGTCGCCGATGGCGTCGTCACCCGCGAGGTCGGCACCCGCATTGTCGGGGAGAGCGCATGTCTGCAGATGCTCGCCGCGATGGAGGTCGCAGCCGCAACCGCAGTCCTGGTCGCGCCGTCACAGTGACAGCCTGATGAGGACGGGATGCCGCTCGCGACGGTGACGTCGCTCAGCGCCCGGCGCGACACCCACTGAGCCAAGGCGGCGGCGCCTCCAGGCCCCCACCGGCCAGATACTCGGCGGCCGAGATGCATTTGGGCGCACCGACGACTGACCCTTGTAGAGGGCTTCGGCCACAGTCGAAACCCTTCCGGATCGGGAGCTACAACCACCGTGACTTGACCCGCGGGCGCGGCACGTCCTGGTCATGAACGGGCATCCGATACCCCAGCGCGTCCATGCGCCGATACGCCTGCTGCGGTTGCCCACAGGCAAGGCACCGAGCCGACACCCTGTGCCACGGCGGGTCGCCCGTCCCGTTGCCCACCACGAGATCGGCGAACGCAGCGACTGACGAGGAACCCGGCAGAGCCGGAAGCGCTGCCGCCTCGGCCTGGGGTGGACACTCCTGCGGCCGGTTCTTCCCGCGCGGCGCGGTGTCACCTTCGCACCGGATCAGGAGTGAGCCCTCATCTGCCTGGCCGCGTCCTGCAGATCGTGCGTGGGCTTCCCGACCCGAGGAAGATCCAGCGTGAAGGTCGATCCGTGGCCGAGCACCGAGGTGACACGCACGTCACCGGACATGGCCTGGGCCAGGCTCTTCGCGATGTACAAGCCGATCCCGCTGCCACCGGTGGTCATCGTCATCGGGTTCTGGACGCGATGAAACTTCTCGAAGATCCGGTCGAGATGCGCGGCGGGGATACCGGCGCCGATGTCGGTCACCGCGATGTCGACCTGATCGGTCAACACGGACAGGCGAACTTCCACCGGCGACTCGGGCGGCGAGTACTTGAGCGCGTTGCCGACCAGGTTCGTCAGCACCTGCACGGTCCGGCCCGGGTCGCATGCGACGAGAACCGGCGTCGCTTCCTCAGGTAGGCGCAGGTGACAACGTGAGTCGGCCAGGTCCCCGACGACCTGGCGGATGATGTCAAGGATGTCGTGCGTGCCCAGCGACACCTCGAGCTGGGGTCCTGCGCCGGCCGCGTCCAGGCGTGACGCCAACAGAAGGTCCTCGACCAGGCGAGCGAGATGATCGGTCCGGTCGGCGATCAGGTTCAGGCAGTCCTGCCGCTTCTGCTCGGTCATCCGGTCCCCGCGCGTCCGTAGGAGCGTCACATAGCCCTTGATGGGGGTGAGGGGGGTGCGGAGTTCGTGTGAGACGGTCGCGATGAAGTCCGACTTGAGCCGCTGGATCTCGTGCTCGAGCGTCAGGTCGTGGATCAGGACGACGTCGCGGGTCATGTGGGCGCCGGAGAACACTGCTGAGTGAGCGCATCGGAGCCGCCGTCGCTCGCCATCGGGCCGCGACAGGGTGATCTCGATGACCGCTGTCGGACACTGCGGGCTCACAGGGAGAGGGACCGGCGCCGGGGAGTCCGCGTCGGCGAGCAGACTCGTCCCGGCACGGCCGACCGCATCCTCCGGGCCTATCCCGGTGAGGTCGGTCATGGCGGAACTCCAGAGCTGCACCACCCCGGCTCCGTCGAGGACGAGAATGCCGTCGGTGGACTGCTCCACGACGGCTTGCAGCTTGCTGGTCTCCTCGATGATCCGTTCGGCATCCTCCGCTCTGGTCAGAGCCGCTGCCAGGGCGCTCGCGATCGGGGCCAGTAGTGCCAGGTCCACGCTGTGCAGTCCGTCGCGGCCCTTCCGGGAAGCCAGGGCCAGGGAGCCAAAGGTTCTGCCGCCGGCGTCGATCGGCACGACCAGGCCACTTCCCCAGTCGGCTGCAAGCTCGTCCCGACCGAGCACACGGGGTTGGGCAGCCCCGCTGCCGATCGTCAGCATCCGGGCGGCAAGCTCGATCCCGGGCTCCCGGTGCCCGTCCGTGTCGATCAGTACGGTCCCGTCGTCGAGCACCATGGTCGCCATGTCCGCACCGAACGCGCCACGGGCAAGCCCCAGCACGCGGGACAGCGCGTCCTGCGGTGTCGCCAGCACCTGAGACAGGCGGAGCAACTTCGTTGACCGGGCCCGTTCGTCAGCCCCCTGGGCCGCCACGCGGTAGGCAAAGGTCATCGCAAGGGCCGGCATGGCCGTGACCGGCAGCAGCAACGGTTCACGCAGGGCGATCGCCACGGTCGTGAGGCCCGTCGCCACCGAGCCTGCGGCCATGAAGATGGACAACCGCGCCTGCTCACGCAGGAAAGCCGCGGCGGGGACGCCGTTGACCAACGCGAGGATCTGCGACAAAAAGATGAGATTCAACGCGGTGAAAGCAGCTGTCCCGATCACGACACCCACGAAGACGCCCACAGTGACGGCGCCGGGCGTCCCTGCCACCGTGAAGATGATCGCAATCATCGTCGCGGCGGCCGTCGTGTAGGTCCCGACGTTGAAGGCCGCCTTCATCAACGGCCTGCGTCGGATCACGGAGGCCAGCACGAGGCCGAGCACCGCACCGGCGATGGCTTGGTGTGGCGGCAGCAGCAGCGCGGCCCCGAGGACGGCTGGTTCATACAACGCCAGCTCCTCGACGGCGTCGCCTTGGCGGAGGCTCACTGCTGTGAGCTCACCCAGGCAGATCAGGGCCAGGAGCGCGGGAAACAGCCAAGGACCGCCAAGGTGGCCGGGTGCCAGCACCGGCTGGCGGCTCGGCAGGCACAGCACCAGAAGAACAGCCGCAGCCAGACCAACGACGGTGACCAGACCGACCAGCCGACCCACCGAGGACAGGAGCCAGAGACGATGCCCGGCCGCGGGGACACGTACGTCCCCGCGGCCGAGCAGCGCGACTTCATATGTCAAGGAGAGGCCGGAAGCCATGACCAGGCACGTGAACTCCACGAGTCACTCGCCCAGGCACGCGACGCCCAGTCCTGACCAGCCCAGGCACGTGAACTCCACGCGTCACTCGCCCAGGCACGCGACGCCCAGTCCTGGCCCGCCCAGGCACGGGACGACCAGTCCTGGCCCGCCCAGGCGCGCGAGGCCCAGGCCCGCGACGCCCACGCCCTTGAGACCCAGTCCTCACTGGATCCCCCGGCCCACGCGCGCGACGCCCAGGCACGGGAGGCCCATGCACGGGACGTCGGATCCAGATCAGCCCACGCACGCGACGCCCACGCACGAGACTGCGGCGACAGCTGTTTCCACGCCGCAGCCGCCGCCAGACTGTCGTCAGCGTTGACGGCCTGGTCGAGCGCCCGCCAGCCCTGGGCGTCTGCGGCGAGTGCCGCGGCGTCCATGTCGGCCCGCTTGGATCCCGACTGGTAGCTCTTGGCGGCGCTGAGAGCCTGCGCTGCATCCAGGCCACCCGCGCCCGCGGCGGCGGGCTCGGTCAGACCTGCTGCGCTGTACGCAGTGGACGTCAGCAGGCCCTTCACGGCGTCAGGCTGCAGCGTTGAGCGTCGGCTGAGGACATCCGCAACCACGCCGGAGGTCACCGCCGTGCTCATCGAAGTGCCTGAACCCAGCATGTAGTGGTCACCGACGTGGGACGCGGGATAGGCGACGTCGATCTCGCTGCCAGGCGCCAGTAGACCGACGAGGTGGGACCCCGGGGCCACGAGATCCGGCTTGGAAAGCTGTGCGCGTCCACCGCGACCTGACCAGGCGGCCACACCGTCATCGGCGCGGCTCGCAGTCCCGGCCTCGTCGAGCCCGCCGACGGTCAGCAGGGTGGGGTCGATGCCCGGGGACGTGACAGTGCCCGTTCCCGGTCCGGTGTTGCCCGAGGGCACAACCACGACGATGCCCTTGCGCCAAAGCGCCTCCAGCGCCTGCGTCAGCGGGTCCATCTGGTAGGGCATCGGGCTGCCCGAGGACAGCGAGAGGTTGACTACCTGGATCTGACGCCGGTGGTCATCGACCCACTGCAGGCCTCGCATGACGGTGATGAGATCGGTCGCGCCCTGCTCGCCGGCGACCTTGACGTCGACGACGTTGGCGGCGGGGGCGACCCCCCGGTATGCGCCCGCCGACCCGGCGCCGGATCCGGCGATGAGGCCGGCCATGAAGGTGCCATGCCCGTGCTGATCGCCGCCAGGCCCGTTCGTAAGGTTGACGCGGTCGGTAACCCGGCCCGTCAGGTCGGACACGTCGGCCACGCCCGTGTCCACAACGGCGACGGTGACGCCTGCACCCTCGGTGCCCTGCGTCGGCAGACCCAGCGTCTGCCGCACCGTCGAAACCGGCTTCGTTGTGTCCGCGGCTGTCACGGCCGCGGTCGTCAGCGTTCGCTGTGGCGCCGCGAACCATCCAGCGGGCAGCGTCGCCCCGGCGGGAAGGCGGGCTGCAACGCCGTCGATGAGCGGCAGCGTCGCGATGACGCGTCCGCCAGCGTGGTCGACCACAGCGGCGGCGCTGTGTGAGCCGCCGGGGCCGGTCACGATCACGTCCTGCCAGTCAGCGGCTGCGACGGCGGCGACTCCGGTTGAGCTGAAGCCGACCGTCAGGGCGCCAATCAGCGCCACGGAAGCGGCGATGCCCGAGCCGGGGCGTCGCCGCCAACGCCCCCATGTCGATCTGCGTTCGTCCATGAACGTTCCTGCCCTTCTTCGGGCCGACCTCCGGCCCTCAGCACATTCGTCGGACGCGCAGGCCCTGCGTCGTACACCCGAAAGTGTCTAGAAACGCACGGAGACAGCGCCCGTGCAGGCCTGCCGGCAGCTACGCCGCCCTGCGGGAGGAGTTGGACCCCACCGCAGTACTACGCACATGTGGCCCTCCCAGCAGGGCATGCCACTCGGCCGGAGTGTTGTGGCCGGCTCTGTGCCCTGTCGGGTCAGGAACCGTCGGTGCCCACCGATGACTGACATCTGAGAGGGCTCGGACGACAGCCGAAAAGCCCTGCGGAGCGGGGAGCCACAACCACCATGACGATCACCGCTGCAGACGCGGACGCCGCCACCTCGGCGCTCGGTGCCCCACCCATCCATGGTGGGTTGTCGAGTGCGCACATCGCGGCTCTCGCGGCGGCGTCGTGCGGCGGCGTCTTCGGCGGCGTGACCCTGTTGAAGCCTGGCGAGTTGAGGATCGAGGCGGCGCACGGGTTCGACCTTGGGAGCCCACCGCCGGTGGCGACCCACTGTGAGCGCGTTCTTCGCGAAAGGCGCCTGGTAGTGGTGAGAGGAGGCAGCTCGGGGTGCGCCCTGCCCTCAGGCCCGGAAGACGGCGGCGGGGTTCCGACTCTGTCCATGTTCATTGGCGCACCGATCACGGACCATGCCGGCGAACCATTGGGCGTGCTGTGGGCTGCAGATGGACAGCCTGGTTTGCTTCCGCCGGCCAACGCGGGCGAGCTGCTCACCGCGATGGCGAACCAGGTAGCCCTGTGCGGTGAGGTGGAGCAAGCGCGGCTGCAGTACGACCGCGCGCTCAGTCTGGTAGGCGAAGCAGCCTTCCGCTGTGACGGGAACGGCGTGATCGCGTGGGTCTCGCCGTCATGGGCGACGCTGACCGGTCATACCGTCGACACGACCGTCCGGCAGCCGCTATCGCACTTCCTCGACAGTGATCTAGGCAACCTGATCAGCGATCCCCTGGGTGACACAGACGATGCGCCGATGCGTCGCGTCGAGTGCAGCCTGCTCACCGCGTCCGGCGACGGAATCCCGGTCGAGCTTGCGGTGACGCGGTTCCCCTCGCCAGATACCGGAGCCTGCGGGCTTCTTGGCGTGGTCACCGACCTGCGCGCACGCCGCCAGCGTGCGCTCGAGGACCGGCATGATCAGAAGCTGGAGTCACTGGGCCGGCTGTCGGCCGGTATTGCCCATGAGATCAACACGCCGATTCAGTTCGTCGGGGACAACACCAGGTTTCTTGCTGAGGCCTACCAGGAGATGCTCGCACTGTTGCTCGTCTACCGGGGGTGCATGGACGCGTCGTCGGGCGGCCTGTCGTGGGAGGAACGCCGTGAGCGTGCCACCGCGGGTGAGCAGAAGGCGGACATCGACTACCTGACGACTGAGGTGCCGGTGGCCGTCGCGCAGAGCCTGGAGGGCATCGAGCGGGTCGCCTCCCTGGTGCGGGCGATGAAGTCTTTCAGCTACAAGGATTCGAGCGACCGCTCGTATGCGGACTTGAACGAGGCGCTGACGACCACGCTGACGGTGGCTCGCAACGAGGTGAAGTACGTCGCGGATGTGGTCCTGGACCTTGGTGACCTCCCGGAGGTGCTGTGCCATGTCGGTGACCTCAACCAGGTGTTCTTGAACCTGCTGGTCAATGCTGCAGACGCTCTGGAGGACAAGGAGGAACGCGGGCAGATCCGGATCACCACCCGCGCGGAGGACTCCATGGCCGTGATCAGCATCGTCGACAACGGCTGCGGTATGCCGCCAGAGCTGCAGCGGGTGATCTTCGAGCCGTTCTTCACGACCAAGGAGGTCGGGAAGGGGACCGGGCAGGGTCTTCCCCTGGTCCGAGCGGTGGTGATCGACAAGCACGGCGGCACCATCGAGGTGAACTCCGAAGTCGGGCTGGGAACCGAGTTCGTGCTGCGGCTGCCGGTCGACGGCAGACGGTCCAACGGCGCATGAACAAGCCGCGCGTGCTGTTCGTCGACGACGAACCACGGATCCTCGACGGGCTACGGCGATCGTTGCGCGGCAGGCGCCAGGACTGGGACATGTCGTTCGCAGCGGGCGGCGCCGAGGCGCTGGACGAGCTGGCGGAGTCCACCTTCGACGTCATCGTGTCGGACATGCGGATGCCCGGCATGGACGGGGCCGAGCTGCTCACACTTGTCAGTGAGCGTCATCCCGAAGTGGCCCGGGTCGTCCTGTCAGGTCACACCGAGAGGGAAGCCGCGATCAAGGTCGCGGTCGCCGGGCACCGCTTCCTCACCAAGCCCTCCGAGCCTGACGCTGTCATCGCCATCATCGAGCAACTCATGGTCCTCACGTCGCAGACGCACCCTGTGGCGGTACGCCGCATCGCCGGTGCCGTCCGCTCCCTGCCCAGCCTGCCCGCGCACATCGACCAGCTGAGTGCGGCGTTCCGGGGGCCGGACATCGAGCTGCGGACTGCGGTCGACGCCGCCTCGCACGACGTCGGCCTCACCGCGAAGCTGCTGCAGCTGTCGAACTCCGCGTTCTTCGGCGCCCGCACCCGCATCGCCTCGGTGGACAGCGTCGTGAACGCGCTCGGTGTGCCGACGATCCAAGCCCTTGTCGGTCTCGGCCAGGTCCTATCCTCGTCCCTCGCGTGGGACGCCCCGGCGGAGCGGCACCTGAGCATCGCGTGGCGGCACGCAGCCGCCTGCGCTTCCATCGTCGGGTCGATGGCCTCACCCGGGAACCGGCCCTACGCGCAGGCGGCCTCCCTGCTGCAGGACATCGGGCGTTTCGTGTGTGTGACAGGCTCGAAAAGCTGCGACGGAACTGTCCCCGAGCCTGTCGACGCGGGCTGTGCGGGCATCCCCTGCCGCGATGTGGGTGTTGAACTCCTGCACCTGTGGGGCCTGCCGGCCCCGATCATCAGCGCGGTCGCCGCGCGCGACACCCCGCAGCAGGCAAGCCCGTCCGGGCTGGGTGTGAGCGGAGCCGTGCGAGCCGCGCACCTGCTCCTCCAGCAGACGTCTTCCCGGGACCCGTCCGCCGGAACCCACGAAGACGAACTCGAGGCCCTGCTCACCCACCCGCAGCTGGCCAGCGGCTCGGTCGACTGGCACGCCGCCGCCGCAGCGGCGTCCGAGCGGGCCATGCAGCGAGCCCCCGAATGAACGGCATCCACGCATCCACAGTCGAACAGCAGATCTACGAGGAGAGAGCAGCATGGCGCAGATCTTGGTTGTTGACGACGATCCCGGGATCCGCCAGCTGCTGACGGACGTGCTGGAGATCGACGGGCACGAGGTCCGGGTGGCGGCCGACGGTGTCGCTGCCGTCCGAGCGCTCGAGATCCTGCGACCCCACTGCATCGTGCTCGACGTGATGATGCCTGGCCTCGACGGCTACGGCGTGCTGCGCAGCGTCCGCAAGCTGGACGGCGACCCCATCCCCGTGATCATGCTCACCGCCGCGGCGGAACCGGACACGGCCATGCGGGCGTGGGCCGACGGCGTCGACTACTTCCTGGCCAAACCGTTCGAAGCCGACGAAGTGCTCGACCTGATCGCCGGCCTGCTCGGCGACCGCCTGCTGGTCGAGGGGCTGTGATCTCGGCGACATGCCTCGGCGCAGCCGGCAGCGCAATCGAACCTTCTTGTTGCCGACGGCGCGAGTTGAAGACACCCCCTGCCCGTCGAGGGCACCGTGCCCTACCGCCCCTACGGGTGGCGTTCATGAACAGGAAACCGTGATGACGGCCCATCCCCGAGTTCTCTGTCTGGACGATGAGCCGTACGTCCTGGATGCCATAAGGCGGCACCTGCGCCTTGACTACGACGTCCTGACGACGACGGAGCCGACGGAGGCTCTGGAGCTGCTGGCGGAGGGCGAGGCCAAAGCCGATCCCTTTACGGTGATCGTCTCCGACATGCGCATGCCGGAGATGAGCGGCATCGAGGTGCTGGAGCAGGCGAGGACCGTCACCCCGGACACGACGCGGATCCTGCTGACCGGAGATACCGACATCCACGGAGCTGTCGCAGCGATCAACCTGGGGCACGTCTTCCGCTTCCTGCTCAAGCCCTGCCCACCGGAGGACCTGGCCGCCACCGTTGCGGCTGCCGTCGAGCAGCATCGGCTCGTACGGGCCGAGAAGGAGCTGCTCGAGGCGACGCTCAAGGGCTCCGTCGATGCGCTGATGGAGACCCTGGGTATGGCGCAGCCGGCATTGTTCAGTCGGGCTGGGCGGCTCCGCCGCCTGGTCGAGCAGCTGTGCGACAAGCTGGAGGTCCCCAACGCGTGGCAGGTGGAAATCGCCGCCCAGATGGGTGAGATCGGCGCCATCACCCTGCCCCCCACGCTCATCCCGGTCCTCGAGGGCGGCGCCCCTCGCAACGAGGCCGAGGCACAGATGATCGCGCGACTGCCCGGCCTGGCCGTCAACCTTCTCGCCCGGATCCCGAGACTCGAGGCGGTACGCGACATCGTCCGTCACCAGCTGCCCACCGAGCGCAGCCCGGCAAAGCCGCTGGCCCCGGACGCACCGCACGGCGCGTTGGTGCTCCAGGCCGTCCGGGAGTACGACGCGCTCATCTGGCGCGGCACGCCGCCCGATCTCGCACTCGCCACCCTGTCCGCCCGCAAAACCCACAGTGGCGAGGTGATCCTCGCGCTCGCCGAACTCGGCGGGATGCGGCTG
Source organism: Frankiales bacterium (assembly GCA_025965475.1). Lineage (GTDB taxonomy): Bacteria > Actinomycetota > Actinomycetes > Mycobacteriales > SCTD01 > RYN-124. Next base: position 8,076 of record JAOPWV010000109.1, on the reverse strand, counting down.
CCGAACCAGTCTGTACGTGAGATCGACGTGGAGGACCTCAGGGAAGGGCACGAGCTCGCGGACGACCTGCACAGCGCGAAAGGTGTGCTCCTCGTGGGGCGCGGACAGCTCATCACTGAGCGACTGCTCATCCGGGTGCGCAACCACGAGGCAACCACGGGGCTGCAGGGCCGCATCCTCATCGTCGACAGCTAGCCGAACCGCACCCGATCGACCAACCGGACATGTCTGTCAACTACCGGACCGAGCCCCATTCGGGCCAAGGGCTGGCCGCTTGTGCCGTCTTCATGAAGGAGCCCGCTCATGCTCGAGCGCGTCAACGCCACGATGCGCCTGCTGCTCTTCGTGGTGGCTGCGGACGCCGTCGTCTCCGTCGCGGTAGGGGTCGGGGGGTTGGTGACCCTGCTCGCCGGACATCGGGGCTGGCCCAACGTGCTGGCCGCCGCGAGTCTGAGTTGGCCGGCCGTGCTGGCGGTGGCGCTCGTGCGGGGGCGGCGGACGGCCCTGTGGCTGCGGGAGCGGATCCACAACGGCGATGAGCGCCTGGCGGCGGTCGCCGCTATGTCCCAGGTGTGGTTGTGGGAAGCCACCCCGGACCTGGTAGCCACCTACTGCGGCCCGGCGTGCGCCGAAATCATCGGTCGCACCCCGGAGGAGATCGTCGGGCGGCCATTGTTCGACTTCATGCACGAGCAGGACCTGCCCCGCGCCCGCGCGGTCCAGGCCGCTGGCGTGCGCGCCGGCATCGGCTGGACCGATGTGGACCTGCGGTGGTGGCACGCCGACGGCCGCCTGCTGTCCCTGCGGGGCAGTGCGGTGCCGGTGCTCGACGACACCGGACAGGTCGCGGCCTTCCGAGGCATCCGGCGCACTCCCGTCTCCGATACCGGGGCCGCCGAACAGCACCGCGCAGCAGCGAGCGATCAGATCCGGGACGTACTCCGGCACGAAACGCTCACCGTCGCCCTGCAGCCAATCGTGGACCTCACCGACGGCCGCTGGTGCGGCGTGGAGGCGCTGGCCCGCTTCCCCGGCGACGACGGTCCTGACGTCTGGTTCGCCCAGGCCGCCGAGGTCGGCCTGGGCATCGAGCTGGAACAGCTCGCGCTCCGCAAGGCGCTCGCCACCGTCGGCCAGCTGCCCGCCGGGGTGCGCGTGTCGGTCAACGCCTCCCCCGAGATGGTTCTGCACCCCAGCCTCGGTGAGCTCCTCACCACGTCCGGCGTACCGCTGGACCGGATCACCCTCGAGATCACCGAACACGAGCCAGTGACCCGCTACGACGACATCCATGCCGCGCTGCGCCCGCTGCGCGGACGGGGACTGCACCTGGCCGTCGACGACACCGGCGCCGGCTACGCCTCCTTCCAGCACGTCCTGCAGCTACGCCCGGACATCGTCAAGCTCGACCGGTCCCTGCTACGGAACATCACCAGCGACCCCGCCTGCCGCGCACTGGTAACCGCGATCGTGCTGCTCGCCCTCGAGCTCAAAGCCACCGTCACCGCCGAAGGAGTCGAGTCGCTCGACGAGCTGAACACGCTTGCCTCTCTGGGGATCGACCAGGCACAGGGGTACCTCCTCGCCCGGCCCGAGACCGACGCCGAGGTATGGAGATCGTGGCCGCAGCACGCCTGGCCACTCCCGCAGCGGGCAATCGTGTAGAGGCTGGGCAGGCCGACGTTCGGGTCGGACCGGTACTACCTGGTGACCCGAGGCTACGGACGTGACCTCCTCAACGCAGGCACGGGTTCCGCCAGGACCGACACCTGCCGACTCGCTGGTATGGACGATGAAGGGCAGATGCTGCTGTTCAGACGTCGAAGCCGCCGGCGCATCGGATGGGTCGAGCCCGCCCGAAGCATCATCCGCACTTTGCCGGCACGGCGACTCCCACAGGCGGACCCGCTCGGGCTCATCCCCGAGATCGAGCGGCGCTCGCCGATGGCCCGCTTCCGTTTGGTGAACTTGTTGAAACGACGCGTCGACAACGACGGTCGCCGTGTCGTGCACCTGGCCCGGCCGGACGGGACGCTGGAGCAGGTCCCAGTGCGGGACCTCGTCATGGGCCGCGAGGTCCGCACGTTGCCCTCCGACCACCCGGCGGGGCGGCCGACCGCGCTGCCCAGCCAGCGGGGGAACCTGGCGCCGCAGACGGAGCTCGATCTCATCGGCGAGGAAGATCAGCAGATCTTGCATGTTCGGCTTGCGCAGGTGCTGGAGGCCGAAAACCGGCTCTCGCCCCGGTGACGAGAATCGTAGCCCTGCGGACGAAGCCGCAGTACGACGTCAGGCTTGTCCCCAGCGTCATGATGCGCCGGGATTACGAGGCTGAAACCCCGGTCGGTACGTCGGATGGTGCCAGACACCAACGGTTGGGGCGTGAAGTTACGCGACGGCCTGTTCGGCGAGCCGATGGACGCAAAGCCGGACCCTAGCCGCGGAGGTGCCGCTCGACGGTCTCGACCTTCGCGGTCAGCGCGCCCTCGGCGCCGGGCCGGATGTCGGCCTTGAGCACGAGGGACACCCGGGGCGCCCGGGCCGCGACGGCCTCGCAGGCTGCCTTGACGACGGCCATCACCTCGTCCCACTCCCCCTCGATGTTCGTGAACATCGCGTTGGTCTCGTGGGGCAGGCCCGACTCGCGGACCACGCGGACGGCCTCCGCCACGATCTCCCCGACCGACTCGCTGCCGCCGCCGGACGGCGCCACGGAGAAGGCGACGAGAACGCTCACGGGTGGACCTCCGGTCAAGCGGTGACGGCGGCGACGAGTTCGTCGGCGGCGGCGTACGGGTCGATCTCGCCGGCGACCACGCGGCCGGCCAACTTGTCGAGGCCCCCGGTGTTCGCGCCGCCGCGCAGGTCACCGATGCGCTCGCGCAGAGCGGTCAGGGCGATCGCCTCGACCTCGTCGGCTGCCCGGGCGGTGCGACGGCGGTCGAGTTCACCGGTGGCCGCCAGCCAGTCGCCGTGCCGCTCGATGGCCTCGACGACCTCGTCGGCGCCCTCGCTCTTCGCGGCCACGGTCTTCAGGATCGGCACCCGCCACTGCGCGTCGGTGCGCCGGTCGCCGAGCGACAGCATGTAGCGCAGGTCGCGGACCACCTGGTCGGCGCCGTCGCGGTCGGCCTTGTTGACGACGAAGATGTCGGCGACCTCGAGGATGCCGGCCTTGGCCGCCTGGATGCCGTCGCCCATGCCGGGCGCCAACAGGACCAGGGTCGTGTCGGCCAGCGACGCGATCTCCACCTCGGCCTGCCCGACGCCGACCGTCTCCACCAGGACGACGTCGCAGCCGGCCGCGGCCAGCACGCGCAGCGCCTGGGGCGTCGCCCACGACAGCCCGCCGAGGTGCCCGCGGGAGGCCATCGACCGGATGAACACCCCGTCGTCGGTCGCGTGGTCCTGCATGCGCACCCGGTCGCCGAGCAGGGCCCCACCGGAGAACGGCGAGGAGGGATCGACGGCGAGCACGCCGACGCGCTTGCCGAGCCGGCGGTACGCCGCGACGAGGGCGTTCGTCGAGGTCGACTTGCCGACGCCCGGCGAACCCGTCAGCCCGATGACCCTGGCGTGCCCTGCCCGTGGCGCGAGCAGCGCCATCACCTCACGCAGCACCGGGGACGCGTCCTCGACGAGGCTGATCAGGCGGGCGACCGCCCGGGCGTTCCCCTCAGCGGCCTGCTCGACCAGCGCGGGGACGTCGACCGTCCGGCGGGACCTCATCCAGAGACGTGGAGGATCAGCGCGTCGCCCTGCCCGCCGCCGCCGCACAGCGCGGCCGCGCCGATGCCGCCTCCGCGCCGCTTCAGCTCGTGCGCGACGTGCAGCGCGAGGCGGGCCCCGCTGGCGCCGATGGGGTGGCCCAGGGCGATGGCACCGCCGTTCGGGTTGACCTTGGCCGGGTCGACGCCGAGTGCCCGGGTCGACGCGATCCCGACCGCCGCGAACGCCTCGTTCAGCTCGAACAGGTCGATGTCGTCGACCGAGATGCCCTCCTTGGCCACCGCGGCGCGGATGGCGTTGGCCGGCTGCTCCTGCAGGGAGTTGTCGGGACCCGCGACGACGCCGTGCGCCCCGATCTCGGCGAGCCAGGTGAGCCCCAGCTCCTGCGCCTTCTTCTTGCTCATGACCACGACGGCCGCAGCGCCGTCGGAGATCTGCGAGGCGTTGCCGGCGCTGATCGTGCCGTCCTTGGCGAACGCGGGCTTGAGCTTGGCGAGCGTCTCCGCCGTCGTCCCGGGTCGCACGCCCTCGTCCTCGGAGACGACGACCGGGTCGCCCTTCCGCTGCGGGATCTCGACGGGCACGATCTCGTCGGTGAACCGGCCGTCCTTGATGGCGGCGGCGGCGAGCTCGTGGCTGCGCGCCGCGAACTCGTCCTGCTCCTCGCGGGTCATGTCGTAGCGGGCGTTGTGCCGCTCCGTGCCCTCACCCATCGGCACGTGGTCGAACGCGTCGAACAGGCCGTCGTGGAACGTCGCGTCGACGATCTCGGCGTTGCCGTAGCGGTACCCGCCGCGCGCCTTGGGCAGCATGTACGGCGCGTTGGTCATCGACTCCATGCCGCCGGCCACGACGACCTCGAACTCGCCGGCCCGGATGAGCTGGTCGGCGAGGGCGATCGCGTCCAGGCCGGACAGGCAGACCTTGTTGATCGTGAGTGCCGGGACGTCCATCGGGATGCCCCCCTTGACCGCCGCCTGGCGGGCGGTGATCTGGCCCTGCCCGGCCTGCAGCACGTGTCCCATGATCACGTAGTCGACCTGGTCGCCGGCGACGCCGGACCGCTCCAGGGCCGCCTTGATCGCGAGCCCCCCGAGGTCCATGGCGCTGAAGTCCTTGAGGGCGCCGGACAGCTTGCCGATCGGGGTCCGGGCCCCCGCGACGATGACCGATCGGTTCTCTGAGCTGACCACGACGAACCTCCACGCTCGAGCGGAAAGTGTGCTGCAACGATAGTCACGGCATCGCACCCCCTTGGAGGACCCCTTGCGCATCACGGCCATCGACCACGTCGGCATCGCCGTTCCGGACCTCGACGCCGCCATCGAGCACTACACGTCGGCGTACGGCATGACCTGTGTCCATCAGGAGGTCAACGAGGAGCAGGGTGTCCGCGAGGCGATGATGGCCGTGGGCGACTCCGGCTCGTTCCTGCAGCTGCTCGCGCCGCTGTCGCCCGAGTCGACGATCGCCAAGTTCCTCGACAAGAGCGGGCCCGGCATCCAGCAGATGGCGTACCGGGTGGACGACATCGACGAGGTCAGCGAGCACCTGCGCGGACAGGGCCTGCGCCTGCTGTACGACGCCCCGAAGAAGGGGACCGCGGGCTCGCGGGTCAACTTCGTGCACCCGAAGAGCGCCGGCGGCGTCCTCGTCGAGCTCGTCGAGCCGGGCCCCGACGGCATGGGGCACTAGCCGCCGGACGTACTCCCGCACGTCACCGGCGCGTCCCCCGCCGGTCACCCGGTTCCCCTTGTCTGGCGGCACCGCCGCCACGACGAGGGAGCACCATGCAGGGACGTACGACACGCACGCTGATCGCACTGGCCGGCACCGCCGCGGCTGCAGCCGTCCTGGCCATGCCTGGCCCCGCCTCGGCGAACGCTGAGCGGACGGCCCAGAACTACGAGGTCGGCCTGTTCGGCGACATGCCCTACGGCGACTACGGCCGCGCGCACCACCCCGCCGTCATCGCCGACATGAACGCGCACAACCTGGCGTTCTCGATCTTCGACGGTGACACCAAGAACGGCAGCGAGCCCTGCTACGCCGATGTCGACGGCTCGGCCGCCGCGGCGGGCAAGCCCGACGTGTACACGTACGCCCTCGACCTGTTCGGCCGCTTCAGCCGCCCGGTGGTGTACCTCCCGGGCGACAACGAGTGGACCGACTGCGACCGCACCAAGATCACCCCGAACTTCGACGCCGACGGGCGCCTGGCCTATCTGCGCAAGCTGTCGTACCCGACCGACCAGAGCCTGGGCCGGCGCACCATGACCCTCACCCGGCAGAGCGCGGCGTACCCGGAGAACGTGCGCTGGACGGCCGGCCCGGTCACGTACATCGGACTCAACATCCCCGGCAGCGACAACAACTGGGCGCCGGACAGCGGCAAGGAAGGCGACCCGGCCAAGGCGCACGCCGAGTACACCGCCCGCAACGCCGCCAACCTCGCATGGCTGGACAGCTCCTTCGCCGCGGCCAAGAAGGCCGGCTCGAAGGGCGTCATGATCAGCATCCAGGCCGACATGTGGGATCCCACCGCGGACAGCCTCGCCCACTACGCCGACACGAAGACGGCGCTCGCGCGCCTTGCCATCGACTTCGGCAAGCCGATCGCGCTCGTCAACGGCGACAGCCACAGCTTCGAGATGGACAAGCCGCTGACCGACGCCGCGACGACGAACGCCGCGGGCCTCGCCGGAGCCAACGTCATCGAGACCTTCACGCGCGTCACCACGTTCGGCGAGGCCCAGAACCACTGGGTCAGCGCGACCGTCGATGCCAGGGACCCGAACGTGTTCACGTTCCACCCGCACCTGATCAGGGCGAACCTGCCGACGTACACCGCTCCGCCGGCTTCCTGACGGCTCACCGCCCCGCGCGCCCCCCGACCCGCGCGGGGCGGTCGGCAGGTGCCCCGACGGGGCGCGACCGCGTATCGGCCCACCCGCCTGCACGCGGCTCATACCCGTCGGTAATATCGGCGCGCCCTCTCCCGCTGCCGTTGCGCTTGCCAGGAAGGTTCAGCCTGTGAAGGACATCGTCGAGGCCATCCTGAGCGGCGACAAGGCCGCCGTGGCCGGCATCTCCATCCCCGAGACCTACCGGGGCGTCGTGGTCCGCAAGGACGAGCAGGACATGTTCGACGGCGTCGACAGCCGCGACAAGGACCCACGCAAGAGCCTGCACCTCGACGAGGTGGCCACCCCGGAGCTCGGCCCGGGCGAGGCGGTGATCGCCGTGATGGCGTCCGCCATCAACTTCAACACGGTCTGGACCTCGATCTTCGAGCCCGTGTCGACGTTCGGCTTCCTGGAGCGCTACGGGCGGCTGAACGAGCTGACCAGGCGTCACGACCTGCCGTACCACGTGGTGGGCTCCGACCTGTCCGGCGTCGTCCTCCGGGTCGGCCCGGGCGTGAGCAAGTGGAAGGCCGGCGACCAGGTCGTCGCGCACTGCCTGTCCGTGGAGCTCGAGGACGCGCAGGGCCACGACGACACGATGATGGATCCCCAGCAGCGCATCTGGGGCTTCGAGACGAACTTCGGCGGCCTCGCGGAGCTGGCGCTGGTCAAGGCCAACCAGCTCATGCCCAAGGCGCCGCACCTCACCTGGGAGGAGGCCGCCTCCCCTGGCCTCGTCAACTCCACGGCGTACCGGCAACTGGTCAGCCACAACGGCGGCAACATGAAGCAGGGCGACACGGTCCTGATCTGGGGGGCCTCCGGCGGGCTGGGCTCCTACGCCACGCAGTACGCGCTGAACGGCGGCGCCATCCCGGTCTGCGTCGTCAGCAGTCCTGAGAAGGCCGACATCGTGCGCAGCATGGGCGCCGAGCTGGTCATCGACCGCAGCGCCGAGGACTACCGGTTCTGGAAGGACGAGAACGAGCAGGACCCGAAGGAGTGGCAGCGGTTCGGCAAGAAGATCCGCGAGCTGACCGGCGGCGAGGACATCGACATCGTCTTCGAGCACCCCGGCCGCGAGACGTTCGGCGCCTCGGTCTACGTCACGAAGAAGGGCGGGACGATCACAACGTGCGCGTCGACGTCCGGCTACATGCACCAGTACGACAACCGCTACCTGTGGATGAACCTCAAGCGGATCATCGGCTCGCACTTCGCCAACTACCGCGAGTCGTGGGAGGCCAACCGGCTCATCGCCAAGGGCATGATCCACCCGACCCTGTCGCGCACCTACTCGCTCGACGAGGTCGGGCAGGCCGCGCTGGACGTCCACCAGAACGCCCACCAGGGCAAGGTCGGCGTCCTCTGCCTGGCCCCCGAGGAGGGCCTCGGCGTCCGCAACCACGAGATGCGCGAGCAGCACCTGGACGCGATCAAC
>JAOPWV010000084.1 GCA_025965475.1 Frankiales bacterium | reverse complement strand
CGGCCGATGAAGGAGATCGCGGACGAGCTCGGGGTGACGGAGTCGCGGGTGTCGCAGATGCGCGCTGAGGCGTTGAAGTTGCTCAAGGACGGGATGAACGCGCAGTTGGCGCCGGAGATGCTTCCGGCGGAGGAGGAGGGTCCGGTGGTGGCCCGCCGGCGGGAGGCGTACTACGCGGCGGTGGCGAGCCAGTCGACGTACCGGTCCCGGCTCAGCATCCCGGCCCCCCGCACCCACACGGCCCGTCCCGCATACGTCTGACGCGCCGGTCTGTGAGAGACCGTCTCAGAACAGCGGCCGGTTGCTGCGCAGCAGCTCGGTCAGTGCGTCGGCCGGCAACGGCCGGCCGAACAGGTAGCCCTGGCCGAGGCGGACGCCCATCGCCCGCAGCGCGTCGAGCTGCTCCGCCGTCTCGATCCCCTCGGCGACACAGCCCAGGCTCAGGTCCCGGGCCAGACCGGCCACCGCGCCCACGATCGCCGCGTCCGCCGGCACGTGCGTGATCCCGGCGACGAAGCCGCGGTCGATCTTGAGGAACGTCGCCGGGAACTGACGCAGATACCGCAGCGAGGAGTAGCCGGTCCCGAAGTCGTCGATGCCGATCCCCACGCCGAGGTCCCGCAGCGCGGTGAGCTGGGTGAGCGCGGAGTCGTTGGCCTCGATGAGCGCCGACTCGGTCAGCTCCAGGAACAGCGCCCCGTGCTCGAGCCCGCTCGCGTCGAGGGCCTTGAGGACGGTGACGAGCAGGTCCGGGCGGGCGACCTGGTGCGGGGACAGGTTCACGGACAGGCCCAGGGGGAGCCCGGTCTCGGCCCGCCAGGCGGCCATCTGCCGGCACGCCTGCCGCAGCACCCAGCCGCCGAGCGGGACGATGAGCCCCGTCTCCTCCGCGACGGCGATGAACTGCTCCGAGGGCAGCGGCTGGCCTTCGCAGTCGGTCAGCCTGGCCAGCGACTCCACGGCCACGATGCGCCCGGTGTCGAGGTCGACGATGGGCTGGTAGTGCACGGTCAGGCGCTCATCCTCGACGGCGTGGCGCAGTGCCGCCTCCGTACAGGCCCTGGACTCCGCGTCGGCGTGCAGCTGCTCGTCGTACACCTGGAGGCGTCCCCGGCCGGACCGCTTCGCGCGGTACATGGCCACGCTCGCGTGCCTCAGCAGGTCGGTGGCGTCGGCCAGGGCGCCCGTGGCGTGCGCGATCCCGATGCTGACCGTCACGGTGACGACGTCTCCGGGTATGGCGACCGGAGCCGACAGCGCCGACTCGATGAGGAGCCCGACGGCGACGCTCTCCTCGGTGGTCGGCAGGCCGGGGCACACGATGACGAACTCGTCCCCGCTGAACCGGGCGACGAGGTCCTGCGGTCGGACGACGGCCCGCAGCCGGTGCGCCACCTCCACGAGCACGGCGTCACCCACGTCATGTCCTCGGGCGTCGTTGACCAGCTTGAAGCCGTCCAGGTCCAGGACGAACACGGTCAGGTCGGTGAGGCTGGTCCGGCTCAGCGAGGCCAACCGCTGGGTGACGCCGGCCCGGTTCGGCAGGCCTGTCAGGAGGTCGTGGTGCGCCTGGTGGCGCAGCCGGCTTTCGGCCTCTTTGGTGGCCGTTACGTCCTCGATCTGTGCGAGGGCGAAGCGGCCGTCGCGGGCCGGCCACAGGTCGGTCAGCGTGAGGAGGCCCCACACGACCCCGCCCGAGCGGTGCTCGTAGCACTGCTCCGTGCGGCGCGGGCCGGGACCGGTCTGCGGCGCGAGCCCGCCGCCGCCGAGCGCGGCCTCGTCCGGGTGGCGGATGTCGCCCAGCTCCCGGCCGAGCAGATCCTCCTCCCGGCGACCCAGGAGCGCACACAGCGCGGGGTTCACGGCAGCGAAGGAACCGCCGGGTTCCATCAGGCCCATCGGCAGTGGCGACCGGGTGAAGACCGCCTGGAACCGCTCGCGGCTCTCGTGCAGCCCGGTCTCGACGGCCGCCTGCTCGCTGACGTCGCGCAGCTCCATGTGGACCGCAGACTCCCCGAGGAAGTCGACGGCGACCGCGGTGACCTCGATCGTGGCCCGTTCGCCCGAGGCGCGCAGCATGCTCCAGCGACTCGTGCTCCAGTTGCCGCGCGCCGGAAAGCCTGCGCTCCAGGCCCGGCCGCGGCTCTGCTCGTCGGGGGGCAGCATCGTGACCAGCTCACGGCCCAGCAACTCGCCCCGCTGGTCCACCCGGGCCAGGTGCGCCGCCGCATGGTTGGCGTACGCGACCCTGCCGCGTACCTGGACCACGATGGCGACCGGGGAGTCCTCCACCAGCCGCCGGTACGGGTCCTGCTCCGGCGCGGTGAACATGTCGTGTGGTGGGAGCTCGTCCGCAGGCGCTGCCGGGACGATCGCCGTGTCTGCGTACGCCGGATAGGGCCGACGACCGGTCTCGCCCATCCCGCCCCCGTCCCCGCGGTCCGCTGTATGGAGCTCGCGCCCCCTCATCGGCAGCGGGCGATCACTCCTTACCTCGCGCTGCCGGTCGACGTGGCGGGCCGATCGCGGGCGGGCTCGCCGAGTGTCGACGTACGACCCGAAGCCGGGCCGGAGACGGGTCAGCACTCGACATCCGGCGTGGAGGGCGTACGGGGGGCGCGGGCCGCGTGCAGGCAGCGGCCTAAAGCGGGGCGTACGGGCGGAGCGGGGACCGGGGGTGTGGGAAGGTCAGGAGCCCTCGGTCGGCTCTGTCTGGTCGGTGACCCGCTTGGTGAACGCGAGAACCGCTTCGTTGGTGGGGGAGGCGGCCAGCCGGTTGGCGGCCTGCAGCTCCTCGTACACCTCATTGCGGTGGACGTCCACGTCCCTGGGGGCCTCGATCCCGATGCGGACGCTGTCGCCCTTGATCTCCAGGACCGTGATCACGATGTCGTGCCCGATCACCAAGCTCTGCTTCGGACGACGGGTGAGAACGAGCACGCGCTGATCCCTTCTCGACGGTCCTTTTGCTCAGGGTAGGCGAAGGCCCGTCAGATTCGGGTCAGTTGCCGAGCAGAGGTGCTCGCAAAGGATACGGCTGACCGTTCAGAACGACCTGTACGGCTTGCCGGGTGCGCTCATTCGCCACGATCGGTGCCAGCAGGTTCGCCGTTGCGTCCTCGGGCAGCCGGCCGAGCGTGACGATGAGCAGGACCAGGGCCTCGCCCCCGTCCCGCAGGCCGAGGCGGTCGGCGGTGACGTCGTCGAGGACGGGCGCGTAGTCCGGGAAGAACGGGCCCGGCTCGACGACGACGAAACCCAGTGCCGCGTCCTCGAGGGACCGCAGCTCGAAGGCGCCGCCGCCGGCGTCGGTCAGTTCGAACCGCTGGGCCTCCGCGAAGCCCACCAGGCCTGCGTCGAAGAACAGGCCGGGGCTCGTTGTCGTGGGCATCTCGGTCACGGTCATGGTCTTCCCTTGCTCAGCCGAGGAACTCGAGCAGCGACTGCTGCGTGGTCAGGTGGAGCGTTCCGAGCGCCGTCTGGAAGGCGGCCTCCTGCATCCGGAGCCGGACGAGTGCCTGTACCGGGCTCTCGTCCGGTGGTGGCGCGCCGAACGGCGTTCCGTGCGCGAGGAACAGCTGGTGGTGCGTCATGACCTTCGTCACATGGCGCGGTCGACGAGCTGGCTGTGGGAAGCCGCTGTGGTCGATCCCGCCGCCGTGTAGGTGGCGTTGCCGTGGCCGCGCCCGCCCAGGCCGGTCAGCGTCTCGCGTACGGCGAGGTAGCTGGCGGTGAGGAGTTCGCGGTTGGCCTCGGCGTGCGCCGAGACCTCGGCGGTCGCCGCCAGGAAGGCCGCACGGTGCTCCCGCAGGATGTCGCCCCACGGTTCGGGAGCCCGCTCGGACAGCTCGCGCAGTGAGGGGGCATCCGGCAGTCCGAGGAGGCGTGCTGCCTCGTCGACCTCGAGGGCGCGCTGCAGCTCGGCGTGGCGGATCTCCTCCAGGACGATCTCCACCTCGTGCGTGGCGCGGGTCAGCCAGCGCGGGCGGCCGGCCGCGAGGAGCAGCTGCTCCTCCTCGAGCTTGAAGACCAGGAGGTCCAGCAGCTCACGGACCCGCCACAACACCGAGGAGACCTCGGCCAGCGCCGCGTTGACCCTGTCCTGCCGGACCAGGGTCCTTGGCTCGTTGTCGTCGTTCACAGCAGCTCCATCGGCAGGGGGGAGGGGACGTTGAGGGAAGTCGGCCGATGATCCGTGACCGTTACGGGCCGGGGCCGTTCGGCGCTGAGCTTGCCAGACGTGTCGGCGTCCCGATCGCGCAGTCGGACCGGCCTGATGCGCCCGTCGCCCTAGCTTGCGCGGGGGGAAGTAGCAGGTCTACATGGTCCATCGGGACTATTTTCCGGTCTCGTCCGAGGATTCGTTCAAGGCAACGGTGTGTCGGCGCCGAGCGCACAGTCATGACGGCTTCCCTGGATGCATCTGTGCCTGACGCTGCGGCGGTCAGTGTCGACGAGTTGTGTCGTACGCATCTGGCGTTGGTGCATTACGAGGTGCGGTCGTTGGCGGTGCGGTTGCCGCGGCATGTGAATCAGGATGATCTGGTGTCGGCGGGGATGGCGGC
>JAOPWV010000075.1 GCA_025965475.1 Frankiales bacterium | reverse complement strand
CCCGCTGCCCGTGCCGGCCCCCGCCGTCCTCGCCCTGCTGGCCGGCGTGCCGGTGCGGGCGGGCGCGGCGCCGTACGAGATGACCACGCCGACCGGCGCCGCACTGCTCGCGACCCTGGTCGGCCGCTGGGGCGAGCTGCCGCCGATGACGGTCACCCGGGTCGGGGTCGGGGCCGGCGGCCGGGATCCGGACGAGGTCGCCAACGTCCTGCGACTCGTGGTCGGTGAACCGCTCCGCGCGGCTGCCGGCACGGCGCTCCTGCTCGAGACCAACGTCGACGACCTCGACCCGCGGTTGTGGCCGGCGGTGCTGCAACGGCTGCTCGAGGTCGGCGCGGCGGACGCCTGGCTGACGCCGATCCTCATGAAGAAGGGCCGGCCGGCGCACACGCTGAGCGTCCTGTGCGGCGACACGGTCGCCGACGGCGTTCGGCGGGTGGTCTTCGAGGAGACCTCGACGATCGGGCTGCGGGAGCAGCGGGTCGGCAAGCGGGCCCTGGACCGGAGCGAGACGACGGTCGAGGTCGGCGGCCGGACGATCCGGGTCAAGACGGCGGTCCACGACGGCCGGGTCGTGAACGCCATGCCGGAGTACGACGACGTCGAGGCGGCCGCCGCGGCGCTCGGCCGGCCGGTCAAGCAGGTCCTGGCCGAGGCGCTCGGCGCCGCTCAGGCGGGCAGTCGGCCCACCGGCTGACCGGGAGCCGGGGTTGCCCCGGCCAGCTGGCGCAGTCCCTGGTCGAGCGACCGGCTCGTCCAGCCGAGCTGCTCGCGGGCCTTCTCGGCGCTCGCCCAGTAGGTCACGCCGTCCGCGGAGGTCAGCACCTCCCGCAGGTTGGGCGGCAGACCCAGCGCCTGCCCGGCGAACCGCCCGAACGGCGCGGCCGCCCGCACGACCGCCGTCGGCAGGAGCCGGGGCGGACGGCGGCCGCTCACCGCTGCCAGCCGCGCCACGAGCTCGCCCATCCGGACCGGGGGTCCGGCCAGGACGTACGACTCGCCGGGCACGCCCTCGTCCAGGGCCAGCAGGACCCCGGCGGCCACGTCGTCACGATGCACCGGCGACACCCCGAGACGGGCGAAGGGCAGCGCGCCCAGCCGCCGGTCCAGGAACCGCCGGAGCAGGTCGCCGACCGGGCCGGTGTCCCCCGGTCCGTACACGAGGCCGGGCTGGACGGTCACCAGCGCGAGGCCGCGGGCGGCGATCTCGTGAGCCCGCCGCTGCGCGAGGACCTTCGTCTGCTCGTAGACGGACGTGTACCTGGCCTCCTCGAGACGCACCCAGGTCTCGTCCGCCACCTGCCCCCGGGTGTCGCCGAACACGGCGACGGTCGAGACGTAGACGGCCCGGCGGACGCCCGCGGCGAGGGCCGCGCCGAGCACCCGCTCGGTGCCCGCGACGTTGGCGTCCACCATGGCGGCCCGACCCTCGGTCGGCACGCCGATCTGCGTCAGCGCCGCAGCATGGACGACGACATCGATCCCGCGACACGCCTCGGTGAGCAGGGCCTCGTCGGCCAGGTCGCCGACGACCAGTTCACAGCCGAGCTCCTCCAGGCGAACCGCTCTGGCCGGGGTGCGCACCAGGGCCCGCACGTCGTCGCCGCGGGCCCGTAGACGGCGCGCGATCTCCGCCCCGAGGAAACCGGTGCCACCGGTGAGGAAGACGCGCACCAGCCCACTCTAGGGATGCACCGCGTCCTTCGCGTGACCCTTTCGTGACGTTCCTGTGACCCGGTCGTCTAGCCTGAAATGCCCAGGTCGACGCGCGGCCGGCCCAGCGACCGGCTGCGGGAGCCTGCGGTCAGGGGGTCCGGTTGGTCATCGAGTAGCGCAGCCGCGCCATCCCGTTCTCGGCCGCCGGGTTGATGCCGGTCTCCTCGAAGAGGTTCCCGACCCGGTCGGCGAAGACGGCGGGGTCCCAGCGGTTGCCGCCGTTCTCGATGACGGCCTCGCTCGTCCACGGCCGGTACAACTCGACGGTGTCGCCCTGCACACCGAACACCTTGCCGCTGATGTGCGCGGCCGCGTCGCTGCACAGGAAGGTCACGAACGGCGCCACGTTGTCCGGGTGCCAGAAGTCGAAGTCGTCGTCGGCGCTGCCGATCGAGCCGTAGGCGCCCTCGGTCATCCGGGTGCGCGCAGCCGGGCAGATCGCGTTGACGGTGATGCCGTGCTTCCAGTTCTCCTGGGCGACGATCTGGGCGAACGCCGCGATGCCGGCCTTGGCGGCGCCGTAGTTGGCCTGCCCGAAGTTGCCCAGTACCCCGCTGGTGCTTGCCGTGCAGACGACGTGACCCGGCTGGCCGGCCGCGCGCCAGTGGTTGACCGCGGCGTGCGTCGGCGCGTAGTGACCGCGCAGGTGGACCCGGATGACCGCGTCCCACTCCTCCGGCGTCATCTTGGCCAGCGTCCGGTCCCGCAGGATGCCCGCGTTGTTGACCAGCGCGTCGAGCCGGCCGAACTCGTCGACGGCGCGCGCCACGATGGCCTCGGCCGCCTCGACCTCCGCGCAGTCGCCGACCTGCACGACGGCGGCGCCGCCCGCGGCGGTGATCTCGTCCACGACCGCCTGGCCGGCGTCCGCGTCGACCTCGCCCACGACGACGCCGGCCCCCTGGGCGGCCAGTTCGAGGGCCTCGCCTCGTCCGATGCCACGCCCCGCGCCGGTGACGATGGCGACCTTGCCGTCAAGAAGTCCCATCCGCGGAATGTAACGCGCCTGCGACACCGGTTGCCGCACGGAGTTGTTAGTCCGCCCCCCGGAGGGGGCAACAGAACCGAGCACGCCCAGCCGTTCGACGCCGCACGGAGGACCGACCGGTCATGACCCCGCCCCTTTCCAGCGCACCCGTCCTGCGCACCGCGCTCTCCCAGGCACTGGCCTCGGCCCTGGCCGAGGCGGTCGCCGGGGACGAGGCGGGCCTCGCCCGGTTGTACGGCGCTCAGCCCGTCGACCGACGCGACCGCTTCCTCACCCTGCTCGCCGTCTACGACCTGCACACGGCGCCCCTCGAGGTGGTCGGGACCGCCGCGCGGTTCCAGGGCCACCCCGCCGTCGCCGACCTCAAGCACCGGCTCGAGTCGGAGTGGCTCGGTGAGCTCGAGCTGGCCTGGCAGCAGGCCGGCCGGCTCGCCGACGCCGACGACCCGGACAAGGTGGTGCAGGCGATGCGCAGCGTCGCGGCCCGCGACCGGTTGCCGGCGGCGTACAGGTGGCTCGCCAAGGACGCCACCTGGTCGGAGCTCGTCGACTTCCTCGCCCTCGAGGGCGGCCCGGACGGCGGGTTCGACGACCTCGTCGCGGCCTGCCAGATCGGCCTGGCCGGCAGCGCGAAGCTCGAGCTGGCCCAGAACTACTGGGACGAGATGGGCAACGGCAACCCTGACGCGGTGCACACCGTCCTGCACGACCGGCTCGTGCAGGCCGTGCGGATGCCCCGGGTCGCCCGCGACGACCAGCCGGTCGAGGCCCTCGAGAGGGCGGCGCTCGGCGGCCTCCTCGCCACGAACCGGTGGCTGCAGCCGGAGATGCTCGGCGCGCTGGGCCTGCTCGAGCTCCAGGCCGGCCCGCGCTGCCGGCTCGTCCTCCAGGCCTTCGACCGGCTGGGTGCTCCCGCGGAGGCCTACCCGTTCTACGCCGAGCACGCCGAGGTCGATCCGCGCCACGGCAAGGACTGGGTCGACAAGGCGATCGTCCCGACGGTCGCGGAGAACCCCGCCTGGGGGCCGCGCATCATCAAGGGGGCCTGGTGGCGCTCCTCGGTCAACCTGGCCTTCTTCGAGGCGCTGCGGCAGGACCTGCTCAGCGAGCGGGCCGACCACGGGAACGCCGCGTAGCCCCGTCCGAGGCGAGGCCGTCTGTCAGGGTGGCGCGATGGGAAGCCACCGCGTCACCAGCGAGGTGGGACCGCTGCGCTCAGTGCTCCTGCACCGGCCAGGTCCGGAGCTCAAGCGCCTGACCCCGAGCAACAGTGCGGACCTGCTGTTCGACGGCCTGCCGTGGGTCGTCCGCGCCCAGGAGGAGCACGACGCGTTCGCGCAGGCGCTGCGGGACCGCGGGGTCGAGGTGCTGTACCTGGCCGACCTGCTCGTCGAGACGCTGGAGCAGCCCGAGGCGCGCGCCGAGGTGGTCCACGCCATGGTCACGCCGACGACGGTCGGCCCGTCGCTGGCCGCCGTCCTGCGCCAGATGCTGCTCGGCCTGCCCAGCGACGAGTTGGGCCGGATCGTGGCCGCCGGCCTCACCCACGAGGAGCTGCCGCACGCCGGGCCGGAGGGGGTGGTGGCCCGCCTGGCCGGCCGCGGCGAGTTCGTCGTCCCCCCGCTGCCCAACCTGATGTTCACCCGCGACTCGTCGGTCTGGGTCGACGACCACGTGGCGGTGACGGCCCCGTCGATGCAGGCCCGGCAGCGGGAGACGTCGCTGACCAAGGCGGTGTACCGGCACCATCCGCGGTTCGCCGGCAGCCCGCTGCTGTACGGCGGCAGCCGGGAGGAGGCCTGGTTCGAGGGCGGCGACGTCCTGGTCATGGCCCCCGGCGTGGTGGCCGTGGGAACCGGCCAGCGCACGACGCCGGCGGGGGCGGAGGCCTTTGCGCTGCGCGCGTTCGCGTCCGGCGTGGCGCACACGGTGCTGGCGGTGCCCATCGCCCAGGAACGGGCGACGATGCACCTCGACACGGTCTGCACGATGGTCGACGTCGACGCGGTCGTGATGTTCCCCGCGGTGGCCGACACGCTCGCGGCGTATCCGGTGACCCCCGACCCGGACGGCGAGGGACTGCTCGTGGGCGACCCTCGTCCGTTCCTCGAGGCCGCCGCGGACGCCATGCGCATCGACCGCCTGCGGGTCATCGACACCGGGCTCGACCCGGTCACCGCCGAACGCGAGCAGTGGGACGACGGCAACAACACCCTGGCGCTGGCCCCCGGGCTGGTCGTCGCCTACGAGCGCAACACCGAGACCAACGCGCGCCTCGAGCAGGCCGGCATCGAGGTGGTCCGGATCGCCGGCAGCGAGCTGGGCAGCGGCCGCGGCGGACCGCGGTGCATGTCCTGCCCGGTCGACCGCGCGCCGTTGCCGGCCTGCCCCCCGACCTCGAGTCTCTAGCGCAGGGTGAGCTGCCGGCTCATCAGCTCGGCGCGGGCCCGCCGCTCGTCCGTGCTCAGGGGGCGCGGGGAGGCGAGCTCCTCGTCGAGCCGGGCCCGCAGGGCGGCGACCGGTTCCTCCAGCGCGGCCGCGTCCAGGTCGCGCGGCAGATCCCAGACCGGGACGAGCAGGCCGTGGGCGCGGAACGAGCCGACGTACCGCGTGTCCGGCCCGATCTCGAGGCCGCGGACGGCGGACAGCCGCGCGAGCGCGTCGAGAAGCGGCTCCTCGTCGTCCGGCAGCACCCAGCGCAGGTGGCTGCGCTCGTGCATCCGGCACCAGTACGCCGAGGTCACCGAGGCCAGCCGGACCGTGGGGACGACGCTCGCGTTCGCGACTTCCAGGGACTCGGCGACCTCCCCCTCGAGCTCGCCGGCCCCCTCCACCCAGTAGTCGAACCCCGGGTGCACGGTGACCTGGATCGGGTCGTCGGTGAGCAGGTCCTGCAGCCGCGGACCAGGTCCGGGCAGGCCGACCAGCTGGACCGGGTTGCCCGGCTCGGTCACCAGCGCCTGCTCGAGGGCGGCGGCGAGGTCCCGGCTGACGTCGCCGGACCGGGTGCCGACCTGCAGGCCGAGGAGCACCTCGCCGCCGGCGCGCACCAGCGCGGGCCAGGCCAGTGGCAGCACCGTCGAGAGCGTGACCTTGCGGGCCGGGTCGTCGCGCAGCGTGAGAGGCGCGGTGGCCGCCGGGACCACCTCGCGCAGCGCGACCCAGTCGGTCTCGTCGACACGTCCCGCGAAGGGGCGGGACACCAACCGGCGGTCCTCGCGGTCGGCGGGACGGGGACGGCTCTTGCGACGGCTGCTGATCTGGACTCCCGGGTTCGTCGGACCCGGACGACCCTAGTGCCGGCCGTTGCAGCCGGTGGGCTCACGCCTCCTGGCGGATGTCCCACTGCCCTTCGAGCTCGCCCTCGGCGCCGGGGCTGCGCCGCAGCGGGAGCTCGGCCCACACGATCGCGCAGTCGCCGTCGAAGGAAGTGCCCCACACGTCGGTGAGCATGGCGACGATGCCGAGGCCGCGGCCGTGCTCGGCGTCGGTCGAGCCGCCGCCAGGCCACGCCGCGGACGCCTGACGCTGGGGGCCGGTGCCGCCGTCGTGCACCTCGAGCCGGAGCACCGCGCCGTGCACCTCCCAGACGACGCGGATGCCGCCCACGGGGAGCGGCACGCCGTGCCGGATGGCATTGCCCACGAGCTCGGACATCACCAGCGCGGCGTCGTCGACGAGGCGGCCGGAGAAGCCACGGGCGCGCAGCTCGTCGGTGCACCGACGACGGGCGATCCCGGCACTCGGGGGAGCGTGTGGGACCAGCATGTTGCTCACGCGCTCACCTCCCCGGTCCGGGGCGACCCGTGCGGCCGCGACAGTTGTCCGCCTCCCAGTGTGCCCAGTCCTACGGCCGCAGTAACCGGGCGGTACCGGGCAGTGCCGTCACGAGACGTCAGACGCGCCCGAGCTGGGCCAGGACCCGGTCCGGGAGGTTGCTGATGACCGCATCGACGCCCAGCGACAGGACGTACTCGATGTCCGCCGGCTCGTCGACGGTCCACACGTGGACCCGGTGGCCCTGGTCGTGCGCGCGCCGTACGTAGGCCGGGTTCGCCTTCAGCAGCTCCAGCGACGGGCCGGCCAGCTGCACCCGGCTCGGCAGGCTGCCGTCGCGGTAGCGCACGGGGACCCGCTCCATCAGCAGGACGGTCGGGATCGCCGGCGCCATCGTGTGGATCCGGCGCAGCGACGTCGGCGCGAAGCTCATCACCGTCACCCGCGACCCGGCCCGCGACGGCGGCGTGGCGAGGCCGTACCTCACCAGCAGGTCGACGAGGGCCCGCTCCACCAACCCGCCGTACCGGGTGGGGTGCTTCGTCTCGACGTGGAGCTGCACCGGCCGCTCGTGGTCGAGGGCCAGCATGACGAGCCGCTCGAGCGTCAGGACGCGCGACCGGTCGCGGTCCACCTCCTCCCACGAGGCGCGCAACGCGGCGTCGTCCCGGCGCTGCTTCCACGATGCGAAGTCCAGCTCGGCGAGCTCGGCGAGCTCGAGCGCGGAGACCACCCCGCGGCCGTCGGAGGTCCGGTCGACCTTGCGGTCGTGGACGCAGACGAGGACGCCGTCGCGGGTCAGCCGGACGTCGCACTCGAGAGCATCGGCGCCTTCCTCGAGCGCGAGCTCGTAGGCGGCCAGCGTGTGCTCCGCGTGGGCTGCCGACGAGCCGCGGTGGGCGACCACCTGGACGGGAAGCACGGCTCCATCCTGCCTGGTTCCGCACGCTTCCGACGGGATTCGGCGAGGTCGCCGCAGCGCGTCGGATCAGCCGCTACAGAACGCGGCCCTCGACCGGCAGTCCGGCCGCCTGCCAGCCGTACATTCCGCCGGCCACGTTGTGCGCGTCGTAGCCCTGCTGACGCAACCACATCGTCGCCTGCGCCGACCGGCCGCCGACTCTGCAGACCACTGCCACGCGCGTGCCGGCGGGCACCGCGTCGAGGCGGGCGGGCAGATCGTGCAGCGGTACGTGCACGGCTCCCGGTGCGTGCCCGGCCGCCCACTCGTCGTCCTCGCGGACGTCGAGCAGGAAGTCCTCGCCGACCTCGCCGGGAGCGACCGTGGGGACCTGTTCGGGGTTCACCCCACGAGCATTCCACTGCCGTACGGCGGGTCCGCGGGAACCCTGCCCCGCGAGCTCACTTGAGCAGCCGGGACAGCCGCCGGTCCGCGAGCGGCTGACCCCCGGTCTGGCAGGTCGGGCAGTACTGCAGCGACGTGTCGGCGAAAGACACCTCGCGCACCGTGTCTCCGCAGCGGGGGCACGGCAGGCCGGTGCGGCCGTGCACGTTCAACCCGCTCTTCTTCTCCGACTTGAGGTCCTTCGCCGCCAGCCCGCTGGCCCGTGCGACGGCGCTGCGCAGCGTGCCGACGATGGCCGCGTGCAACCGCCCGACGTCGGCCGGCGCAAGGTTGGCGGCCGGCTTGAAGGGCGACAGCCCGACCTCCCACAGCACCTCGTCGCTGTAGGCGTTGCCCAGGCCGGCGATCCGCGACTGGTCGGTGAGCACCCCCTTCACCTGCGCGCGCACGCCCGCGAGCAGCGCGCCGAGTGCTTCCGCCGTGAACTCCGGGGACAGCGGATCGATGCCCAGCCGGGCGATCCCCGGCACCGTCTCCGGGTCCTTCACCACGTAGACGGCCAGCCGCTTGCGGGTGCCCATCTCGGTGAGGTCGAAGCCGCTGCCGTCGTCCAGATGGACCCGCAGGCCGAGCGGTCCCTTGCCGGGGCGCGGCGGCGCCGTGGGCAGCGCGTCGTTCCAGCGCAGCCAGCCGGCGCGGGCCAGATGGGTCACGAGGTGCAGGCCCGACACGTCGAGGTCGAGGAACTTGCCGTGCCGGGCGACGTCGGTGATCTCGAGGCCGGCGAGTGCGGTCGCCGGCGGGTCGTACGTCTTGAGCACCTCGATCCCGGCGACATCCACCCGCGCGACCACGCGCCCGATGGCGCGCTCGCGCAGGAAGGTCACGAGGGCCTCGACCTCGGGGAGTTCCGGCATGGCGCCAGTGTGACCTGTGACCCCTGTTAGCGTCGAGCGGACGATAAGGAGAGGCATGTCCTCCGCGCTGCTCACCGACCGCTACGAGCTGACCATGCTGGAGTCGGCGCTGCATGCCGGGCTGGCCGGGCGGCGTGCGGTGTTCGAGGTCTTCGCGCGCCGGCTGCCCGAGGGCCGGCGGTACGGCGTGGTCGCGGGGCAGGGCCGGTTGCACGCCCTGCTCGAGGACTTCACCTTCGGCCCCGAGGAGCTCGACGCGGTCCGGGACGTCGTCGGGGCGCAGACCCGCGACTGGCTCGCGGAGCGGCGGCTGGGCGCGGACATCACGGCGTACGCGGAGGGCGAGACGTTCTTCCCCGGCTCCCCGGTGCTGACCGTGGAGAGCTGCTTCGGCGAGGGGCTGCTGCTCGAGACCCTCGTGCTCTCGGTCCTCAACCACGACAGCGCGGTCGCCTCGGCGGCGGCCCGCATGGTGGTCGCCGCGCAGGGACGGTCGCTCATCGAGATGGGCAGCCGCCGCACGTCGGAGCAGGCGGCGGTCGCGGCGGCCCGCGCCGCCGTCATCGCCGGGTTCGCGAAGACCAGCAACCTCGAGGCGGGTCGCCGGTACGGCATCGAGACCGCGGGGACGAGCGCCCATGCGTTCACCCTGGCGGCCGACGACGAGAAGGCCGCCTTCCGGGCGCAGATCGCCACGCAGGGTCTGGGCACGACGTTGCTCGTGGACACCTACGACACCGAGCAGGGCATCCGCAACGCCATCGAGGTCGCGGGCCCGGAGCTCGGCGCGATCCGGCTGGACTCCGGCGACCTCGCCGAGGAGACGCGCCGGGCGCGTGCCCTTCTCGACGAGCTCGGCGCGAAGAACACGCGGGTGGTCGTGACCGGGGACCTGGACGAGTTCTCGATCGCCGCGCTGGCCGCCACGCCCGCCGACGGCTACGGCGTCGGGACATCCGTCGTCACCGGTTCGGGGGCGCCGACGGTCGGGTTCGTCTACAAGCTGGTGGCGATCGCCGAGAGCGACGCCCCGGACGCGCGCATGCGCGCGGTGGCCAAGACCTCCCTGGGCAAGGCGACGACGGGTGGGCGCAAGTGGGCGGGCCGGCTGCCGGACCGCGAGCTGCTGCGCCTGACACCGCAGGGTTTCCCGCCCGAGGCCCGGATGCTCCAGGGACCGCTGGGCCCCGGCGACGTCGAGGCCGCCCGGCGCCGCAGCGCGGCCTCGCTCGCCGAACTCCCCGCCAGGGCCCGCAGGCTGGCCAAGGGCCAGCCCGAGCTGCGTACCGTGCTGGAGGAGGACTGATGCGCGCGCTGTTGATCGTCGACGTCCAGGAGGACTTCTGCGAAGGCGGATCCCTCGCCGTACAGGGCGGCCGTGAGGTGGCCCGCACGGTCGTCGGCCTGCTGCCGTCGTACGACGTGGTCGTGGCCAGCGCCGACTGGCATGTCGACCCGGGCGACCACTTCGCGAACGAGCCCGACTACGTCGCCACGTGGCCGGCGCACTGCGTGGTCGGGACTGCCGGGTCCCGGCTGCAGGAGCCGCTGACCGAGGACGCGGTCGACGCGGTGGTCCGCAAGGGCGAGCACGCGGCGGCGTACAGCGCCTTCCAGGGCACTGTCGGCGGAACCCGGCTCGAGGACTGGTTGCGCGAGCGCGGCGTGGACGCACTCGACGTGTGCGGGATCGCGACGGACCACTGCGTGCGCGCGTCCGTCCTCGACGCCCGCGCCGCGGGGCTGCCGGTCCGCGTCCTGCTCGAGGCCTGCGCCGGCGTGGCGCCCGGGACGACCCAGGCGGCCCTCGCCCAGATGGCGGAGGCCGGGGCCGAACTGGTGCCGTGACCGGTCCACCGGACGCCGAGCAGGACTGGCTCGGCGACTACGACCCGCGGGCGTTCCCGCCGTTCGGGGTCACGGTCGACATGGTCCTGCTCACGGTCCGTGAGGACCGGTTCTCGGTCCTGATGGTCGAGCGGGACACCCACCCGTTCCGCGGTTTCGGCGCGCTCCCTGGCGGGTTCGTCCAGGAGGGTGAGGACCTCGACGCCGCCGCCGTACGACGTCTCGAGCAGGAGACGGGCATCCGGCGGGATGCGGCGTACGTCGAGCAGCTCGGCGCCTTCGGTGACCCGCACCGCGACCCCCGGATGCGCGTCGTGTCCGTGGCCTACCTGGTGTTCGCGCCCGACCTGCCGGCCCCGCTGCCGGCGGCCGGTGCGAGGTCCGTCTCGTGGGTGCCCGTGGACGACGTGGACGGCGACCGGCTGGCCTTCGACCATGCCCGCGTCCTCGCGGCCGGTGTCGAGCGGGCCCGCGCGAAGCTCGAGTACACCCCGCTGGCCGCCGCGTTCTGCGACGACGCGTTCACCGTCGGGGAGCTCCGCAAGGTCTACGAAGCAGTGTGGGGCGTGCCACTGGACCCCCGCAACTTCCACCGCAAGGTCACCGGCACACCGGGGTTCCTCGTCCCCGTCGGCAAGCCCGCACCCGTCGGACCGGAGGGCGGGCGGCCGGCGGCGCTGTACCGCAGGGGGCCGGCCACCCTGCTGCATCCCGCGATGCTGCGACCGGTCACGCGACCGGTGACTCGTGAGCAATCGCAGGGGGTTTCGCGCGGCTGACCGGGGGCCGCCCGCGCTCCGGGCCAACGCTGTTTGCCTCAGGTGACCCCGGGTAGCGACCCGACGGGTTCGGCAGCGAAGCCCGATCAGCGCGTCCCTGAGATGCGCCCGGCGGCTGGTTCCTGCCCCCTTCCGGTGCGCTTCCTCGCTGCCCCCTGCGTAGGAGGACGTCGTGACGACATCGGCGACATCGGTCCAGCGTTCGTCGGTCGTCGCCTGCCTGAACTGTGGCAGACGCAACCGCGTCCCGGTTGCCGCGGAAGGGATCCCGCGCTGCGGGTCCTGCCAGACCCCGCTGCCGTGGCTGACCGACGCGGGCGACGACGACTTCGACGTCGTCGCCGGGGCGGCCGACGTGCCGGTGCTGGTGGACCTCTGGGCCACCTGGTGCGGGCCGTGCCGGATGGTGGCGCCGGGCGTGGAACGCGCGGCGAAGGAACTGGCCGGCCGGCTCAAGGCGGTCAAGGTCGACGTGGACAAGGCGCCCGGTGTCGCGGCCCGCTTCGGTGCGCAGTCGATCCCGACGCTGCTCGTGCTCGACCACGGCCGCGAGGTGTCCAGGCAGATCGGGGCGGTCCCGCCCGACCAGCTGTTGCGCTGGATCGAGTCCGCGCTGGAGAAGACGACCGCGTCGTCCACCGGCCCGACCGGGGGTTGACGGACGACACACACCACCTGGTGACCACACCGCCCACCGGCGGACAGGCGAAGGACACGCGCGAAGGACGGAAGCTCCATGGCCAAGGCAGTCGGCATCGACCTGGGTACGACCAACTCGGTGATCGCCACCTACGAGGGGGGAGAACCCCAGGTCATCGTGAACACCGAGGGGGCCCGGACGACCCCGTCGGTCGTGGCCTTCACCGACACGGGCGAGCGGCTCGTCGGGCAACTCGCCAAGCGGCAGGCGATCCTCAATCCCAAGGGCACCATCTACTCGGTCAAGCGCTTCATCGGCCGGCGGTACGACGAAGTCACCGAAGAGGTGAAGACCGTCACCTACGACGTCGTGGCCGGTCCCAACGGCGAGGCACGGATCAAGGTCCGCGAGAAGTTGTATGCGCCGGAGGAGATCAGCGCGCTCGTCCTGCGCAAACTCGCCGACGACGCCGCGAAATACCTCGGTGAGAAGGTGACCGAGGCGGTCATCACCGTCCCCGCGTACTTCAACGACGCGCAGCGCACTGCCACCAAGGACGCCGGCCGCATCGCGGGTCTCGAGGTCCTGCGCATCATCAACGAGCCGACCGCCGCGGCACTGGCCTACGGGCTCGACAAGAAGGGGCACGAGACGGTCCTCGTCTTCGACCTCGGCGGCGGCACCTTCGACGTCAGCATCCTCGACGTCGGCGACGGCGTCGTGGAGGTACGCGCCACCGCCGGTGACACCCACCTCGGCGGCGACGACTTCGACCGGCGGCTCGTCGACCACATGGCCGACGAGTTCCAGAAGGAGAACGGCATCGACCTGCGCAACGACCCGCAGGCCCTGCAGCGCCTGTTCGAGGCAGCCGAGAAGGCGAAGGTCGAACTGAGTTCCGTCACGCAGACGCAGGTGAGCCTGCCGTTCATCACCGCGGACGCCGCCGGCCCGAAGCACCTGACCCTGACGATGATGCGTTCGACGTTCGAGCAGCTGACGGCGGACCTGGTCGAGCGCACCCTCGGTCCGACCCAGCAGGCCATGTCCGACGCGAAGGTCTCCGCCAACGACATCGACGAGGTCATCCTCGTCGGCGGCTCGACGCGCATCCCCAGCGTGCAGGCGCTGGTCCGCCGGCTCACCGGCGGCAAGGACCCGAACATGTCGGTCAACCCCGACGAGGTCGTCGCGCTGGGTGCGGCCATCCAGGCCGGTGTCCTCAAGGGCGAGGTCTCGGACGTGCTGCTGCTCGACGTGACACCGCTGTCCCTCGGTGTCGAGACGGCCGGTGGCGTGATGACCAAGATCATCGAGCGCAACACCACGGTGCCCGTTCGCCGCAGCGAGACGTTCTCCACCGCGGAGGACGACCAGCCCGCCGTGGACATCGTCATCCTGCAGGGCGAGCGGCCCCGGGCGGCGGACAACCGCGTGCTCGGCCGGTTCCGCCTGGAGAACATCCGGCCGGCACCCCGCGGCGAGCCGCAGATCGAGGTGACGTCGGACATCGACGCGAACGGCATCCTGAACGTGACCGCGCGCGACAAGGACACCGGCGCGGAGCAGAGCATCACGATCAGCGAGAGCTCCAACCTCGACCAGGGCGAGGTCGAGCGGATGGTGCACGAGGCCGAGAGCAACCGCGAACAGGACGAGGCCGTCCGGCAGACGATCGACGCCCGCAACGAACTGGACGCGGTGGCCTACCAGGTCGAGCGCCGGCTCAACGAACTCGGCGACGCGGTTCCCGTGCACGAGAAGGCCCGGGCCGAGATGCTCATCGCCGACGCCCGCCAGGCCATCCAGGACGAGGCCCCCATGGACCGGCTGCGCGAGCTCACCGGCGAGCTGCAGCAGATCTACCAGGCCCTCATGGCCCAGACCGGGCAACCGGCGGGCGGCGAGACAGCCGGTGCCACCGCGGGTACGACAGGGGGTGCCGCTGGCGGTGCCGGCGACGACGTGATCGACGCCGACTTCACCCGGACGTGACATGACGACCACCGGTCACCAGCAGCCCGAACCCGGCCCCTCGGCCGCCACGGACGAGGCTGCCGAGCACGGCGGCGGACCCGCGCCCCCCAGCGGCGAAGCGCAGGAGGAGCCCGAGTCCGCCCTGGCCACGCTCCAGGACCAGCTCAAGCGGGCCCTCGCCGACCTCGACAACCTGCGCAAGCGGTATGCCCGAGAGCTCGACCGGGAGCGCGGCAGCGAGCGGAGCCGCGTCGCGTCGCAATGGCTTCCGGTGCTGGACAACCTGGAACTCGCGCTGACCCACTCCGACGCCGATCCGGCCGCGGTCGTCACGGGGATCCGGGCGGTCCGCGACCAGGCGGTCGGGGTGCTCGAGCGGCTCGGCTATCCACGGCAGGACGACGTGGGAGTTCCCTTCGACCCGGCCAGGCACGAGGTGCTGAGCGTGGTGGACGCGCCCGACGCGGAGCCGGGCACCGTGGTGTCCGTCCTGCGCCCGGGCTACGGGCAGCAGGACCGCCAACTGCGTCCGTCCGCCGTGGCCGTAGCCCGTCAGCCGGAGTGACCGGTCGTGGCGCGCGACTACTACGACGTACTCGGGGTCTCGCGGAACGCGTCCTCCGACGAACTCCAGGCGGCGTACCGCAAGCTCGCCAGGACCAGCCACCCGGACATCAACAAGGCGCCTGACGCGGAGGACCGCTTCAAGGAGGTCAACGAGGCGTACCACGTGCTGAAGGACCCGGACCAGCGCTCGCGCTACGACCGGTTCGGCCCGGACTTCCGCTCGATCCCCGAGGGGTACGAGCGGGCCGCCCCCCGAGGCGGGGCACGCACCGGGCGGGGCTCCCGGGCCGGGCGGGGTGGGCGTCCGGGCGATCCGTTCGGCGGCAGTGCAGGTGGTGCAGGTGGTGGTGCAGGGGGCAACGTGTACACCGAGGAGGACCTCGGCGGCATCGACCTCGAGGAGTTGTTCGGCGGGATGTTCGGCGGTCGTGGCCGCGGCGGTTACGGCCCCATGCCCGGGGCCGACCAGGAGGCCGAGCTCACGCTCTCGGTCGAGGAGGCATACAGCGGGGGGCACCGCCGCATCACCCTGCCCGGCCCCGGAGGCGAGCGCAGCTTCGAGGTCGACATCCCGCGCGGTGTCACGGACGGCCAGCGCATCCGGCTCGCGGGCGAGGGCGGACGGGGCGGCGGGGGCGGGGCGGCCGGCGACCTGTACCTGGTGATCCGGATCGCGCCGCATCGCCGGTACCGGCTGGTCGGGCGCGACATCTACGTGGACCTGCCGGTCGCGCCGTGGGAGGCCGCGCTCGGTGCGACGGTCCCGTTGGACACACCCGGCGGCGAGACCAAGGTCCAGGTACCGCCCGGCTCCTCGAGCGGCCGGCGACTCCGGCTGCGCGGGCAGGGCATGCCGAACGCGCGCGGGAAGCCAGGCGACCTGTACGCCGAGGTCCGGATCCTGGTCCCGCGCACGCTCGAACCGCGTGAACGGGAGCTGTTCGAGGAACTCAGCCGGGTCTCGACCTTCGACCCGAGGAGGAGCTCATGACCGACCAGCGGCGTAGCTACCCGATGGTCCCCCTCCCAGGGATGAGTCTGGACCGCTTCTCCCGCGGGGCGGCCCTGCACCCGGACCTCGTACGCCGGTTCGTTGCCCTGGGGCTGCTCGACCCGAGCCGGGACTCCCGCGGTGACCTGCGCTTCGCCCTCCCCCAGTTGGCCAGGGTCGCCCGCGTCCAGCGGCTGCGGGCCGGGCTCGCCCTGAACTACGCCTCCATCGGCCTGGTGCTGGACCTGCTCGAACGCATCGACGTGCTGGAGAGCCAACTGCGCCGTCGCCGGTACGACCGTCTCCCCGAAACCGATCGGGGCGCTTCGGAGCGTTCCACACCGAGGAGTGACCCGCCGTGGACATGAACCGTCTCACCCAGAAGTCGCAGGAGGCACTGCACGACGCGCAGACCAAGGCGCTCCGCTACGGCCACACCGAGGTCGACGGCGAGCATCTGCTGCTGGCCCTGCTGGAGCAGGACAACGGCCTCATCCCGCGGCTGCTCGAGACGGCCGGCGCCGACGTCCCGGGTCTGCACGCGGCGCTCGAGACGGAGCTCGGACGGCGGCCCCGGGTCTCCGGGCCGGGCGTCGACCCCGGCCAGGTCCGCATCACCCAGCGGCTGTCCCGGCTGCTCGACGGCGCCGACCGCGAGGCGAAGCGGCTCAAGGACGAGTACGTCTCGGTGGAGCACCTGGCCCTCGCCCTCATCGACGAGGGATCGGCGACCGCTGCCGGCCGGCTGCTCAAGGAGCACCGGGTCACCCGGGACGGCTTCCTCACCGCCCTCACCCGGCTGCGCGGCAACCAGCGGGTCACGTCCGCCATGCCGGAGGGCACGTACGAGGCGCTGGAGAAGTACGGCCGCGACCTGGTCGACGAGGCGAGGACCGGCAAGATGGACCCGGTCATCGGCCGGGACCACGAGATCCGCCGGGTCGTCCAGATCCTCAGTCGCAAGTCCAAGAACAACCCGGTGCTCATCGGCGACCCGGGCGTCGGCAAGACCGCCATCGTCGAGGGCCTGGCGCAGCGGATCGTGCGCGGCGACGTGCCCGAGGGGCTCAAGGACCGGACCATCTTCTCCCTCGACATGGGGGCGCTCCTCGCGGGCGCCAAGTACAAGGGCGAGTTCGAGGAACGCCTTCAGGCGGTGCTCAACGAGGTGAAGGCCGCGGAGGGCCGGATCCTGCTGTTCGTCGACGAGGTGCACACGGTCGTCGGCGCCGGCGGCGGCGAAGGCGCCATGGACGCGGGCAACATGCTCAAGCCGATGCTGGCCCGCGGCGAGCTGCACATGATCGGCGCGACCACCATCGACGAGTACCGCAAGAACATCGAGAAGGACGCCGCCCTCGAACGGCGCTTCCAGCCGGTCATGGTCGACGAGCCCAGCGTCGAGGACGCCGTCTCGATCCTGCGCGGGTTGCGGGAACGGTTCGAGGTCTTCCACGGCGTACGGATCCTCGACAGCGCGCTCATCGCTGCGGTAACCCTCAGCCACCGCTACATCACGGACCGGTTCCTGCCCGACAAGGCGATCGACCTGGTGGACGAGGCGTGCGCGCGCCTGCGCACCGAGATCGACTCGATGCCCGCCGAGCTGGACGAGATCACCCGCCGGGTGATGCGCCTGGAGATCGAGGCGGCCGCCCTGGAGAAGGAGACCGACCCGGCGAGCAAGACCCGGCTGGAGGAACTGCACAAGGAACTGGGCGACCTGCGGGCGCAGGCGGACGCGATGACGGCGAAGTGGGAGGCCGAGCGCCAGGCGATCCGGCGCGTGCAGGGTCTGCGCTCGGAGATCGAGCGGGTGCGCCAGGAGGCGGAGGAGGCCGAGCGGGCGTACGACCTGAACCGCGCGGCCGAGCTGCGCTACGGGCAGCTCGCCGAACTCGAGCGCCAGCTCAAGGCAGAGGAGGAACGCCTCCTCGCCAAGCAGGGCACCAAGAGCCTGCTCCGCGAGGTGGTCGACGCGGAGGAGATCGCCGAGATCGTCTCGTCCTGGACCGGGATCCCGGTCACCCGGTTGCAGGAGGGCGAGCGCGAGAAGGTCCTGCGTCTCGGCGACATCCTGCACGAGCGCGTCATCGGGCAGGACGAGGCCGTCAGGGCGGTCTCGGACGCGATCATCCGGGCCCGCTCCGGCATCAAGGACCCGCGCCGGCCGATCGGCTCGTTCGTGTTCCTGGGACCCACCGGCGTCGGCAAGACCGAGCTCGCCAAGACCCTGGCCGCCGCGCTGTTCGACAGCGAGAACAACATGGTCCGGCTGGACATGAGCGAGTACCAGGAACGGCACACGGTCAGTCGTCTCGTCGGTGCACCTCCCGGATACATCGGCTACGAGGAGGGTGGTCAGCTGACCGAAGCGGTCCGGCGTAAGCCGTACTCCGTGGTGCTCTTCGACGAGATCGAAAAGGCGCACCCGGACGTCTTCAACACCCTGCTGCAGGTGCTGGACGACGGCCGGATCACGGACGCCCAGGGCCGCACTGTCGATTTCCGCAACACCGTCATCATCCTCACGTCCAACATCGGCTCGGAGTACCTGCTCGAGGGCGTGACGCCGGACGGAGAGATCAAGGACGACGCCCGGGACCGGGTGATGGGCGAGCTGCGCCGGCACTTCCGACCCGAGTTCCTCAACCGCATCGACGACGTCGTGCTGTTCAAGCCGCTGACGCTCCCGCAGATCGAGCGCATCGTCGACCTGGCCATGGACGAGCTGCGCCAGCGGCTCGCAGAGCGGCGCATGTCACTCGAGCTGACCGACGCGGCCCGGACGATGATCGCCGCGCAGGGGTTCGACCCGGTGTACGGCGCGCGGCCGCTGCGCCGCTTCGTGGCCCACGAGGTCGAGACACGGATCGCCCGCGCCCTGTTGGCCGGCGACGTCCTGGACGGAGCCACCATCCGCATCGATGAGGTCAAGGGCGAACTGCAGGTCGTCTACGAGAACCCGGCCGAGGAGACCGGCGAGCAGCCGGGCGCGACAGGTGCCTCCGCGGCATGACGCAGACGCCATGACGCAGAGGCACAGCCGTCCGGGATCACGCGACGAGGAGGCGCCCCCGTGAACACCCCCCTTCAGCCCCGTGCGGCGCACGCGGTCCTTCTCGAGGGCCCGCTGGACGTACGGCTGTCCGCCGGGCCCGAGCCGCAGTTGGCCGATCCGCAGGCCTTCGCGCCGCCCGCCACCGTGCAGCACCTCCTGGTCCGGACCGGGGCAGGCCTCGGCGCCCTGTGCGACGAGCTGACCGCCGAGGCGGCGCGCCTGGACAGTTTCGCCTGCCGGGCCGGCCTCCAGCCGCAGCTCGTCCGGCAGTTCGTCGCGTACGGGTTGCTGGATCCCGGGTACGCACGGCCGCCGGGCCCGGGCGCCGCGCCACCGGGTACGTCGCCACCGATCTCCGGTGCAGGGGCGGTTCTGGTCCTGCTCGACCTCGTCGACCGGGTGCACGCGCTCGAGGCCTCCGTGGCCGGTCGGGGGGCCGGCGGGCCGGACATCACCAACGGAAGGGGCGGTGCATGACAGGAGACGGAACGTGACAGCAGCCCCCGCACCCAGCTGGCGGCTCCGACCTCACCAGGACGCCACTGCCGGCGTCCTCCTCACCGTGCTCCTACTTTCCCTCACGGGCTGCACCCCCGGACCGGACACCCGGTCGGCCACCGGAGGCTCGTCGTCCGACACGGCGGCGACCGCCAACGGGGTCGACATCCCGCGGGTGGTCCGGTCCGTCGAACCCTCGATCGTCACCATCATCACGCCCCACGGCCTGGGCAGCGGCGTGGTGTTCAACGCCGACGGGACGATCGTCACCGACGAGCACGTCGTGCACGGCGCGACCACCCTCGACATCTCGTTCGCCGACGGGCGGCACGCGACCGGCCACGTGACCGCGACCGATCCGCTGACCGATCTGGCGGCCGTCCGCGCCGACCGGACCGGGCTGCCCGCCGCACAGTTCCGCTCGGATCTGCCGGTGGTCGGCGAGACCGCGATCGCCATGGGCAGCCCGCTCGGCCTCGAGGAGACGGTGACGAGCGGCATCGTGTCCGGCCAGCACCGGGTGATCCCCGCCGGCACCGGGCGGTCCGCCCCGTTGATCGACCTGTTGCAGACCGACGCGGCGATCTCGCCCGGCAACTCCGGCGGGGCTCTGCTGGACGGGAACGGTCGGGTGATCGGGATCAACGAGGCCTACATCCCGCCGTCCGCCGGCGCGGTGTCGATCGGCTTCGCGACGCCGTCCGGCACGGTCCTGGACATCGTCGGTCAGTTGCTGGCCACCGGCACGGCGCAGCACGCGTACGCCGGCCTTCAGCCCGCGCCGCTCACCCCGGAGATCGCCCGACAGCTCGGCGTGGGCTCCTCCACCGGCATCGTCGTCCTCTCCGTCGCCAAGGGCGGCCCCGCCGACCACGCGGGCATCCGGCCCGGCGACGTGCTGGTGGCGCTCGACGGCATGCCCCTGACGCGCGTCGAGGACTTCCTCGCGGCGCTGCGTAAACACCATCCCGGTGACCGCGTACGCCTCACGATCCTGCGGGGGCCGGCGAAGAGCGACGTGACCCTGACGGTGGGCGACCGCCCGAGCTAGCTGCCCGTCCCTGACCCTCCGAACCGGTGGTGACCGTGACCGTCCGCCTCTGGCCCGTCCTCGCGGTGCGAGGCCTGCTCGCCCTGCTCTTCGGCTGCGTTGCCCTGGCCTGGCCGGACGTCACCGTCTACGCGCTGGTCCTGCTGTTCGGCGCGTACGCCCTCGTCGACGGAGTCAGCCGGCTCCTCGCCGTCCTGCGTCCCGTTCATCCGGGCGGCCGTCGGATGGCCGAGCTCACCGGGGGTCTGCTCGGAATCGTGCTCGGAATCGTGACCCTGCTCTGGCCGGGGGCCACGGCGCTGGCGCTGGCGGTGCTCATCGGCGTCTGGGCCGTCCTCTCCGGGGCTACGGAGATCTGGGCCGCGATCCGCCTCCGACGGGTCATCGCCGGCGAACTGCTTCTCGCCCTGATCGGCCTCGTCTCCGTCCTGGTCGGCCTGCTCCTCGTCGTACGGCCGGACATCGGCGCCGTCACGGTTGCGCGGGTGATCGGCCTCTATGCGCTCGTGGCGGCCGCGTTGCTCCTGATGCTCGCCTGGCGCGTGCGCCGGCTGGAACTGCCTCCCGCCGCGGTGATCGCATGACGACCCAGCCCCTTCCGGTCGCGGAGACGCCCGACCCGGTGGGGGCGTTCCCCCGGCTGTCGGACGAGCAGCTCGCCGCGCTGATGCCGCACGGCGAGGTGCGGGCGGTGGACCGGGGCGACGTGCTGTACCGGGAGGGCGAGCGTTCGAACGCGTTCCTCGTGGTGCTGAGCGGCGCCGTCGCGCTGGTGAGCGGCTACGGCGCAGACGAGCAGGTCGTCGGTGTGCACGGGCGTGGGCGCTTCCTCGGTGGCCTGGGGCTGCTGACCGGCGAGGCGATGTTCCTCACCGCAGTGGTGACGGCGCCCGGGCAGGTGCTGTCCATCCCGATACAGACACTGCGCGAACTCGTCGATCAGGATCCGGCCCTCGGGGACCTCGTGCTGCGCGCGTTCCTGCTGCGCCGGTCATTGCTCATCAAGCTGGGTGCCGGACTGCGGATCATCGGCTCCCGGTTCTCGCCGGACACCCGGCGGCTGCGGGAGTTCGCCGCCCGCAACCGGCTGCCGCACACCTGGATCGATCTGGAGGAGGACCGCGGCGCCGAGGACCTGCTGCGCCACCTCGGGGTACAGCCGGAGGAGACGCCGGTCGTCGTCTGGGGCGCCCGTCACGTGCTCCGCAACCCCAGCACCGCGGAACTGGCGACGCTCATCGGTCTTCCGGTCCCGGCGGCGGCGGACAGCCCGGCAGACCTCGTCGTCGTGGGCGCGGGTCCGGCCGGGCTGGCAGCGGCCGTGTACGGCGCCTCCGAGGGCCTGACCACGATGGCCCTGGACGCGGTCGCCACCGGCGGTCAGGCCGGGACCTCGTCGAAGATCGAGAACTACCTCGGCTTCCCGGCCGGCGTCTCGGGCGGCGAACTCGCGGAGCGGGCCCTCGTGCAGGCCGAGAAGTTCGGGGCGCAGTTCGGTGTGCCGGGATCCGCGGTCGGGCTCGGGACGCGGGACGGCCACTTCGTCGTCCGCCTGGAGGACGGCGGCTCCGTCCCGGCGCGGTCCGTCGTGATCTGCACCGGCGTGCACTACCGGCGCCTACCCGTGCCCCGGCTGGACGAGTTCGAGGGCAAGAGCGTGTTCTACGCCGCGACCGAAGTCGAGGCGCAGATGTGCACCGGGCACTCGGTCGCGGTGGTGGGCGGTGGCAACTCGGCCGGCCAGGCCGCCCTCTTCCTCGCCCGCAAGGTCGGGCGGGTGAGCCTGCTCGTCCGCGACGAGGACCTCGGCAAGAGCATGTCGCGCTACCTGATCAACCGGATCGGGCAGAACCCGGCCATCGAGGTGCTCACCTCCACGGAGGTAAGCGAGCTGGTCGGCGACGACGCCGAACTGCGGGGCCTTGTCCTCCACGACAGACGCACCAGCGAGCAGCGGCGGCTGGACGCCCGCGCGTTGTTCGTCTTCATCGGGGCCGACCCACACGTCGACTGGCTGGCCGGTCAGGTTGCCCTCGACGACCACGGGTTCATCCTCACCGGAGCCTCGGCCGCGGCGAACGGCGCCGTCCCCGCCGCCCGCGAGCCGGCACCCCTGGAGACCAGCCTGCCCGGCGTGTTCGCGGCCGGCGACGTACGCAGCGGATCGATCAAGCGGGTGGCCTCCGCGGTCGGTGAAGGAGCGATGGCCGTACGTCTCGTGCACGATCACCTCGCCGGCGTACGGGAACTGGAACACCCGGCTGTGAGCCAGCGGTGACCGCCCTCCCGCGGCCATCCGTCAGGACGACCGTCACCAGAGCACCGGAGGCGACATGACCTACCCGACCGGCGCGGTCCCGGACCCGCACGTGACCATGATCCGCGACGACGTCGTGCCGTCCGCCGCGGGCTGCGAGGACTGCCTGCGCATCGGATCACCGTGGGTGCACCTGCGCGAATGCCTCACCTGCGGGCACGTCGGTTGCTGCGACTCCTCCCCGAACCGGCACGCCCGGGCTCACGCGATGGTCGTCGGACACCCGATCGTGCAGTCGTTCGAGCCCGGAGAGGACTGGCGCTGGTGCTACGTCGACGAGGCCTACGTGTAGAGGTGGGTGCAGGTGGATGCGAACAGGTGGGAGGGACATGACGGAGCATCCGAACACGGACTCGTTGCGCGTCGCAGCCCCCACCAGGGTGATCAAGGCAGGCGACGAACTGGTCACGCCGATCAACGTCTTCAC
Source organism: Frankiales bacterium (assembly GCA_025965475.1). Taxonomy (GTDB): domain Bacteria; phylum Actinomycetota; class Actinomycetes; order Mycobacteriales; family SCTD01; genus RYN-124. The sequence continues at coordinate 18,603 of JAOPWV010000075.1, read as the reverse complement.
CGTCGACCCGACGGTGCAACGGCAGCTCCTCGACGTGCCGGAGGAGGCAACCGAGCAGGTCATGCGGCACCAGCCCGGGTTCGTGTCCGCGAACCTGCACGCGAGCCTGGACGGTACCCAGGTCACGAACTATGCCCAGTGGCGTCGCCGCGAGGGCTTCGAGGCGATGCTCGCCAACCTGGTGGCCCGGGAGCACAGAGCCGCGTCACGGCGACATGAAGAAGGCCCCTCGCCTGCGGCTTCGCAGGTCAGGGGCCTTCTCTTCTTGTGGGCGAGGGGGGAGTTGAACCCCCACGTCCTTTCGGACACACGGACCTGAACCGTGCGCGTCTGCCATTCCGCCACTCGCCCGAGCACCTACTGGTTTGGCGGAACCGAGGCTAGCACCCGCGCCGGGGGGTGCCGGAGGAGCGGACCGGATCACGTTCACGGATACCATCGGCGGTTCGAGGGAAGGGGGCTGGCGTGGGAGTGCTCCAGCGCTTCGAGCGCCGGCTCGAAGGCCTTGTCGAAGGCGCGTTCGCGCGCGCCTTCGGCGGCGTGGTCCAGCCGGTCGAGGTGGCCGCCGCCCTCCAGCGGGAGGCCGCGGACAAGAAGGCGATCGTGGGGCAGGGCCGGGTGCTCGTCCCCAACGCGTACGTCGTCGAGCTCGGCAGCTCCGACGCGGAGCGCCTGCGGGAGTACGACGCCGAGCTGCGCAAGGAGCTGGCCGACATGGTCCTCGAGCACGCGCAGGAGCAGGGCTGGTCCTTCGTCGGGCCGGTCACGATCGCGTTCGAGGACATCGACGACCTGGCCACCGGCGTGTTCCGGGTGCGCAGCAGCGTGGTTGCCGACGCGACCGGCGCCCACCGTTCTCCGGTCGTCCCTGCCCAGGCTGCCTTCGGCGGCGCACCGCGCTTGGAGATGGGCGGCCGCCCGATCCCGCTGACACCGCCGGTGTTCGTACTCGGCCGAGGCGCCGACGCCGACCTCCGCCTGCCCGACACCGGGGTCTCCCGCCGACATGCGGAACTCCACCTGCAGGATGGAGCAGTGACCCTCGTGGACCTGAGCTCGACGAACGGCACGACGGTCAACGGGCAGCGGCTCGAGCGCGTCCAGCTGTCCGACGGTGACCGTATCGGGATCGGGACGACCGTTCTCGTCTACCGGCAGGGTGCCTGATGGCTTCGGCACTCGTGGTCGGCGTCGTCAAGTACGGCCTGCTCGCCCTGCTCTGGCTCTTCGTCATCTCCGCGGTACGGACGATGCGGGCCGACCTGTGGGGCACGCGCAGCGCCGTCCGCGCTCCCGTACCGGCCGCGGCACCGCGGGCGGCCAAGCCGACCCGGCGTACCCAGGCCCGCCGGCTGGTCGTGACCGAAGGTTCCCTGGCCGGTACGACGATCAGCCTCGGCGAGGCCGCGGTGACCCTCGGGCGGGCCGACGACTCGACGCTCGTCCTGACCGACGACTACGCGAGCAGCCGGCACGCGCGGCTGGTCCCTGGTGACGGCTCCTGGCTCGTCGAGGATCTCGGCTCCACGAACGGCACGTACCTCGGGCAGAACAAGGTGACCCGCCCGACGCCGGTGCCGTTGGGCCAGCCGATCCGGATCGGGAAGACCGTTCTGGAGCTCCGCCGATGAGGGCTGCCCGTTGACGCTGGCCCTGCGCTTCGCGGCGCGCTCGCACACCGGTCTGCTCCGCGACGGCAACGAGGACTCCGTGTACGCCGGTCCGCGGCTGCTCGCGGTCGCCGACGGCATGGGCGGTCATGCCGCGGGCGAGGTGGCCAGTGCGGTGGCCATCGCCGCGCTCGCCCCGCTCGACGAGGACGCCCCCGGCGCGGACCTGCTCGACGCCCTGCGCCAGGCCGCGCTGTCGGCCAATGCGCACCTGCGCGACATGGTCGACGGCGATCCCGCCCTGGACGGCATGGGCACCACCCTGACGGCGATCCTGTCGGCGGGCAGCCGTCTCGGCCTGCTGCACATCGGCGACTCGCGCTGCTATCTCCTGCGCGACGGCGAGCTGGCCCAGATCACCCACGACCACACCCTCGTGCAGGCCCTCGTCGACGAAGGACGGATCACCGAGGAGGAGGCGAGCACCCACCCGCAGCGCTCGGTGATCACCCGCGTCCTCGATGGGCGGGACGGCCTCGACCTCGACCTGTCGGTGCGCGAGGTCCGGGCCGGGGACCGCTACCTGCTCTGCAGCGACGGCCTCACCGGGCCGGTGGGCAGCAACGACACGCTGCGGGACGCGCTGGCCATCAAGGACCCGCAGGAGGCGGTCGACCGGCTCGTCCAGCTGGCGCTGCGCGGAGGCGGTCCCGACAACGTGACCGTGATCGTCGCGGACGCCGTCGACAGCGACCATCAGCCGACGGCCGCGCCGGTCGTCGCCGGCGCGGCGGCCGAGGCCCCGCAGCCCCCACCGCCGGGGATCGCCGACAGTCCCGCCAGCCGGGCCCGCGTCGCCGAAGGCCGGGACATCGAGGAGCCACCGGCCGCGCTGGCCGCCGCTCCCCACCCGCACGGGCGGCACGGCCGGCGCACGGCCGGCGCCCTGCTCACCGGCCTGGTGGTGCTGGCCGGCATAGGTGCGGGGTGGACCTACGTCCGGGCGCAGTACTTCGTCGGCGCCGACGGCCGGCAGGTCGCGGTGTTCCGCGGCGTGACCGGTTCGTTCGCAGGCATGCGGCTGTCCTCGGTGGAGGAGCGCACGGCGCTCATGACCGACCAGCTCGGCGAGCTCGACGCCGGCCGGGTGCATCAGGGCATCGTCGCCAAGAACAAGTCCGACGCCCTGCAGATCGTCGACCGGCTCAAGGCACTCGTGCAGTGCGGCGCGCCGATTCCGGCGGCCACCGCTGTGCCCACCGCTGTGCCCACCGCCGCGCCCACTCCCACGGCTTACGCGGCGCCGAACACGAGCCCTGGCTGCGCGGGCGGCTCGTCGTGACCGCGGCAACGACCGGCGTGCCCGCACCGCCGACCCGCCGCGGCACCGAACTGCTGCTGCTCGGCTTCGCGGTCGGCCTCGTGCTCGTCGCCTACGCCGCCGTCGGACTGGCCCAGGACGGGCACGTTCCGCCCGGCACGATCGGCTACGGCGCCGGGCTCGCGGTGCTGTTCGGCGTCGCCCATCTGGTGGTGCGCCGCTTCGCGCCGTACGCCGACCCGCTGATCCTGCCGTGCGTCGCGCTGCTCAACGGGCTCGGGCTGGTGATGATCCGCCGGCTCGATCTGGCGGCCGCCGAGACCGCCCGGCAGAACGGGCGTCTCATGCCGCGGGCCGACGCCCCGCTGCAACTGGTCTGGACGGCCATCGCCATCGCGGGGTTCGTCGTCGTGCTCATCGTCATCCGAGACCACACGCGGCTGGCCCGCTACGCCTACACGAGCGCGGCGGCCGGCCTGATCCTGCTGGTGCTGCCGGGACTGCCGGGGATCGGCTCCACCATCAACGGTGCCCGGCTGTGGATCCGGCTCGGACCGATCACGGTGCAGCCCAGCGAGGTCGCCAAGATCCTGCTGATGGTCTTCTTCGCCGCCTACTTCGTCAGCAAACGCGACGTGCTGTCCCTGGCCAGCCGCCGGGTCGCCGGCCTCGACCTGCCGCGCGCCCGCGACCTCGGCCCGGTGCTGGTGGCGTGGGCGGCCAGCCTGGTCGTCCTCATCGGCGAGAGCGACCTCGGCTCGTCGTTGCTGTTCTTCTCGATCTTCCTGGTCATGCTCTACGTCGCGACCGAGCGCACGTCCTGGCTGCTCATCGGCCTCGGCCTGTTCGTGCTCGGGTCGCTGGCGGCGTACCACCTGATCCCCCACGTGACGAGCCGCGTCGACACCTGGCTGCACCCGTTCCGCGATCCCCAAGGCGCGAGTTACCAGCTGGTGCAGGGGCTGTTCGGGTTCGGCACGGGTGGCATCACCGGCACCGGCCTCGGCGAGGGGATGCCGGGGATCGTGCCGTTCGCGAAGACGGACTTCATCATGGCCGCGATCGGCGAGGAGCTCGGGCTCGTCGGCGTCATGGCGGTGCTCGTCCTGTTCGGGCTGATCGTCGAGCGCGGTCTGCGCGCGGGCCTCGGCTGTCGCGACTCGTTCGGCAAGCTGCTCGCGGTCGGTCTGTCGTTCTCCCTTGCCCTGCAGGTGTTCGTCATCGTCGGCGGCGTCACCGGACTGATCCCCCTGACCGGCGTCACCCTGCCCTGGCTGTCGTACGGCGGCAGCTCCGTCGTCATGAACTGGGTGCTCGTCGCCCTGCTGCTGCGCATCAGCGACGCGGGTCGCCGACCCGGGCCGGCACCCGTGACACCCGACAAGGCGCGCGCCGCGCTGCAGGAGGCACAGACCCAGGTGGTCCGCCGATGAACGCCCCGCTGCGCCGGGTGGCCGTCGCCTGCCTGCTGTTGTTCGGCCTGCTCCTCGTGAACGTCAACTACCTGCAGGTGGTCAGGGCCTCCTCGTTGCGCGACGACCCGCGCAACTCCCGCACCCTGCTCAGCCAGTTCCAGCGCGAGCGCGGGCCGATCCTGCTCGGTACCGGTGGTGGTGGCGCCAGCCCCCTGGCCGTGGACAAGCCCACGCCGCAGGAACGCTTCAAGTTCCTGCGCACCTACCCGGGTGGTCCGACGTACGGGGAGGTCACCGGCTTCTCCTCGTACATCTACGGACGCAGCGGCGTCGAGCAGAGCGAGAACTCCGTGCTCTCCGGCCAGGACGACCGGTTGTTCGTGCACCGCCTCTCGGACTACATCACCGGACGCAAGCAGGAGGGCGGCCGGATCGTGCTGACCCTCAACCAGGCGGCGCAGCAGGCGGCGTACGCCGGTCTGCAGGGCAAGCGAGGTGCCGCGGTTGCTCTCGACCCGCGGACCGGCGCGGTGCTCGCGATGGTCAGCACGCCGTCGTACGACCCGGCGAAACTGTCGTCGCACGACGCCACCCAGATCCGCTCCTACTGGAAGGCCCTGCAGGCCGATCCCGCGCAGCCGTTGCTCAACCGGGCGATCCAGCAGACGTATCCGCCCGGCTCGACGTTCAAGGTCATCACCTCGGCTGCCGCGTTGTCCTCCGGGAAGTTCACCCCGGACAGCACGATCCCGGCACCGAACGAGCTGAAGCTTCCGCAGACGTCGAGCACGATCCGCAACTTCGGTGGCGAGACCTGCGGTGACGGCAAGGTCGACACGCTGGCCGACTCACTGCGCATCTCGTGCAACACGGCCTTCGCCCAGCTGGGCCTGGACCTCGGGCAGGACACGCTGCGCAGCCAGGCGGAGAAGTTCGGGTTCGGCCAGGGCGAGCTCGCCCTTCCCACCACGGTCGCGAGGAGCGTCTTCCCGGGCAGCCTCAACCCGCCGCAGCTCGCGCAGTCCTCCATCGGCCAGTTCGACGTCCAGGTGACGCCGCTGCAGATGGCGATGGTCGCGGCGGGCGTGGCCAACGGCGGCGACGTGATGAAGCCGTACCTCGTCCGGGAGGTGCAGGCACCCGACCTCAGCGTGCTGGACCGCGCGCGCCCGAGCGTCTACCGGCACGCCGTCGACCGGCCGGTCGCCGACCAGCTGAACGCGATGATGCAGCTGGTCGTCGCCAGCGGAACCGGTACGGGCGCACAGATTCCCGGCGTACCTGTCGCCGGGAAGACCGGGACCGCGCAGCACGCGGTCGGCCAGGCGCCGCACGCATGGTTCATCGGGTTCGCGCCGGCGAACGACCCGCAGGTGGCGGTCGCGGTGCTCGTGGAGGACGGCGGGACCGCGGGCCCGGAGGCGACCGGTGGCGCGGTGGCCGCCCCGATCGCCCGCGACGTCATGCGGGCGGTGCTGGGACGGTGACGGTGGTCGTTCCCGCCGGCTGCGTCGACGGCCTGCTCGCCGGGAGGTACCGGCTCGACTCCCGCATCGCCGTCGGCGGCATGGGCGAGGTCTGGCGCGGCGAGGACATCGTGCTCGGACGGGCCATCGCGGTGAAGTGCCTGAAGCCGGAGTACGTGCACGACCCGGAGTTCCGCGAGCGGTTCCGCGCCGAGGCGCGGCACGCGGCCGGCCTGTCCCACCCGGGCATCGCGTCGGTCTACGACTACGGCGAGCAGGTCGAGCCGGACGTGGCCGCCTGGCTGGTCATGGAACTCGTCGAGGGCGAGCCCCTGTCGGCGCTGCTGCACCGCAGCGGCCGGCTCGACCCCGACCGGACGCTGGACCTCGTCGGCCAGGTGGCCCTCGCTCTCGAGGCCGCGCACACGGCGGGCGTGGTGCACCGGGACGTGAAGCCGGGCTACCTGCTCGTCCGGCCGGACGGCGTCGTCAAGGTCACCGACTTCGGCATCGCCCGCGCGACGGACGCGGTCCCGCTGACCCGCACAGGCACCGTGGTCGGTACGGCGTACTACCTGTCGCCGGAGCAGGCCTCCGGTCGTCCGGTCACGCCGGCGAGCGACGTCTACTCCCTGGGCGTCGTGGCGTACGAGTGCCTCGCCGGCCGGCGCCCGTTCACGGGTGACAACCCGGTGGCGGTGGCGAGCGCCCACCTGAGCTCCGCGCCCCCGCCGCTGCCACCCGACGTCCCCGCGCCCGTACGCGACCTCGTCCTGCGCGCGATGGACAAGGACCCCGCCAGGCGACCGGCTCACGCCGGCGAGCTGGCCAGGGACGCCCTCGATCTGCGCGCCGGCGTCAGCCCTGCGACGGCCGTGCTGCCCGTGGCCGATCCCGGTGCGACGCCGGTCCTGGACGCGGCACCCCCCTCATCACCGGTACCGTCGGTCGGCCTCCCGCGGCCGGCCCGTCGGACGGTTCCGGCGCCCGCGCCGAACCATCAGCGATCGGTCCGGCTCGCCGCCGCGCTGCTGGCGGTCGTGGTCCTCGCCCTCACAGCGCGCTCCTGCCTGGCCGAGAAGACCGTCCGGGTCCCGCCGGTCGCTGCCGGCAGCACGGTCGCCGCCGCGACGGCCCTGCTGACCGCGCAGAACTTCGTCGTCGCGCAGACCCCAGCCATGTCGATGTCGGTCCCGAAGGGCGCGGTGATCGCCACCGCGCCGGGCGCCGGGGCCAGCGCGCGCGACGGCGACACCGTCCACCTGCTGGTCTCCGCAGGCGCGCCGGACGTGACGGTCGACGCGGCGACGTACGTCGGGATGAGCGAGAGCGCGGCGACCGCGGCACTCACCGCACGGGGCCTCAAGCCCACGGTCGCCTACGACGGCAGCGGGCGCGCCGCAGGTACGGTCAGTGACGTGACGCCGGCCGGCTCGCTCGCCTACGGCGCCCCCATCACCGTGCATGTCGTCCCGGCCCCTCAACCCGTGCAGATCCTGCCCTGGGGCAAGGGCGACAAGAAGAACGGCAACACCTACAGCGGCGACAACGGGGATCACGGTGACTGAGCCGCGAATGCTCGGTGGCCGGTACCAGCTCGGTGAGACGGTCGGTACCGGCGGCATGGCCGAGGTCTTCCGCGGCACCGACATCCGGCTCGGCCGGGACGTGGCCGTCAAGGTGCTCCGCGCCGACCTGGCCCGCGACCCGTCGTTCCAGGGCCGTTTCCGCCGCGAGGCGCAGTCCGCCGCCTCCCTCAACGCCCCGTGCATCGTCTCGGTGTACGACACCGGCGAGGAGCATGCCGACGGCGCCCGGGGCGCCGTGCCGTACATCGTCATGGAGTACGTCGAGGGGCGCACCCTGCGCGACGTGCTGCAGACCGAGGGCCGGTTGCTGCCGCAGCGCGCACTGGAGGTCGTCGCCGACATCTGCGCCGCGCTCGACGTCGCGCACACCGCCGGGATCGTGCACCGCGACATCAAGCCCGCGAACGTCATGCTCACCGGGCGCGGCGAGGTCAAGGTGATGGACTTCGGCATCGCCCGCGCGGTGTCCGACACCTCCTCGACCATGACGCAGACCGCCGCGGTCATCGGCACCGCGGCGTACCTGTCCCCGGAGCAGGCTCGCGGCGAGCATGTCGACGCGCGCTCGGACATCTACTCGACCGGCTGCCTGCTCTACGAGCTCGTGACCGGCGCGCCGCCGTTCACCGGGGACAGCCCGGTCGCGGTGGCCTACCAGCACGTGCGCGAGGACCCCGTCCCGCCGTCGGCGTACGACGACTCGCTGCCGCCGCAGGTCGACGCGGTCATCCTCAAGGCCATGGCCAAGAACCCGGCCAACCGCTACCAGTCCGCCGGGGAGATGCGCGAGGACCTGCTGCGGGCCGCCGCCGGTCAGCCGGTGCTGGCGGTCCCGGTCCTGAATGAGGCCGAGAGCGGCCGGATCCCGGTCGACGTACCCACGTTGCACCGGCCGACCGGCCGCCGCCGCGGACCGCTGCTCGCCCTGTTCGGCGCGCTGCTGCTGGCGATCGTGCTCATCGTGGCCTTCACGGTGAAAGGCCTCCTGGGCAACTCCCCCGGACTCGTCCCGGCGCCGGCGCTGGTGGGCCTGTCGAAGCAGGAGGCGCAGCGACAGCTGACCACCGCCGGGCTGAAGCTCGGGAAGATCACCCTGACGTTCAGCGCCAAGCCGGAGGATGTCGTCGTGGGACAGAGCCCGGAGTCCGGGTTCCTCATCGGCCGGGACGGTGCCGTCGACCTGACCGTGTCCAAGGGCGTCGAGATGACGGAGGTCCCGCAGATCCTCGGTCAGTCACGCGCCGAGGCGGAGCTGGGTCTGAAGGACGCCAAGCTGACGCTCGGCAACGTCGTGACCCGCGACGTCAACCTGCCGCCGGGCGAGGTGCTCGACGTCGCGCCGGGTCCCGGCACGAAGCTCGCGGCCGGTTCCTCGGTCGACCTCGTCGTCTCCTCCGGCCAGGTCCAGGTCCCGGACGTCCGGGCTACGACGCAGGATCAGGCCGTCGCCGCCCTGCAACAGCTCGGCTTCGTGGTCGAGGCCGTGCCCACCGACAGCACCCAGCCGGTCGGCACCGTCCTCGGCCAGCGGCCGGTCAACCAGCTCGCGCCCCGCGGGTCGACGATCGTGATCGACGTCGCCCGCACGCCGCTGCCCAGCCCGACCCCGAGGCCGTCTCCGTCAGCGCCGGCCGCCAGTGCGCAGCCGTCGCCGTCACCCGGGCAGACCGGCAGCCCGCAGCCGACCCCGGCACCCAGCTAGCCACGGCCCCGGCGTGATGGAGTCGCTAGGGCTGTAGGCCCAGCAGGCCCATGATCACGCGCGAAAGGGGATCAGCCGAAGGCGGCGAGGCGCTTGTCCTCGACCTTCTGCGCGAGCGCCGGCGCGAGGGCGGCCGCCTCCCGGTCGCCGCACTGCCCGAGCCAGGTCGCGAGCAGCGTGTGGCCGCCCTGTGTGAGCACCGACTCGGGGTGGAACTGCACGCCCTCGATGGGCTTGTCGCGGTGCCGCACCGCCATCACGACGCCGCTCGCGGTACGCCCGGTGACCGCCAGCTCGGCCGGCAGGGTCTCCTCCTCCACCGCGAGCGAGTGGTAGCGGGTGGCCGTGAACGGGGTCGGCAGGCCGTGCAGCACCCCGGCGCCGGAGTGCTCGACCTGGCTCGTCTTGCCGTGCAGCAGCTCGGGGGCCCGGCTGACCGTGGCACCGTGCGCCACGGCGATCGCCTGGTGCCCGAGGCAGACGCCGAGCAGCGGCACACCGCGGTCCTCGCAGGCGCCCACCATCTCGACCGAGCAGCCCGCGTCCTCCGGCGTACCCGGGCCGGGCGAGAGCAGGACGCCGTCGTACCCGTCCACGTCGGCCGGCCCGACCTCGTCATTGCGGCGTACGACGCACTCGGCCCCGAGCTGCCCGAGGTACTGGACCAGGTTGAAGACAAAGCTGTCGTAGTTGTCGACGACGAGGACCTTCGCGCGCTGGTTCACGCCTCCACGCTACGACGTCCGGGTGTCATCCGCCGACGGGCGACGGGGCCGAGGTCTGCGCCGGACTGTCCACGGTCACGTTCCCGAACGGCACCAACGGTTCGATCCGCGGGAAGACCACCAGGAACAGCAAGGCGACCGCGGCGACCGCCATCACGACGCTGCACAGCACCTTGCCCGGCACGCCGCCGGGGAACTGTCGCCACAGCCAGCCGTACACGTCAGGCCTTCCCGTTCAGCGCGGGGGGTCGGCCGCCACCCGCCTTGGCCAGCGTGCCGAGCAGCACGCCGTGCAGGATCAGCCGGGTCTGGGCGGAGTACTTGGGATTGCAGGTCGTCAGGGTGAGCAGCCGCTGGGTGGGCTTGGCCGTGGCATTGCCCGGCACCGGGTAGGTCACGTCGACCGCCGTCGGCGGGACGACCTGCTGGCTGGTCACCTTGTAGGTGAACCAGGTGTCGCGCGTCTCGATCACGACCGGGTCGCCGGGCAGGACCTCGTCGAGGCGGTTGAACGGCGCGCCGTACGTCGTGCGGTGCCCGCTGATGACCGTGTTGCCGACCTGGCCGGGAAGCGCGGTGCCCGGGTAGTGCCCCGGCCCCTTCTTCAGGTCCTCGTGGTCGACACCTTCGATGACGACCTTGGCCTTGTCGCCGACCATGCCGATCCGGGGGATCCAGATCTCGGCCAGCGCGCCGCCCGGGAGGACCCGGGCGGCCGGGGCCGCCGGCGCCGCCCAGCTCTGGCGCAGTCCGTCACCGAGCCGGCTCTGCTCGCGTCCGGTGTAGACGCCGGTGAAGTACAGCTCGTAGACGGTGAACAGCAGGACCACGATGCCGGCGGTGACGAGCGTCTGGCCCACCCCGCGCAGCACCGTGCGTCCCGCATCCCCGCGCCCGGTCACGAGGTACCTGTCACGTGCGGCAGCTCGAGCGGCCCGTCGTACGCCGGCAGCCGGAGGTCCTTGTCGCTGTGGACGGAGTAGCCGAGGCCGAACCTGTCGACGAAGCTTCGGAAGAAGGCCACCCCCGGCTCCTGCTCGAGCGCCTGTTTCATGCCGCTGGTGTCTCCGATCGCGCTGACGACGAAGGGCGGGCTGTAGACCCGGCCGTGCAGGACCACCGTGTTGCCCACGCAGCGCACCGCGCTGGTGGAGATCACCCGCTGGCCCATGAGCGTCATGGCCTCAGCGCCGCCGGCCCACAGCGCGTTGACCACCGCCTGTACGTCCTGCTGGTGGACGACGAGGTCGTCGGGGTTGGCGGACGCCGGCGTGACGCCCGACCGGCGCGGCGCGTCGTTGAGCGTGACGGTGACGGCCGGCCCGCGGACCGCGGTGAGCCCGGCGGGAACGGCCAGTACGTCCCCGCGTGCGCGCTCGACGGCAACCCGCGAGTCGCCGGCGGCCGCCACACGCTGGATGTCGGCGACCTGGCGGCGCAGGCCGGCGGCCAGCCGCTCCTGCACCGCGACGTCCTTGCGTTGCTCGCTGATCAGGTCGGTGACCTGCGTGCGGCGGCCGGCCCGCAGATCGGTCCCCTTGGCGGTCGCGGCACTGGTCGCGAACAGCAGACCGGCCAGCAGTGCCGTCAGCGGGACCAGCACCCGCCAGGCGGTTCGTCCGGACGGTCGCCCGGACCACCGGGAACCGGCAGCCTGGCCGGTCACAGGGTCGGTCACAGGGTCGGTCAGAGGGCCGGCCGCGGGGTCGGCGACAGCCTTCCCACCTGCGCGGGGGGCAGCATCGGAGGCGGAACCGTCCAGCTGCCCGTCCACCTGCGCCTCCCGCATGTCGTCAGTCCTTTACGCTAATCGTTGACCCGAGTTGTCAGGCCGAGAGAGTGGAGGGGCCGACGTGCCCGAGTCGAAGAAGCGCAAGAAAGCCGTCTACACCCCGCCGGCCGCTCCCGGCGCCCCGCGCAAGCGCAAGCCGAGCCCGGTGTGGCTCGCCCCGCTCATGCTGGCGATGTTCGTGATCGGCATCCTGTGGCTGGTCGTCTTCTACATCACCCAGGGCAACATGCCGGTCGTCGGCGCCCTCAGCAACTGGAACCTCGTCGTCGGCTTCGGGTTCATCGTCGTCGGCTTCGCGCTGTCCACGCAGTGGCGCTGACCGGCGCTGACCGGCGCTGACCGGCGCTGGCGCGTTCTGTGCGCGCGCTGTCCGCTCGCTGAGCCACACCCCCCGGGCACCACGCAGTCCACGAACTACACGGCTGTGGTTCTCCCCAGCCGTTGTCCACACTGTGGACGAATCGTGAGCAGCTGATCTCCCACGCGGGCCCGGTCCAAACCTCGGCGATCATCTATCGGCACGGAGAGCCCGGATCAGAGCAGCTCGAGGATGGTCGCGTTCGCCTGGCCGCCGCCCTCGCACATCGTCTGCAGGCCGTAGCGGATCCCGTTGTCGCGCATGTGGTGGACGAGCGTGGTCATCAGCCGGGCGCCGGATCCGCCGAGCGGGTGGCCCAGCGCGATCGCGCCGCCGTTCGGGTTGAGCGCCTTCTCGTCCGCGCCAAGGTCCTTGAGCCAGGCCAGGGGTACGGAGGCGAAGGCCTCGTTGACCTCGAACGCCCCGATCTCGTCGATCGACAGGCCTGACTTCTTCAGCGCCTTGATCGTGGCCGGGATCGGCGCGTGCAGCATCGGCATCGGCTCGGCCGCGGCGAGCACCGCCGTGTGGACCCGGGCGATCGGCGTCAGGCCGTGCGCGGCCGCGAACTCACTGGTCGTGATCAACAGGGCGGCCGACCCGTCCGAGATCTGCGACGAGTTGGCCGCGGTGATCTTGCCGTCCTCCTTGAAGGCCGGCTTGAGCGAGGCGAGCTTGTCCAGCGTCCCGCCGCGGCGCACCCCCTCGTCGGTGTCGACGACGGTGCCGTCGGGCGCGGTGACAGGCGCGATCTGCCGCGTGAACCGGCCCGCATCGATGGCGGCCGCCGCCTTCTCGTGGGACGCCAGCGCGAACTCGTCGAGCTGCTGGCGGGAGAAGCCCCAGCGGTCCGCGATCTGCTCGGCACCGATGCCCTGGTTGGGGAACTCCTCGCCGTAGCGGGCGATGTAGCGCTCACCCAGCGGGTTGGCCGTGAAGGTCGACCCCATCGGCGTACGGCTCATGATCTCGACCCCGCCGGCGACGGCGAGGTCGTACTGCCCCGCGATCACCCCGGCGGCGGCGAAGTGGACGGCCTGCTGGCTGGAGCCGCACTGACGGTCCACGGTCGTGCCGGGCACCGACTCGGGCCAGCCCGCGGAGAGCACGGCGGTCCGGGCGATGTCGAAGGTCTGCTCGCCGATCTGGCTCACGCAGCCCCAGACGACGTCGTCGACGAGGGCCGGGTCGATGCCGGTGCGCTCGACGATGGCCTGCAGCACGTGCGCGGACAGGTCGGCCGAGTGGATGCCGGCCAGACCCCCGTTGCGCTTGCCGGTCGGTGTCCGGACGGCCTCGACGATCACGGCGTCGCGCATGGGGTACCTCCTGTGCGGATGTGAGTCACGGTTCACATCAGCGTACGCGCGGGCGGGTGGCAGGCTGGGCCAGGTGAGGGAGCTGGTCGTGACGCCGCAGCGCCGCAGCGGGTACGGCCTGCTCGCGCTGGCGGCCTTCCTCACCGTGGTCGCGGTCCTGACGGACGCGGCCGGGCGGCTGCTCGCGGTGCCGGCCGCTCTGGCCGCGCTCGTCCTGGCCCTGCGTGAGTTCGACCCCCGGCCGTTGCTCGTCGCCGATCCGGGCAGCATCACCGTCCGGGACGGCTGGCGACGGGTGTCGGTCCCGTGGGACCGGGTGGAGCGGATGCGGGTCGTCCGCGATCGGCGGGCGGCGTTGCTCGAGCTCGATCTCGGCGTCACCGTCGTGGTCCTGTCCCGGAACCGGCTGGGCCGCTGGCCGGAGGACGTCCTGACCGACCTGCTGGCGGTGCGCGACCTCAGCCGATGAAGGCGCCCGTGAGCGCATGCGTCCGCAGCACGACGGCCACGGCGATGAGCGCCGCGACAGCGACACAGGCGCCCACGTGCCAGCCGGTCTGCCGCGGCCCCCGCGGCGCATAGGCGAACGCGGCCGCGAGCGCGGCGCCGGTGACCAGCCCGCCGACGTGTGCGCGCCAGTCGATGTTCGGCACCGTGAAGGTGATCACCAGGTTGATCACGAGCAGGACCACGATCTGGTTGGTCTCGCCGCCGAGCCGGCGTACGACGACGTAGTACGCGCCGAACAGGCCGAAGATCGCGCCCGAGGCTCCGACGCTGGGCTGGTTGGGCTGGGCGAGCACGTACGCCAGGGTCGATCCGCCGAGCGCGGAGAGTACGTACAGCGCGAGGAAGCGCACCCGGCCCAGGGCGTTCTCGAGGACCGGCCCGATCTGGGCCAGGGCGAACATGTTGAACAGGATGTGGAAGATGCCGGCGTGCAGGAACGCGGCCGAGACCAGCCGGTAGTACTCGCCGTTCGCGACCCCGATGACGTGGCCGTCCAGGGTGACGGCGAGCCCGAGGTTGCCGAACCGCTGCTGCAGGTCCGGGACCGCGAAGCCGAGCAGGAACACCACGACGTTCAGGCCGATGAGGGCCGTGGTGACGCGCGCGGTGTCGAGGGTGACGCGGCCACCGAAGACGGTGCGGGCGGCCCGGACGTTCTTCGCGCCGTCGTTGACGCACTCGGGGCACTGGAAGCCCACCGAGGCGGACCGCATGCAGTCCGGGCAGATCGGCCGCTCGCACCGCGTGCAGCGGACGTAGGTCTCGCGATCCGGGTGCCGGTAGCAGACCGGCGGGCTCGCTACCTCGCTCAGCTGTCGACCTGCTCGATCTCGATCTTCTCGATGACGACGTCGTCCTTCGGCCGGTCCATGGCGGCGGTCGGCGTCGTGGCGATGCCGTCGACGACGTCGCGGCTGGCCTGGTCGGCGACCTCGCCGAAGATCGTGTGCTTGCCGGTGAGGTGGGTCGTGGGGGCGACCGTGATGAAGAACTGCGAGCCGTTCGTGCCCGGGCCGGCGTTGGCCATGGCCAGCAGATACGGCTTGGTGAAGACCAGCTCAGGGTGGATCTCGTCCTTGAATCGGTAGCCGGGACCGCCGGTGCCGGTGCCGAGCGGGTCGCCGCCCTGGATCATGAAGCCGTTGATGACCCGGTGGAAGACGGTGCCGTCGTAGAGCGGGCCCTCGCCCTTCTTGCCGGTCTTCGGGTCCGTCCACTCGCCGCTGCCGTCGGCGAGTCCGACGAAGTTCTGCACGGTCTTCGGCGCGTGGTCCGGGAACAACTGGACCCGGATCGGGCCGCGGTTGGTCTGCAGGGTGGCGAACAGCTCACGGGCCACGTCGGAAGCTCCGATCGAAGAGGCGGTCACAAGGGGAAGGTGTCTGAAGATTCTCGCATGCTGGGCCCCACGCGGGCGGGCCCGGTCCGCCGGCGGACGCATCGGCGCCGGGAGGGAGCAGGCAGCGAGCAGGCAGCGTGGCAGGCTGAGCATCACCGCTTCCCCGAGGAGACCTGGCCGTGCGTGCAGCCGCCCCCGCCGTCCTGACCGAGAACGTCGTCCCCGACCTGGGCGGCGCGCTGGAGGAGGCACGGCACCGGGGTGAAGCCGCCTGGGGGGCCCTGCGCGGTGAGCGGGTCGGCCCACCGGTCGCCGTACGCCGGTGGCCCTGGGCACTCGGCGCCGCCGTGGCCGGTGCGACCGCCGGGGTCGCGGTGGCCGTCCTCGTCCGGCGGCTGACGCACCAGGACGCACCCGGTGCGCAGGAGCCGGACGAGGTGCAGGCCGTCATCGATCACGGGATCTAGCCGGCTCCGGCCGCGGCGCCGTCTCCTCAGCCGGTGGGCTGTCCAGGTTGAGCCGGTCCCGCAGCCGGCGGCGCAGGACCTCATCGGTCCCCTCCACCTCCGTCCCGCCGATGGGCCCGGTCGTGCGGTTGCGGCCCTGCGCTTTCGACGCGTACAGCGCCTCATCGGCGGCCCGCACGAGCGCAGCTGCGTCGCGTCCGTGGACTGGGTACGTCGCCACGCCGGCGCTGGCGGTGACCGGCACGACACCTGGTGCGGCCGCCACCGCCTCGCGCAGCCGGTCGGCGATGAGCAGGGCCTCCACCGGCTCGCAGCCGGGAAGGACGACGGCGAACTCCTCCCCGCCGTACCGCGCCGCGGTGTCGAAGTCACGACAGGCGCACGACAGGGCAGCCGCGACGTTGCGCAGGACGTCATCCCCGGCCTGGTGGCCGTGCTCGTCGTTCAGCCGCTTGAAGTGGTCGAGGTCGAGCAGGACGAGGGACAGGGGCTCCTGCTGCCGGGCGGCGCGCGCCACCTCCCGCTCGAGGGTCGCCTCGAAGGTGCGCCGGTTGGCGATCTTCGTCAGGCCGTCGGTGGCCGCCAGCCGCTGCAGCTGCTCGAACGCCCAGACGTTGCGCAGGGTCAGTGCGGCGTACGACGCGGACCGGCCGAGAGCGGCCTCGGTACGGCGCGGCAACCGGTGACCGGCGCGCAGCTGCAGCACCACAGCACCCAGGTGTCGGGCGTCGTCCTGCAGCGGGACGACGACGAGGCCGGAAGTAGCGGGCAGCAGGCGCGTCAGCCACGGCTCACGCTCGGGATCCAGCGCGACCACGGTCAGGGGACGGCCGGACGCCTGCGCGAGGCGGACGGCGGGACTGACGGCGCTACCGCCAGGACGCCGCTGGGCCTGCGCGTCCAGTCCTACATCGGCGAGCAGCGAGAGCTGTCCCTCCGGTCCGGCCAGCACGACCCCACGCCCGAAGCCGAAGGTGGTGAGCAGGGAGTCGAGGAGCGTGCGGGCGACGGCTGCCGAGTCCGTGCTGCGGGTCAGCGTCTCCGCCAAGGTGGAGAAGGCCTCCAGTTCGCGCCGCCCACGTAGGCCGCTGCGCAGCGAGGTGGCCAGGGCGAGCAGCTCGCGTGCAGGTCCCACCGCTCCCCCTCCCGAGCCGTGTCACGGCCCAGGTACAGCGGGCCTGTGTGGTGCATCGGCTCGGCTCGGCCGCGGACTGAGTACGGCGAGGGGCCGGATTCAGGCGTGCTGCGTGGCCTTGCTGAACTGCCCGACGATCGCGGCACAGAAGGCGGGCAGGTCGGCCGGGGAACGGCTCGTCGTGAACTGGCCGTCCATCACGACCTCCTGGTCGAGCACCTCGGCGCCGGCGCGCCGCAGGTCGGTCCACAGGCTGGGCCAGGACGTCATCCGCTTGCCGCGTACGGCGTCGGCCTCCAGCAACGTCCAGGGGCCGTGGCAGATGGCGGCGACCGGCTTGCCGGTGGCGACGAAGTCCTTCACGAACGTGACGGCGTTGGCGTTGATGCGCAACTGATCGGGGTTCACGGTGCCACCGGGCAGGATCAGGGCGTCGTAGTCGCCGACGGACACATCGGTGACGAGCCGGTCCACCGGGAAGGTGCCGGCCGAGACCATGTCGAACTGCCGGGCCTGGATCTCGCCCGGATGGATCGAGATCACGTCTGTCCTGGCCCCGGCGCCGTGCATCGCGCCGCGCGGCTGCTCGAGTTCGATCCGCTCGACGCCGTCGGTGGCGAGGAACGCAACCCGCCGGCCCTGCAGGTCCTGAGCCATGGTCGTCTCCCGTACGCGAACGCGGCCTGGGGGCGCGTCATCACGCACTCACTGCCGCTGGGTGGGGCGCGGAAGGGGGTCCTCCCGCCGTCCCTTCGCGGCTACCCGGCGCCCGGTGACCTAGTCGCCGGCGCTCGCTGCCGTGGGGAGGCGAGGGAGATCAAGGGTGGAGACAGGGGGACTCGAACCCCCAACCCCCGCGTTGCAAACGCGGTGCTCTGCCAGTTGAGCTATGTCCCCGGGGTGTGCCGACCGTGGGTCACCGGAGCGGTCAGCGCAGGTCGGGTGCGGTCGTGACCTCGTTCCACAGGTCGGCCTCGGCGCGCCCCGCCTTCTTGCGACGGACCACAGCGAGCACCGCACCCAGCACGGCGAGAGCGAGGAACGGGCGCCTGGTTCGGGACGTCACGCGTACTCCTCGGGTCTCGCCGTGAACGCACAGGGGGTGGGCCTGGGAGGACTTGAACCTCCGGCCTCATCCTTATCAGGGATGCGCTCTAACCAACTGAGCTACAGGCCCCAGTGCGCCTCTCGGCACGGTTCGCGAGCCTACACGAACGGCCGCGCGGCGCTCATTGATCGGTGTCCCCCAGCGTGACCTCGATGCCCCCGGTCAGTGAGGCACACAGGTTGTACAGGAAGGCCCCGAGCGTCGCGAGCGCCGTGAGCAGGACGATGTTCACCGCCGCGATGAGGGCGGTCAGCGTCATCACCCGGCCGGCACTCAACAGTTGGGAGGGGGTGGCCGGCCTCGCCGGGTCGGAGGTGACGTCGCCGATCAGCGTGTTCACCGAGGTCAGGACCCCGAGCTTGGACAGGACGGCGTACAGCACGCCGACGGCCACCAGCAGGGCGACCGCAAGACACACCGAGGCCAGCAGCGAGAAGAGGAACACCGACCAGGGATCGACCCGCTTGAGCGTGAGCCGGGCCTTGCGGGTGCCGTTGCCGGCGGGACGGACGGGCGGCGCGGGGCGAGCGGCACGGATCGGCGCCGTCGCCGCGGACCCCGCCAAGCCCGACGCACGCGGCGGTACGCCGGTCGCTCGTGCCCCGGCGCTGCCAGTCGGCTGACCGGGGCGGGCGACCGGTGGAGGGCTCTGCCCGGGCGCCGGGGTCGTCCCTCCGGTACCGGAGGGAGCACCGCCGGGCCGGGCCGGTGTCCGCGCAGCGGCGGCCGCCCGGGACTGCGGCGAGG
>JAOPWV010000050.1 GCA_025965475.1 Frankiales bacterium | reverse complement strand
GTCCGGCCGTTCCGCCGGGTCGGTTCGCAGCGCCTGCTCGACGGCCGCCACCAGCGCCCGTGGGGCGGTCGGTGCGAGCAGGCCGAGCGGCGCACGCGCGCCCTGCCGGGCCGCCTGCAGGACGTCCTCGGCCGACGTGCCGTCGTGCGGCGGCGTCCCGGAGAGCATGTGATGGCAGACCGCCGCGAGCGCCCAGACGTCCGACGCCGCGTCGGGCCGGCCCCCCGCCGCGACGGCCGGGTCGACGTACTCCGCGGTGCCCTCGACCGCGCCGACCGGGTCGGCAACCGGCCGGGCGAGCCCGAGGTCGGACAGCAGCGGCATGCCGTCTGCCGTGAACAGCACGTTCGACGGCGACACGTCCCCATGCACCAGCCCGCTGGCGTGGGCGGCAGCCAGCGCCTGCGCCAGGGGGGCCGCGACGGTCACCACCTCGCCCGGGTCGAGGCGTCCCCGGCTGCCGAGCAGCGCGGCGAGCGAGCCGCCGGCCGCCAGGTCGAGGACGAGCACCGTGTCGGCATCCTCGCCGAGCACGGCACGGAGGCGGACGACGTACGGCGTGGCCAGCGTCCCGAGCAGCGCGGCCTCCCGGCGCAGCGCCGTCAGCGCGGCCGGGTCCGCCCCGGCCCTCAACCGCTTGAGGGCAACGGTGTCCCCGGTCGCGAGCTCGCGGGCGCGCCAGACCTCGCCGGTCGCGCCGAAGCCGAGCAGTGCCTGCACGTCGTACCCCGGCAAGGTCCACACCTCGGTCACAGGCGGACCGTAACCGCGACCCGCCGGCCCGGCCGTCGGCTGTCCACAGGCCTAGGCTCGGGCCGATGAACATCCTGGCCATCGGCGGCGGCGGGTTCGTGTCCACCGCGCGGTACGGCGCGCAGCCCGGACCCCTCGTCGAGCACGCGCTCGCGCTCACCGGGAAGGACGCCCCCAAGGTCTGCGCGCTCTACACCGCGACCGGCGACGACCTCGCCCGGACCGCCCAGTGGTACGCCTGCTGGGCCCAGTACGGCCGGGGCGTCACCGCGTCGCACGTGGCGGTCATGCCGATGCCCAACGTGGACGACCTGCGGGAGCACGTGCTCGCGCAGGACGCCGTCTACGTGGGCGGCGGTTCGGTGGCGGGGCTCATGGTCCTGTGGCGCCTGCACGGGCTCGACGCCGTGTTCCGCGAGGCGTGGGAGGCGGGTGTCGTGCTGTTCGGCGTCAGCGCGGGCTCGCTGTGCTGGCACAGCGGAGGTACGACCGACTCGTTCGGCCCCGAGCTGCGCCCGTGGAACGACGGGCTGGGGCTCATCCCCGGCTCGAACTGCCCGCACTACGACTCGGAGGAACGCCGGCGCCCTCTCTACCAGCGGCTCGTGACCGAGGGGCAGCTGGCACCGGGCTACGCCGCGGACGACGGCGTCGGCCTGCACTACGTCGGGACGGAGCTGCACGAGGCGGTCCGTGACCGCGACGGCGCGGCGGCCTGGCGCGTCGAGCCGGGCCAGGAGACGCGCGTCGAGGCCCGACTCCTCGGCTGACGCAGCGCCCGGCGGTGGGTGCCCAAATCCGCCTGCGACAGGCACAGTGGGTCCATGGGCGCCGAGCCCGCGCGCACCGGACCTGCCCCCGACTCGGCCGGGCAGCCGGGCGAGGTCGCGGACGGCACCGCTCCGGACCCGCAGCGGCAACTGGTCCTCGGGCTGGTCGCGTCGCCAGGCCTGACCCAGGACGTCGCGCTGCACCTCGCGAGCGCCTTGCCGGACCGCCTGCGGGCCCGCTTCCCGGGCACCGAGTGGCGGGTCGAGGTCCGCAGCGAGGTCCTGGCCGGGGCACCCGGGGTCGACCTGGTCCAGCTGGCCCGGCAGCAGCTGCTCGAGCAGGGCTGGCAGTTCGCCGTGTGCCTGACCGATCTCCCGCTCAGCGTGGGCCGCCGCCCGGCCACGGCTCACGCGAGCCTCGCGCTCGGCATCGGGGTCGTGTCGGTGCCCGCTCTCGGGGCCGTCGCCGTCGACGAACGGGCGCTCGACGCCGTACTCCGCATCGTGGACATGCTGCTGGGCGGCCACGCCCCCCTGCGCGAGTCCGCGACCGGCGAGAACCGGCGGCGGATGCGGCTGCGCGTGCGACGCCGGTTGCACGAGATCCACGAGCTGTCCTCGCCGGTCGGACGCCTGGACGTGCCGGCGCAGGACACGGTCCGCTTCGTCACCGCCACCGGGCAGGGCAACCTGCGGCTGCTGGTCGGCATGGTCCGGGCCAACCGCCCCTGGCGGGTCGTCGTCAGCCTGTCCCGCGCGGTGGTGGGCGCACTGGGAGCCGGCGCCTTCGGCCTGACGTCGCCGCCCGTCTGGTGGATCGCCGACGCCCTGCACGGACCGCGCGTCGCCGTGATGGCGCTGAGCTCGGTGCTCGCCCTGTCCCTCACCCTGATCGTCTCCCACCGCCTGTTGGAGCGCAGCCCGTCCAGGGATGCACGGGCGCGGGTCACCCTGATCAACGTGTCGACGGTCCTCACCGTCGTGATCGGCGTCGTGACCCTGTTCGTCGGCCTGCTCTCCATCACGGTCGCGTGCGGCACGGCGTTCATCCCGGCCGAGGTCCTGCAGCGCCAGCTCCAGCACCCGGTCAGCGTCCGCAACTACCTGGGCATCGGCTGGGTCGTCAGCTCGCTCGCCACCCTCGGCGGCGCGCTCGGCGCCGCGCTGGAGAGCGACGTCACGGTGCGGGAGGCGGCGTTCGGCTATCGCCCCGCCGGGCACGACTGATCCCAGACCGTCCGGGACGCCGAGGGCAACCTGTGGAGCGTGAGGTCCTACCGACCCGCCACCTGAGCGCCGGACGTAGGCTCGTCCCATGATCCTGCGCCGCCTGGGCCTGGTCCCGTACGACGAGGCCTGGCGCCTCCAGCAGTCCCTCCACGACGAGGTCGTGGAGGGCGCCGAGGACGTCACGCTGCTGCTCGAGCACCCGCCGGTCTACACCGCGGGCAAGCGCACCGACCCCTGGGAGCGGCCGGTCGACGGCACGCCGGTCATCGACGTGGACCGCGGCGGCAAGATCACCTGGCACGGCCCCGGCCAGATCACCGGCTACCCGATCGTCCGGCTCGCCGATCCCGTCGACGTCGTCGCCTACGTCCGGCGGATCGAGCAGCTGCTCATCGACGTGTGCGCCGAACTCGGGCTGACGACCGACCGCGTGGAGGGCCGCAGTGGCGTCTGGCTGCCCGACGGGTCGAGCAAGATCGGGGCCATCGGGATCCGGGTCGCCCGCGGCGTGACCATGCACGGCTTCGCCCTCAACTGCAACCCGGACCTGTCGGCGTACGACCGCATCGTGCCGTGCGGCATCAGCGACGCCTCCGTCACCTCGCTGAGCCGCGAGCTGGGCCGCGACGTCACAGTGGATGAGGCTCTGCCACTGCTCGAGGCCCGGCTGCCCGAGCTGTCCGCCGCCGCGCACGTGTGACCCAGGTCAGACTCGGCACCAGGTACGACGAAGGCCCGGCGCTGGCCGTCTGGCAGGCTGCGGACGCGGCCCGCGGGCGGCCGCCCGGCGGAGCCCGCCGCACCCTGGTCCGGACCAGGCTGCGCGCGCCCGACTCGCTGCTGATGGTGGCCGAGGACGACGGCACCGTCATCGGGATGCTGCTCGCCGAACTCGGTCGCGACGCGGACGGCGAGGGGCCTGTCCTGCCGGGGCTGCTCCACCTGTCGATGCTCTTCGTCGCCCCGGAGCGTGACGGGCAGGAGGTGGGGGGCGCCCTGCTCGACGCCCTGCGTGGCCGCTACCCCTGGATCCGCGGGTGGGCGGCCGCCGGGGACGACGCGACACTGGTCACCTACGCGTCCGCCGGCTTCGTGCCCACCGGCCGCCGTCGCGAGTCGCCACCGCTGGGCGAGCTGCTGGAACTGGAGCACGGCAAACCGGCGGCGTCGGACCGCCCGCCCGCCTAGGCTCGACGCGTGACCTGCCCGACCTGCCTGTTCGACGCCGCTGCCTGGTCCAGCGAGGACCTGCGCCGGACCCTCGCCGCCGTGCCGACCTGGTGGCGCCAGCTCTGCGAGGACGCGCCGGCGGAGGTGCTCGAAGCCCTGCGCGCGACCGCCGCCCGCCTGGGCGAGCTGCCCCGTTCGGTCGCCGATGCCGATGCCGGTGCCGACGCCGTGCACGAGGCCTGGCGGCTGCTCGCGGACGCCGGCCGCACACGCCACGCACTCGGCGCCGGCGCGCCCACCCAGTCCGGCACGGTCGCCCAGGTCAGTACCTCCCCCGGCGGCGTGCCGAAGCTCCCCGTCGCCCACGCCACGGTGACCCTCCGCGGCCTGGAGGGCGACCGGCAGGCCAACCGCGTGCACCACGGCCGCCCGTGGCAGGCCGTCTGCCTGTGGTCCGCCGACGTCGTGGACTCGTTCGCGGCACAAGGCCACCCGGTCGGCTACGGCAGCACCGGCGAGAACCTCAGCCTGCGCGGCCTGGACTGGGGGACGATCCGTCCCGGGGTGCGGTTGCTCGTCGGCACCGCGCTGCTCGAGACCGCCTCGTACGCCATCCCGTGCAAGAAGAACGCCCGGTGGTTCTCCGACGGCCGGTTCCGGCAGATGGCCCACGAGGTCGCGCCCGGAACGAGCCGCATCTACGCCCGGGTCCTCGTCGAGGGTGTCGTCGCCAGCGGCGACGAGGTCCTCGTCGAGCCACCCGTCCTGCCCACCCAGCGCGCACCCCGCCGCGAACAATCGAGGATCTCCCCGTGACCACCGCCGCTCCGCCGTACGTCCTCGAACTGCGCCAGCGGTTCACCCCGCTGCAGAACCGCTACGACCTCGTCGGCATCGACTCCGCCGGCCAGGAGACCGTCCTCGCCTACGCCGAGCAGAAGCGCTTCGCCCTGAAGGAGAAGGTGACGTTCTGGACCGGTGACGACCGGTCGCAGGTGGCGTTCACCCTCGCGGCCCGCAACATGTTCGAGATCGCCGGCACCTACGACGTCGCGGCGGCGGACGGCACCGTGCTCGCCACGATCGCCAAGGACGTCATGTCCTCGCTGACCCGCTCGACGTACACCGTGGACGTCGGCGGCCGGCGCATCGTGGGCAAGGAGCGGTCCGCCGTCCAGGCGCTGCTGCGCCGGGCCGTCGAGATGTTCAGCGACTTCCCGTGGTTCCTGCCGATCCACTTCGACTTCACCGACGAGCAGACCGTCGTGCTGACCATCGAACGGCAGATGAAGCTCAAGGACGTGTACCGGATCGCGGTCACGGAGGGTTCGCTCGACTGGCGGGTCGCCGCCGCGCTGGCCGTCACGGTCGACGCGTTCATGAACCGCTGACGCCGTTCCCCGAATGGCCGGCGGACGCGCAGCCGGGGTGTACGGGGTTACCGTCGAGTGATGCGGGTCAGCGTGCTGGGGCTGGGGAACATGGGCCGGAGCTTCGCGACGCGGGCGCTCGACCGCGGCCACGAGGTGCGGGTCTGGAACCGCTCCCCCGGCCGGGCCGGGGAGCTGGTCGCCAAGGGCGGGGTCGAGGCCAAGACGGTCCGGGAGGCCGTGGCGCCGGCGGACGTCACCCTCGTCATCGTCGCGGACGATGCCGCGGTGGAGTCGGTCTGCCTCGGCGTCGACGGGGCGGTGGCAGCGCTGGCCCCCGACGGCGTGCTGGCCCAGGTCAGTACGGTCCGCCCGCGGACGGTGCGCCGGGTCGCCGAGGCCGGGGCCGAGGGCCGGGTCCTGGACGCGCCGGTCATGGGCTCGCCGGCAGCGGTGAGCCGCGGCGAGGCGCGCTTCCTCCTCGGCGGTGACGCAGGCACGGTGAGCCAGCTCGATCCGCTGTGGTCCGACCTGGGAGCCGGCTACGTCCACTGCGGGCCGGTGGGCAACGGCTCCGCCGTCAAGCTCGTCTCCAACCTCCAGCTGGTCGCCGGCGTGACGGCGATGGCGGAGGGCATCTGCATCGCCCGGGCCCACGGCGTCGACGACGACACCCTTCGCAAGGCCTTCTCCGACAGCTTCGTCGTCAGCCCGGCGACCAGGCTCCGGCTGGACTCGTTGCTCGACGAGGCGCACCCCGGCTGGTTCCCTCCGCACCTGGCGCGCAAGGACGTTCGGCTGGCCATCGAGCTCGCCAAGGAAGGCGACGTACCTGCGCGGGTCGCTCCGGCCAACGACGACCTGCTCACGAAGGTCATCGACAGCGGCCGTCAGTGGCCAGACTTCAGCGCCGTGATCGAGGCCTACCGCCAGGCCTAGGCATGTCGTGCGGACTGACGGGGCCCAGTGGAGCGGTAGCGCAGTGCCACACGGGGTGTGTCCCGCGGTAACGCTCCACTCGACGCGCGCGTTGACCCCAGCGGGCGCCGATCAGAGGTGCGGCGCGATCTCCGCGGCGACCAGTTCCAGGTGCGCGATGTCGGACAGGTCGAGCATCTGCAGGTACAGCCGCTTGGCGCCGATCCCGGCGAACTGCTTGGCCTTGTCCAGCACCTCGGCGGGCGTCCCGGCCAGCCCGTTCTCGCGCAGCTCCGCCGGCTCACGGCCGATGGCCGCCGCGCGGCGCCGGAACTCGTCCTCGTCCCTGCCTACACACAGGACCTGCGACGCGGAGTAGACGAGCTGCCGGCCGGTCCTGACGCAGGCCGCCTCGACCCGGGCGAACTGGGCGGCGGTGTGGTCGAGCGAGTGGAACGGCATGTTGAACTCGTCGGCGTACGTCGCCGCCAGGTGCGGCGTCCGCGTGGGGCCGGTGCCGCCGATGATGATCGGCGGGTGCGGGCGCTGCACCGGCTTGGGCAGCGCCGGCGCGTCCTGGAGCGTCCAGTACTTGCCCTCGAACGAGAACGTGCCCTCCGCGTCCCACAGGCCGATGATGATCCGGAGCTGCTCCTCCAGCCGGTCGAACCGCTCCTGCACGGACGGGAACGGGATGCCGAACGCCCGGTGCTCCTCCTCGAACCAGCCGGTGCCGAGGCCGAGCTCGACCCGTCCGCCGCTCATCTGGTCGGCCTGCGCGACCGAGATGGCCAGCATGGCCGGGTGACGGAACGTGGCCGCTGTCACCAGCGTCCCGAGCCTGATGCGGCTGGTCTCCCGGCCGAGCGCCGCCAGGGTCAGCCACGCGTCGGTGGGTCCCGGCTGGCCGTCGCCGTCGCCCATGGCGAGGATGTGGTCGGAGCGGAAGAAGGCATCGAAGCCGAGGTCCTCGGTGGCCTTGGCCACGCGGAGGAGGTCG
Organism: Frankiales bacterium; assembly: GCA_025965475.1. GTDB lineage: Bacteria > Actinomycetota > Actinomycetes > Mycobacteriales > SCTD01 > RYN-124. The sequence continues at coordinate 6,773 of JAOPWV010000050.1, read as the reverse complement.
TCGTAACTGGCGCCCTGCTGGGGCTCGGTGAAGATGCGCAGATCCATACCGGGACGCTATCCCGCCCCGCCCGCGTTAACCTCGGACGTGACCACCGTCAGCCCAGAGGGCCGCAAGATGCTGCGCCTCGAGGTGCGCAACGCCGAGACGCCGATCGAGAAGAAGCCCTCGTGGATCAAGACCCGTGCGGTCATGGGTCCGGAGTACACCTCGCTCAAGGCGCTCGTGAAGTCAGAAGGGCTGCACACAGTCTGTGAAGAGGCTGGCTGCCCCAACATCTACGAGTGCTGGGAGGACCGCGAGGCGACGTTCCTCATCGGCGGCGACCAGTGCACGCGTCGCTGTGACTTCTGCAACATCGACACCGGCAAGCCCGCGGCCTACGACGTCGACGAGCCGCGCCGGGTCGCGGAGTCCGTGGCCACGATGGGCCTGCGCTACGCGACCGTGACCGGGGTCGCCCGCGACGACCTGCCCGACGGTGGGGCGTGGCTGTACGCCGAGACCGTCCGCCAGATCCACGCGGCGCTCCCGGATGTGGGCGTCGAGCTGCTGATCCCCGACTTCGACGCAAAGCCCGACCAGCTGGCCGAGGTGTTCAGCTCGCGGCCCGAGGTGCTGGCCCACAACATCGAGACCGTTCCGCGGATCTTCCGCCGGATCCGCCCGGGCTTCCGCTACGAACGGTCCATGGACGTCATCCGCGCCGCGCGCGCCGACGACCTGGTGACCAAGTCGAACCTGATCCTGGGCATGGGCGAGGAGCGGGCGGAGATCTCCGAGGCGCTCCAGGACCTGCACGACGCCGGCTGTGAGCTGATCACCATCACGCAGTACCTGCGACCCTCCCCCCGGCACCACCCCGTCGAGCGCTGGGTGAAGCCCGAGGAGTTCGTCGAGTTGCAGGAGGAGGCGCTCGAGATCGGCTTCGCCGGCGTGATGAGCGGCCCGCTTGTCCGGTCGTCATACCGGGCCGGCCGGCTGTACGAGCAGGCGCTCGCCCGGCGCGGCGCAGTCGCCGGCGGCTGACCGGGCTGACCGGGCTGACCGGGCGAAGTCCCGGAACGTTCACGGTCAGGTCACATCGACGACACACGCGGCCGTCATTCTTCGAGGACCACTCCTCCGGAGGCCGCCATGTCCGTCACCACAGCCGTCCGACGTACAGCCAGCACCGCGCAGAGCCTGCTGCTCCTCACCCTCCCGCACGGCGGCCAGGAGGCCGCCCGTCGCAACGCCTGGGCCTCGATGTCGACCGACGTGGCCCGGGCGCGCGCCCGCGTCGAGGCTGACGCGGCGATGGACCGCGCCGTGGCCATCGCCCACCACCCGGCGGTCGCCCGGTAGCAAGGCTGGAGGCACTAGCGTGCCGACATGCCTGCCGCCCCGCGTGAGCCCGTCTACCGCTCCGTCATCGCGTTCGCCAGGACGGTGTTCCGGATCCTCGGCATCCGGTTCGACATCACCGGTAGCGAGCACGTGCCACGCACCGGCGGGGCCGTCATGGCGATCAACCACACGGGCTACCTCGACTTCACCTTCGCGGGTCTCGCCGCCCTGCCGGCGCACCGGCTGGTCCGGTTCATGGCCAAGAAGGAGGTCTTCGACCACCGGGTCTCCGGCCCACTCATGCGCGGCATGCACCACATCCCGGTCGACCGTGCCGCCGGCGCGGGCTCATTCCTGGCAGCGCTCACCGCGCTGCGGAGCGGCGAGATCGTGGGCGTGTTCCCCGAGGCGACGATCTCCCAGTCGTACGACCTCAAGGAGTTCAAGACCGGCGCGGTCCGGCTGGCCATGGACTCCGGCGTCCCGCTGCTGCCGTGTGTGATCTGGGGCAGCCAGCGCATCCTCACCAAGGGCCGCGACAAGGACCTGCGCCGCGGCGCGCACATCCGCATCGTGGTAGGCGAGCCGTACCTGCCGGAGCCGGGCGCCGACGCCGGCGCGGTCAGCGCCGAGCTCAAGCGCCGGATGGAGGCGATGCTGACGGAGGCACGCGCGACCTACAAGGGCAAGCCGTACGGCCCCGACGACACGTGGTGGATCCCGGCCTCCATGGGCGGCACCGCCCCCACCGCCGAGGAAGCGGCCGCGCGCGACTCCGCGGAGATCCGGGAGCGGGCCGCCCGGCGGACCGCCGAGCGGAAGGCCCAGCGCCAGCCGTAGGCCACCGCACTATCCTTACCGTCCATGCCCTCGCTGCGCCGTAAGCCGAAGCCCGCCGCCACCCGCTCCGGGGCGAAGGCGGCCGCCGCCAAGCCGTCGCGGGGCGCGCGCGCGAAGCAGATCGGCACCGCGTTCTCGATGACGCGCAAGAACGACCCGAAGCTGATCCCGCTGCTGCTGGCGGCCTTCCTCGGACCGTTCGCGCTGCTCCTCGCCATCGGGTTCGTGATCAACCACCCGGTCTACCTCGGCTTCCCCGGGTTCCTGCTCGGCCTGCTCGCCGCCACCGCGCTGTTCGGCCGGCGGGTGCAGAAGACGGCCTACGCGCAGGTCGAGGGCCAGCCGGGCGCCGCCGCTGCTGTCCTGCAGAACATGCGCGGTAACTGGCGCGTCACGCCCGCCGTCGGGATCACCCGTGAGCAGGACCTGCTGCACAGAGTGGTCGGCACTGCAGGCGTCGTGCTGGTCGGTGAGGGCAACCCGAACCGGGTCCGGAACCTCGCCGTGTCCGAGAAGAAGAAGCTCGCCCGGTGGATCGGCGACACCCCGGTGTACGACGTCACGGTCGGCGAGGGCGAGGGCACGCTTGCGCTGCGCGAGCTCGAGCGCTACTTCGTCAAGCTGCCCAAGAACATCAAGCCGGTCCTCGTCAACGAGCTCGACCGCAAGCTCAAGGCGATGCCCACCGCCCCGCTGCCGATCCCCAAGGGCCCCATGCCGACACGCGTACAGCGCGGCAAGCGCTGAGGCCTCCCCCCGCGGCGACCGGCCGGCTAGGTCCTAACGATGATCGAGCCGGCCGCCCGGTCGTGCAGGCCACGCCCGTCGCGGTCGGTGAACAGCGCCGGGATGGTCAGCACGACGAGGAAGACGCGCAGGAACGCCGCAGGTACGCCGAGCAGGCCGCCGTCGCGCAGGCGTACGACCCGGAGCCGGGCCACCCGCATCCCGAAGGTCTGACCAGAGGTCGGCAGCAGCACGACATACAGGACGATGAGCGCGGCGATGCCGAAGGCCTGGCGCTGTACCGGGCTCGGATTGCTGGTGAGCAGGTTGCCGAGGCCGCCGATGAGCCCGGCGACGACGAGGTCCACGACGACCGCACCCACCCGGTTGCCGAAGGTGGCCATCGAGCCGGGACCCGACTCGGGGAGGCCGTAGCGCTTGCCGCGCCAGTCCCCCTCGGTGTGGAGCTGTACGCCGGCGGCGCCCAGCCCTGACAACCAGGTCCCGGTCCATCTCGTCACCAGCAGAGGCTAGCCTCACGTCGTACGGTCGCCCGGCCAGAGCCGTCCCGGCGCACGTCACACGGTCCCGTGATCCCGTAACCGCGACGAAACACATGGGACACCACCGGGTCACAGCCGCTGGCTAGCCTGCTTGGCAGTTGCCCAGCCAGCCTGACGAAAGAGGACGCACGTGTTCAAGGACGCCAAAGAGGTCCTGAGCTACATCGAGAAGGAGGGCGTCGCGATGGTCGACGTCCGGTTCTGCGACCTCCCGGGCGTGATGCAGCACTTCACCGTGCCGGCCGGGTCGTTCGACGAGTCGGTGTTCACCGACGGTCTCGGCTTCGACGGGTCGTCGATCCGCGGGTTCCAGGAGATCCACGAGTCGGACATGCTGCTGCTGCCGGACCCGTCGACCGCGCGCATCGACCCGTTCCGCAAGCACAAGACGCTGATCATCAATTTCTTCATCCACGACCCGCTGACCGGTGAGGCGTACTCCCGCGACCCGCGCAACGTGGCGAAGAAGGCCGAGGCCTACCTGCGCGGCTCCGGCATCGCCGACACGGCGTACTTCGGGGCGGAGGCGGAGTTCTACATCTTCGACTCGATCCGCTACGACACGACGCCCGGCTCGAGCTACCACTACATCGACGCCGAGGCGGCGGCCTGGAACAGCGGCCGGGAGGAGGAGGGCGGCAACCTCGGCTACAAGCCGCGGATGAAGGGCGGCTACTTCCCCGTCGCGCCGACCGACCACTACGCCGACCTGCGCGACGACATGGCCGTCCACCTCGAGGAGGCCGGCATGGTCGTCGAGCGCGGCCACCACGAGGTTGGCTCGGCCGGTCAGGCGGAGATCAACTACCGCTTCGGCGCGCTGCTCGAGAGCGCCGACAACCTGGTGCTGTTCAAGTACCTGATCAAGAACACCGCGCACGCCGCCGGCAAGACCGTGACCTTCATGCCGAAGCCGATCTTCGGCGACAACGGCTCGGGCATGCACTGCCACATGTCGCTGTGGAAGGACGGCGAGCCGCTGTTCTACGACGAGATCGGCTACGCCGGCCTTTCGGACACCGCGCGCTACTACATCGGTGGCCTCCTGCACCACGCCCCGTCGCTGCTGGCGTTCACCAACCCGACGGTCAACAGTTACCACCGCCTGGTGCCGGGCTTCGAGGCGCCGGTCAACCTGGTCTACAGCCAGCGCAACCGCTCCGCCTGCATCCGCATCCCGATCACCGGCAACAACCCGAAGGCCAAGCGCCTCGAGTTCCGCTGCCCGGACCCGTCGTCGAACCCGTACCTCGCGTTCTCGGCGATGCTCATGGCCGGCCTCGACGGCATCCGCAACAAGATCGAGCCGCCCCTGCCGGTCGACAAGGACCTGTACGAGCTGCCGCCGGACGAGCTGGCCAACGTCGCGCAGGTCCCCGGCTCGCTGGAGGAGGTGCTCGTCGCCCTGGAGAACGACCACGAGTACCTGCTCGAAGGTGGCGTCTTCACCCCGGACCTGATCGAGACCTGGATCGCGTACAAGCGGGAGAACGAGATCGACGCGCTGCGTCTGCGCCCGCACCCGTACGAGTTCCAGCTGTACTACGACATCTAACGAGCGAGGGCGCTGAGCGCCCTGCACCTGCTCTGACCTGCGGTTTTGCGGAAGCGGGCCCCCTCCGGGGGGCCCGCTTTCGCACGTCTTTGGCACAAGCCAGCCCGGCACGTCGGCCCATTGCGGCGGGGACTGCGCTCCTGCCGGCACCCCGGACAGGTGCTGTCATGTCCGCTTCCACACCCCCCGCCCCCGTCCTGTCCGGCCCCGACCTGGCCGACCCGCTGTTCGCCATCGAGCACCTGGCCCGGCTGTTCCTGGTCGAGGTGGACACTGCCCGCGAGTTCACCTACCGCGACGACTTCCCGCAGCCGATCAAGGTCGGCCGGCGCTGGCTCTGGTTCCCGGAAGAGGTGCTCGCCTGGACCCGCCAGCAGCCCCGGTTCAGCGTCGCGCAGCGCGAGCGCACCCCGGCGCCCGCCCCGGCCCCGGCTGCCGTCCACAGCACCTACACCCGCCGCACACCCAAGGCTGGCCGCACCGCCGACGTGGCGGCATGACCGCCCTCGCTCTGGCCGGCGACGGGAACGCCGCGCGGCGTCGGCTGCCGGTCGCCACGGTCGGCGGCGTCAACGTGCTCGCCCCGGCCGGCACGTCGCCCTATTTCCGGTTGACCTGGACCCAACCAGACGGCACTGCCGGCCGGACTAGCGGCGGCCGCACCCTGGCCGGCGCGACGGCGAAGGCCGCCGAGATCGCCGCCACCCTGCACCGCGCCGCCGGCGGCAAGGCCATGACCCCGCTGCGCGAGATCGTCGCCGACTACCTGTCCTCCCCCCTCGGGCGGAACCAGAAGACCGGCGGAGACTGGGAGGGCGGTCAGCGCACGCAGACGCGCACGAAGCTCAACAGGTCCCTGCGCGGCCACGAAGACCGTCTCGCGATGGAGGTGGACCGCCAGCTGCTGGACATGATGCGATCGCAGGCCGGCACCCGGCGCACCCGGAAGGAAAACGCCACCGCGTTGCGCGGCCTGCTGCGCTGGGGTGCCACCCAGCGGTACTTCACCGCCGAGCAGGCCGAGCTGCTGCCGCCCAACGTCATCGACATCGTGGGCAACGTGATGGGGACCGAAGCGCCGCGGCGCCGTGACCGTGCCCGCCGGGTGGGCGAGTCCGAGGAGTACATCGGCGTCGAGGATGCCCCCGACCGCGCGCAGATCGTGGAGTTCGGCGCCAGGTTCCAGACCGAGTTCCCGTTGTGGGGGCGGCTGGGCGTCGAACTGGCCGCGGACGCGGGCCCGCGCTGGGGCGAGCAGTTCCAGCTCACCGCGCACGACGTCGTCGTCAAGGAGCGCCCGTGCAAGAAGGGCAAGCCGCGAAAGCCAAAGATCCACCTGCGCATCGACTGGCAGATCGATCCGGACGCCAAGGCCGGCACTGACCGGCGCAAGTGGCCGAAGGGCAACAAGCGCCGCAAGGCCGGCGTCAGCGAGATCAGCATCACCGGCTTCGCGCTGCACACCGCGCTCCTCGCGCGCCGTGACGCAGCCCTGCGGGAGCAGGCCGCCGGCAGCAACCCGGAGGCGCTGTTGTTCCCGACGCACACCGGCGAGATGTTCTTCTACACCTCCTTCAGCAACGACTACTTCGCGCCGGCGGCGCTCGCCGCGGACTGGCCGCACGAGCGGTGGGTCCGGGTGGCCGACGAGTGGGACAAGCGTGCCAACCGCTGGCACCGGATCACCCAGGACCGCCTGCAGTTCGACCTGACCTGGCACTCGCTCCGGCACCGGTACGCGCGTACCTGCGTGGACATCC
>JAOPWV010000046.1 GCA_025965475.1 Frankiales bacterium | reverse complement strand
GTCGGTGACCGCGCCGGACGGGACCCCGGTCAACGCGGTCCGCGGCTTCCTCGACCTGCTGGGCCGTGTCCTGCGCGACACCCGGCCGGCCCGCCTCGTGTGCTGTCTCGACCTGGACTGGCGGCCGGCGTTCCGGGTGTCAGCCGTCCCGTCGTACAAGGCACACCGGCTCGCGGAGAACGGCGCCGAGGCCGAGCCCGGGTCGTTGGCACCGCAGGTCGCGATCCTGCTCGACGTGCTGGCCGCGCTCGGCGTCGCCGTCGCCGGGGTGGAGGGGCACGAGGCCGACGACGTGCTGGGCACCCTGGCGACCCGGGAACCCGGTCCGGTGGACGTGGTGACCGGCGACCGCGACCTGTTCCAGCTCGTCGACGACAGCAAGCCGGTCCGCGTGCTCTACACGGTGGAGAAGATGCGGCCGTACCGCGAGGGCGACGTGGCCGCGCGCTACGGCATCCCCGGTCGCGCGTACGCCGACTTCGCGGTGCTGCGCGGCGATCCCAGCGACGGCCTCCCCGGGGTGAAGGGCGTCGGCGACAAGACCGCCGCGGCCCTCGTGGAGCGGTTCGGGACCGTCGAGCAGATCGTGACCGCCCTCGACGCCGGCAGCGCCGACGGCTTCCCGGCCGGTGCGCGCGCGAAGCTGGAGGCCGCCAGGGAGTACCTGCTCGCGGCCCCCGCTGTCACGCGGGTCGTGCGCGACCTGCCGGTGCCGGTGCTCGACGACGCGCTGCGTCCCGGCCCGCTGGACCCGGAGCGGCTGCTGGTCCTGTCCGACACGTGGGGCCTGGAGTCGCCGCTGAACCGCTTCCTGGCCGCCACCGAGGTCTGTCTTGCCGGCTGATGGCGTCCCTGCGCGCGAGTGGCAGACTCCTACCCGTGGGTAACAAGCCGTTCTCGGTCCTGACCCGCGCCGCCGACCTCGTCGATGCGGCGGACGGGGGGCTCGACGTTCTCGTCGTCGGCATGGGTGCGACGGGCGCCGGGGTGGCGCTCGACGCCGCGTCACGGGGCCTGAAGGTCGCGGTGATCGACAAGGGCGACCTCGCCAGCGGTACGAGCAGCAAGAGCAGCAAGCTGGTGCACGGCGGGCTGCGGTACCTGGAGAACTACGAGTTCGGACTGGTCCGCGAGGGCGTCGTGGAGCGTCAGCTGCTGATGCGCCTCGCGCCGCACCTCGTCCGTCCCATGGACTTCCTCTACCCGGTCTGGCCGGACACCGCCAAGCGCCGGCTGCTGGGACTGGGTCTGTCGACGTACGACGCGTTCGCGTTTGCGTCCCTGGTCGGCCGCGGCGGCGACGTCCGGCGCCACGAACGGGTCAGTGCCGAGGAGGCGATCGCCCTCGCGCCCGCGCTGGCCGACAGCGAGCTGGCCTACTCCTATCTCTACGGCGACTGCGCCACCGACGACGCACGCCTGGTGCTGTCGCTCGTGCAGGCGGCCCGCCGGTTCGGGGCCCTCACCGCCACCTACTGCGAGGCGGTCGGGCTGCGCAAGGACGACACAGGCCGCGTCGTCGGCGCTGTCGTCGAGGACCGGCTCGACGGCGGCACCGTCGAGCTGCGGGCCCACCACGTCGTCAACGCGACGGGTGTCTGGGTCGACCACCTGCAGGGCCTGGAGGAACCGGGCCGCCCGGCCGTCGTGCAGCCGAGCAAGGGCGTGCACCTGGTGGTGCCCCGCGACCGCCTGCCGCTGCTGGAGGCGAGCATCCTGCTGCCCTCCAAGCAGGGCGACGGGCGGTCCATGTTCGCCATCCCCTGGGGCCGGCAGACCATCCTGGGCACGACCGACACGCCGTACGACGGTTCGCTCGAGGACCTGTCCCTCACCGCGGACGACCTGGACTACGTGCTGGCGGCCGGCAACGCGGTCTTCCGGCGGGACCTGACCGCCGACGACGTGCTCGGCGCCTGGGCCGGCGTGCGCCCGCTCCTGCGTAACGAGGGCTCGTCCTCGATGTCGGACATCAGCAGGCGGCACACCCTCGTCGAGGGCGCCGGCGGCCTGCTGACCATCACCGGCGGGAAGCTCACGACCTACCGGCGGATGGCCAAGGACGTCGTGGACCGGATCGTCGAGCGCGACGGCCGCCGGGCGCGCTGCCGAACCGACGAGATCTCCCTGACCGGTACCCGGCCGTACGCCGCCCTTCTGGCCGAGACGACCGCGGCCGCGGGGGCGCTCGGGCTCGACGAGGAGGTCGCCGCCAGCCTGGTGCGCCAGTCCGGGGAGGCGGCCTCGGACGTCCTGTCCCTCGTGGCCACGGACCCGTCTCTCGGGGACACCCTCTCCCCCGCCGCGCCGCACATCGCGGCGGAGGTCGTCCAGGCCGCCCGCAGCGAGGGCGCGGCCACCCTGGAGGACGTGTTCAGCCGCCGCTTCCGGCTCTCCCTGCGGGCGCGGGACGCGGGACTGGGCGCCGCTCCGAGGGCGGCCGCACTGCTCGCCGTCGAGACCGGCCGCGACAGCGCCTGGGAGTCGGCGCAGGTGAGCCGGTACGCCGAGGCGGTGCGCCGGGAGCGCGGCGTGCTGGGGCTGCGCGACGCCGACGGGGTCCCCGTCGCGACCGGTTAGCTGACCGCCTCGGGCCGGTGGTCGCGGCCGATGAGCCGCGGGAAGCGCGGCCAGACGAGGAAGGCTTCGGCCTCCAGCGCGGCGATGGCCACCCGCGGCAGGTCGCGGGCTGACGGGTAGCAGACGAAGCGCGGTTCCCACACCGGGCGGAACTTCGCGTTGAACCGGTAGAGCGACTCGATCTGGAACCAGCGGGACACGAACAGCAGCAGGCCGCGCCACGCCTTGAGGAACGGGCCCGCCCCGAGCCGCTCACCGCGCTCCAGGGAGGACCGGAAGACCGCGAAGTTCAGGGAGAGCCGGCGGACACCGAGACCGGGGGCCGCCGCGAGGGAACGGACGATGAGCAACTCGTTGAGGCCGTTGTCGGCGTTGCGGTCGCGGCGCATGAGGTCCAGCGACAGGCCGTCCGGACCCCACGGGACGAAGTGCAGGAACGCCCGCAGGGCGCCGTCCTGGTACGCCATCGCGGCGACGCAGTCAGGGTCGCGCGGATCGCCGAACCGGCCGAGCGCCATGGAGAACCCGCGCTCGGTCTCGGTGCCCCGCCAGGCCATCGCCTGCCGCCTGAGGGAGGCCCGCTCCTCGGCGGAGATGTCCGACACGCGGCGCACCTCGCAGGTGTAGCCGGCCCGTTCGACACGGGCGACAGCCTGCCGGACGTTGCGCATCGCCCGGCCCTCCAGCGAGAACTGGTCGACCTCGACGACCGCCTCGTCGCCGATCTCCAGGGCCGACAGGCCGGCCCGGGACCAGACGATGCCGGCCTGCTCGCTGCACCCCATGACCGCCGGGACCCAGGCGTGCTCCGCGGCGGTGTCGAGGAACACCGCGATGGCTCCGGGCCAGGCCTCGGGGTCGCCGAGCGGGTCACCGCTGGCGAGCATCACGCCGGACACCACCCGGTAGGCGATGCAGGCCTTCCCGGACGGCGACCAGAGCACGCTCTTGTCGCGTCGCAACGCGAAGTACGCGAGCGAGTCGCGACTGCCGTGCCGCTCGAGCAGGCAGCGCATCCGGTCCTCGTCCTCCCTGCTGAGCCGGGCCACCGGCTCGGCGGGGCGCAGGACGAGGTACACCGTGGTCACGGCGGTCAGCAGGCCGAGCGCGAGTAGGGCGTCGCCGATGAAGTCGTTCGCATTGGTGCCCGCGCGGTCGGGCTCCCAGCGCAGTGGGCCGCTGATGCCCAACAGGCCGCTCACCACGTGCTGGAGGACCGGCCAGAAGGCGTAGGGCGACATGAGCTCGTTGCGGCGCAGCGCGACCAGCAGCATCCCGAGCACGATGCTCGTCACGAGCAGCGCGACGAACGCGGCCACGGCACGCCAGCGGGTGCGGGGGTCGCCCTTGGCGGGGAACTCGTCGCGCCAGACGATGAGCGCGACGAGCAGGGCCGCCGTGAGCAACGCCTCCTCCACGTCCAGGCCCTTGAGCACGTGCAGGGCGACGCTGCCGGCCAGCAGCACGACGACGGCCCGCCAGGCCCGGCGCTTGCGGCGGTACAGCGCCCGGGCGAGCAGGAGCAGCAGGATGCCGGTGACGAGCGTCGCGGCCGCGCTCGCGTTGGTCAGCGTGCCCGGGACCAGCTCGGTGAGCTCCCGCAACCGCCGGCGGTTGGCGTGCGACAGGGCGCTGGCCAGGTCGACCACCCCGATGAGCGCGCACAGGACCCCGGCGAGCTTGGGAACCCAGGCGTGCTTGGGTGCCGCCCGCTCGCGAGAGGCTGTCGGGGCGGGCGCCGTGGTCGTCACGACCTGCACCCTAGGCCGGTCGGGACGGTCCGTGGGGTGCCCGGGACCGCCGCTCTCAGCCGGCGCTCAGACCAGTGAGCTGTAGGCCACGACACCGCGCCGTACCGCCTCGATGGCCTGCCGGCTCGTCCGGCGCACCGGCGAGTCCCCGGCGACGAGTGCGATCTGCCCCAGCAGGTCGACGAGCTGCTTGCTCCAGCGGACGAAGTCACCGGCTGTGAGGTCCTGGTCGTCGTCCAGGACCTGTTCCAACCTGGCGCCCGACGCCCACCGCCAGGCCGCCCAGGTGAAGCCCAGGTCCGGCTCGCGCAGAAAGGACAGCCGCTCGGCGGCCTCGGCCTCGGACAGCCGGCCCCAGGTCCGGACCATCTCGCCCAGGGCCGTCTGGACCCGCCCGGACGGCACGCGGGGCACCGACTCGTCAGGCCGCCGGTTCTCGTAGACGAGCGTGGAGACGACGGCGGCCAGCTCGGCCGCCGTGAGCTCGTCCCAGACGCCGGATCGCAGGCACTCGACGACCAGCAGGTCGGCCTCGCTGTAGACCCGGGCGAGCTGCTTGCCGGTCTCGGTGACGACCTCGCCGTCGAGGTACCCCAGCGCGGTCAGCACGTCGCAGACCCGGTCGAAGGTGCGCGCGATCGACGAGGTCTTGCCGGCCACCTTGCGCTCGATCGCGTCGGTGTCCTCGCGCAGCCGTTGCCAGCGCTCGGCCCAGCGCATGTGCTGCTCGCGGTCGTCGCAGCCGTGCACGGGATGGCGGCGGATCTCGGCGCGCAGCCTGCTGAGCCCCTCGTCGTCCGCGGCCGCGGACCGCTGCCGGCCGGGCCGGCCGGCCGGACCGAGGCCGAGAGCGCGCAGCGTGGAGGCCATGTCGCGGCGCGACTGCGGCGTGCGGTGATTGAAGTTGCGGGGCACCTTGACGTGGGCGACCGGTTCCACCGCCGCGGGGAAGTCGCTGAGCGACAGCCGGCCCGCCCACCGGTCCTCGGTGACGACGAGGGGGTGTGCCTCGCCGTTCATCCCGACGCCCGGGTCCAGCACGACGGCGAGCCCGGACCGGCGGCCGCTCGGAACCCGGATCACGTCACCCGGCTTGAGCCGCTCCAGCGACCGGCCCGCGGCCGCCCGGCGCTGCGACGCGCCCTGCTTGGCCAGTTCGGTCTCGCGCCGCTTGAGCCGCGCCCGCAGCGCGGCGTACTCCTCCACGTCACCCAGATGGCAGGTCATCGACGCGGCGTAGCCCTCGAGGGCTTCGAGGTTCCTGGCGATCTGACGCGCCAACCCGACGACGGACTTGTCGGCCTGGAACTGCGCGAAGCTCGACTCGAGCAGCACCCGGGCCGGCTCGCGACCGAACGCGCCCACCAGGTTGACCGCCATGTTGTACGACGGCCGGAAGCTCGAGCGCAGCGGATAGGTGCGGGTCGACGCCAGCCCGGCCACCTGCTTGGGGTCGAAGCCCTGCTGCCAGAGCACGACCGCGTGGCCTTCGACGTCGATGCCGCGCCGGCCGGCCCGGCCGGTCAGCTGGGTGTACTCCCCCGGGGTCACGTCGGCGTGCGTCTCGCCGTTCCACTTGGTGAGCTTCTCGAGCACGACCGAGCGGGCCGGCATGTTGACGCCCAGCGCCAGGGTCTCCGTCGCGAACACGGCCTTGACCAGGCCGTCCAGGAAAAGCTCCTCGACGATCTCCTTGAAGGTCGGCAGCATGCCGGCGTGGTGGGCCGCGATGCCCCGCTGCAGGCCCTCCAACCACTCCCAGTACCCGAGGACGCGCAGGTCCTCCTCCGGGATGGACCGGGTGCGCTCCTCGACGTGCAGGCGGACCCGCTCCGCCTCCTCCGCGGTGTTGAGCCGCAGGCCGGAGCGCAGGCAATGCTCGACAGCGGCGGCACACCCCGCGCGGCTGAAGATGAACGTGATCGCGGGCAGCAGGCCCTCACGGTCGAGCCGCTCGATGACGTCCGAGCGCGTCGCGGTGGGTCGGCGCATCGGCCGGCCCTGCCGGTCGCGGGGCGACCACCGCGACTCCTCGCGGGCGATGCGCACGAGGTCGGGGTTGACCTCCTGCTGCTCCTCGTCGATGAACAGGTCGTAGAGGCGGGTGCCTGCCATGACGTGCTGCCACAGCGGCACCGGCCGGTGCTCCTCGACGACGACCTCGGTGTCGCCGCGGACGGTGACCAGCCACTCCGCGAACTCCTCGGCATTGCTGACCGTCGCCGACAGGGAGACGAGGACGACGTCCTCCGGGAGATGGATGATCACCTCCTCCCAGACGGCTCCGCGCGAGCGGTCGGCGAGGTAGTGCACCTCGTCCATCACCACGTGGGACAGCCCGCGCAGCGCATCGCTGCCGGCGTAGAGCATGTTGCGCAGGACCTCGGTGGTCATCACCACGATGTCCGCGTCGCCGTTGACGGCGTTGTCGCCGGTCAGCAGCCCGACCTTGTCGGCGCCGTACCGCTCGACGAGGTCGTTGTACTTCTGGTTCGACAACGCCTTGATCGGGGTCGTGTAGAAGCACTTGCGGCCGTTGCGCAGCGCGAGGTGGACCGCGAACTCCCCGACCACGGTCTTGCCGGCTCCTGTCGGGGCGGCCACGAGGACCCCCCGGCCTTCCTCCAGCGCCATGCAGGCCACGCGCTGGAAGGCGTCGAGGCCGAACGGGTAGCCGACCTCGAAGCCGGCCAGGGCAGGCCCGGGCTGGTTGCGGCGGAAGGCGGCGTACCGCTCCGCCGGGGATAGCGCGCCGGTCACCCTGCCAGGTTACGTCCCCCGCCCGGCGCCTTCGCGCACGCAGCCGCGGCATGAGCGACTAGAGCGAGGACGGGCGTCGTTCGACGTAGGACGGGGTCGGGTCGACGTAGGACGGCGTCGGGTCGACGTACGACGGGAGGTCGTCGTCCAGCGCGGCCAGTCCGTCTGCTGCGAGGCTCCGTCGACGGGAGCGGTCGCGGACCCGGCCGATGACGATGCACCCCTCGTAGAGGATGCAGATCGGGATGGCCATCGCCATGAAGGTGAACGGGTCCTGCGAGGGCGTGATCACCGCGGACACGAAGAAGATGCCGAAGATCATCCCGCGTCGCCAGCTGCGCATCCGGGCGGTGCTGAAGATGCCGACCAGGTTGAGGAACGTGACGACCACGGGGAACAGGAACGCCACCCCGAACGCGAGCAGCATCAGGGTCACGAACGACAGGTACGACTGGATCGAGAGCAGGGTCGTGACGTCGCCGCCCGCGACGCCGAGCAGGAAGTCCAAGCCGCGGGCGACCGTCAGGTAGGCGAACACGCAGCCGACCGAGAACAGCACGAGCGACGCGAGGAGGAACGCGGCCGCGTACTTCTTCTCCCGGCGGTGCAGCGCCGGGGTGATGAAGGCGCCGAGCTGGTAGAGCCAGATGGGCGCGGTGAACACCGCGCCCGCGATGAAGGACACCTTCATGCGGACCAGGAACTGGTCGAAGATGCCGAACGCGAACAGGGTGCAGTCCTTCGTGCCCGGCCGCGTCGCGCAGTACGGGGCGCTCAGGAAGTGGTAGATCGGCGCCCAGTAGATGAACGCGACGATGACGCCGACGCCGAGGGCCAGCAGTGAGATGCCCAGCCGGTTGCGCAGCTCGCGCAGATGGTCGGCCAGGGCCATACGGCCGTCAGGGGCGCGCCGTCGGCGGCCCCCCGGGCGACCCGGCGCGGACAGCGCTGTCACCTACGGGTGCAGCGGTCGCTGCTGCTCGTCGTGCGCCACCGGAGCGGGCTGCGCCACCGGAGCGGGCTGCGCGACGGGCGGCGGGGCCGTCGGAAGGGCGGCCGGCGGGACGGCCGTCTCGTCCTCGCGCAGGCCCTTGGTCTCGGCCTTGAAGATCCGCATGGACCGCCCGAGAGCGCGCGCCGAGTCGGGCAGCCGCTTGGCGCCGAACAGCACGAGCACGAGCAGGGCCAGGACGATGAACTCCCAGGAGCCCAGGAACTCAGGCACGACGACCTCCGGTGTGGGGAGGCACCAGCGTACGTCCCGGGAGGTGTGCGGTCCTAGCGCCGGCGGCCACGTGCGCGCGTCGGGGTGGCCGGCGGCGAGGGCGTGGCAGCGGTGAGGTCGGGGCGGGCGGCGTGCGCCTCGGCCAGACTGTCGGTTGCGGTCCCGATCGCGGCACCGGCCCGGGCCACCTCGCGCCCCAGGCCCTTGACCTGGCGCCACAGGCCCAGCGCGACGACACCGAGCCCGCCCAGCGCGAGCAGGGCGAGCAGGAGGTCGATCAGTACCCAGCGCACCCGCCGAGGTTAGCGGAGCAGCGTCAGATGCGGACAGGTGCGCCCGCGGCAGCCGCGAGCAGGTCGGTGGTGCCCAGGCCCAGGGCGAAGTCGAGCAGGTCGTCGTACGTCAGGGCCGGGCCGGCCGTGATCTCGAGGGCCTCCGCCGGCACCTCCCACACCTCGGCCGGGACGCCACCGGACACCAGCAGTGCGACGACGTGGTCGTCGGCCGGCTTGCGCACGGTCTCCTGGCACGTGGGGCAGCAGAAGGCGTAGTACGAGAGCGGTGCGTGGCTGCACACCATCAGGGAGACGTCGGCCGGCGTCAGGTCGACCTCTCCGCACGTGGAGCAGGACGCCTTGATCGTCGTCATGGCCGGATCCCTTCGTCTGATCGCGACGCCCGTTGCGGGCCGTCACCCGCACATCGGCAGGGCTCCGCGATTACTTGACGAGTTCTGCGCAGGGGGGTCCCGATGGACTACCGGTCATATGCCGCGAGAGCGGCTCTCGCGTCCGCTCGGACCTGGTCCACCAGGCCGGCCGGCTCCAGGACGCGGGCCTGGTCGCCGAGCCGGAGCGCGAGCCGGCGTACCCAGGCGGTGTCGGGGGTCCGCACCCGGGCCACCAGCGTGCCGTCCCCCAGGTCCTCGACGGACTCGCACGGCTGGTAGTCGGCCACCCAGTGCGCGCCGGGCTGCAGCGCGATCGTCACCAGCTGGTCGCCGGGCGAGGGCTGGAACAGCCCCTGGGACAGGTCCCGCGGCGCGGCCTCCGGCGGCGGCTCCGCCGGCAGGTCCAGCAGCGTGATCCCGACGACGCGGTCGAGGCGGAACAGCCGGACGCCCTCGACCCGCCGGCACCAGCCCTCCAGATACGTGTGCCCCTCGACGAGCAGCAGCCGCATCGGGTCGACGTCGCGTTCGGTGGTCTCGTCGCGGGCGGGCACGTGGTAGCTCAGGTGCACGCGGCGGTTCTCGGCCAGGGCCTGCCGTACGACGGGCAGCACCTGGTCCTCCCCCGTCTGGTGCTCAACGGCGACGGCCACGCGGTCCGCGGGCCCGGCCGCGGCGCCGGCGGCCTCCTCGATCTTGGCCAGCGTGCGGCTGACGACGTCGCGGTCGACCAGGCCCGGCGTCTCGGCCAGCGTCCGGAGCGCCACCAGGAGGGCCAGCGCCTCGTCTGCGGTCAGCCGCAGCGGCCGGGTCACGCCGGCGGGCTCGAAGAGCGTGATCGTGTCGCCCTCGAGCTCCATGTCGATGAGGTCGCCCGGCCCGTGCCCCGGCAGACCGCACACCCACAGCAGGTCGAGGTCCTTGCGCAGCTGCTGCTCGGTGATCTCGAACAGCGCCGCCACGTCGGCGGCCCGCGCCCCCGGATGGGACAGCAGGTACGGGACCAGGGCCAGCAGCCGCGGCAGCCGGTCCAGCGAGCCGCTCATCGGGCCAGGCTCTCGAGGCGTCGTACGACGGCGGCGCGGGCCTCGTCGGGCGAGAGCACGACCGCGTCGGCGCCGTAGCCGGTCACCCGGTCGGCGAACCGTTCCGGGTCGGAGTAGCCGACCTCGACGACGTCCCAGCCGTCCGCGTCGATGGTGCTGCTGGTGGCCTCCCGGCGCAGCGCCCAGCCGGCACCGGGTCGCAACCGGACGCGGGCCGTGGAACGCGGCTGCTCGCCGGCCATCCGCTCGACGAGGGCCCGCAGGTCGAGGTCTTCGGGCGGGCGGACATCGTGCTCGGGGCCGATCGGTACGGCCGGGCCGAGGATGCGGGACAGCCGGAAGACGCGGCTGGCCTGGCGGGCGGTGTCGAAACCCACGAGGTACCAGCGGCCGCGCCAGGACACGACGCCCCAAGCCTCGACGGTGCGCTCCTCGGGACTGCGGCCGCTGGCCCGGTAGGTGAAGCGCAGGGCCCGGCCGTCCCGGACCGCCGACAGGCAGGCGGCGAACGCCGGTTCGGTGGCGCCGACCCGTGGTTCCAGCGCGCCGGACGCCTCCGGCGCGTCGATACCCGCCGCCCGCAGCTTCAGCAGGGCGTTGCCGGTCGCGCCGGCGAGCGGGGCGGACTGCCAGAGCCGGGCGGCCAGTCCGAGGGCGGCAGCCTCGTCCGGGGACAGCGAGATCGGCGGCAGCTCGTAGTCGCGGCGGGCGATCCGGTAGCCGAGCTCGTCGTCGTGCACGGCGGACTCGGTCCCGGTCTCGAGCGGGATCCCGAGCTCGCGCAGCTCCTCCTTGTCGCGCTCGAACATCCGCCGGAACGACTCCTCGTTCCCGGACTCGTAACCGGGCACCGCGTCGCGGATCTCCTGCACCGACAGGTAGCGCCTCGTCGCGAGCAGGCAGATGACCAGGTTGAGCAGTCGCTCCGTCTTCTTCGCCGACACGAGAGCGGACGTTAGCCTGCGGAGTGATTTCGTGGCGGCGCGGCACCGTCGTGTCCCTCGGCCGGAGCTGGCCCGGTGCCCTCGAGCTCGACGTCGACCTTGCGGACGGTACGACGGCGCGGGCCCTCGCCCACCCCGAACTGGTGGGGGTCCCGGAGCCTGGCGACGCCGTCCTGCTCAACGTCACCGCCCTCCAGCTGGGGCTCGGCACGGGCGGCTACGCGCTCGTCGTGGCGTTCCCGGACCGGCTGCCGGCGGACCGGAACGGGCCGGGGCATCTGGTGAAGGCGCGCTACACGCCCACGCAGACGGTCGTGCTCGGGGTGGACGAGCAGGACGCGCCGACCCACGCGCTGCTGGCCACCGACGAATTGCTGCCGTCGCCCGGGATGCCGGTGGTGGTCGCCGACCTGCACTCGTCCCTGCCGGCGGTCGTCGCGGGGCTGCTGGCCGACCGGCCGGACGCGCGGATCGCGTACGTCATGACCGACGGCGGCGCGCTGCCCCTGTGGTTCTCCCGCACGGTGGCCGCCCTGGCCCCGGCGCTGGCGGGCACGGTGACCGTCGGCCAGGCGTTCGGCGGGGACCTGGAGGCCGTCACCCTGCACTCGGGCCTGCTCGCCGCCGCCCGGGTCCTGCGGGCCGACGTGGTCGTGGCGACCCAGGGCCCGGGGAACCTGGGCACCGGCACCCCCTGGGGCTTCTCCGGGGTGGCTGCCGGCGAGGCCGTCAACGCGGCGGCCACCGTCGGCGGGCGGCCGGTCGGGGTGCTGCGGATGTCGTCGGCGGACCCCCGGCCGCGGCACCGGGGGGTGAGCCACCACTCGACGACCGCGTACGGCCGCGTCGCGCTGGCGCCGGCCGACCTCGTGGTGCCGGCGTCGTACGCGTCCCTGGTGGACCCGGCACCGTTCGCGAGGCACCGCCTGGTGGAGGTGGACGACGCGGGGCTGCTGGAAGCGCTGCGCCACTCCCCCGCTGAGCTGTCGACGATGGGGCGGGGCCTGGACGACGACCCGGTGGCGTTCCTCGCCGCCGCGGCGGCCGGACGTCACGCGGCGAGTCTGCTGTGACGCGCCAGCTGTTGGCGGACGACGGCACGGGCGCCGAGCTCGGCCGGCGTACGACCCGGCGACTCGGCCCCGCGATCGTGCTGGCCAACATCGGCGGCGCCCTGGTGGTGTTCGTCTTCCTGCTCTACCTGCTCCCCCTGCCGAGTCGGACCGACCTGGAACGGCAACGTTGGCTCAACACCCTGGTCTTCGCGGCCTACACGGTCGGCAGCATCGTGCTCGGCCGCTGGTGGGGGGAGGTCGCCGCCCGGCCCGTTCTGCGGTGGCTGGCGTCCGAGCGGCCCCCGACCGATGACGAACGCGCGGCGGTACTGCGCCAGCCGCTGCGGCAGATGCGCATCAACGCGACGATCTGGCTCGGCGCCGTGGTGCTGTTCGGCCTCCTGAACGCGCCGTACGACCTGGTCGCGGCGGGCGATGTCGCGACGACCATCGCGCTGGGCGGGTTCACGACGTGCGCGATCGCCTACCTGCTCGCCGAGCGGCTGCTCCGGCCGGTTGTGACGCGGGCCATGGCGGGGACCAGTGAGGCGCCGCCCGTGGTCTTCGGCGTCGGCTCGCGGCTGGTCCTCGCGTGGGCGCTGGGGACCGGCATGCCGCTGCTCGGGCTGGCCCTCGGCGTGTGGAGCCCCGCCTCGGACCAGCCCCTCGGTGCGGCCGGCGTGCTGTTCCTCGTCACCGTGACGCTGGTCATCGGGCTCATCGCGATCGGTACCGCCGCCGGCGCGGTCAGCGACCCGATCCGGTCGGTCGCCGACGCCCTGCGGGCGGTGGGCGAGGGCCGGCTGGACGTGACCGTGCCCGTGTACGACGCGTCCGAGGTCGGTCAGCTGCAGAGCGGGTTCAACGTGATGGTGCGCGGCCTGCGGGAACGTGACCGGCTGCGGGACCTGTTCGGCCGGCAGGTCGGGGACGACGTGGCGCGGCTGGCCCTCGAGGAGGGGGTCCAGCTCGGCGGGGAGACGCGTGAGGTCGCCGTGCTCTTCGTCGACATCGTCGGCTCCACGTCGCTCGCGCTGTCGATGGACCCGCAGGAGGTGGTCCAGCGCCTGAACGCATTCTTCGGCGTGGTGATCGACGTCGTCACGGCGTACGGGGGCTGGGTCAACAAGTTCGAGGGTGACGGGGCGCTGTGCGTGTTCGGGGCACCGGTGACGCGCCCGGGGTTCACGACCAGCGCGCTGACCGCCGCGCGGATCCTCGCCGAGCGGTTGGCGGCGCTGCCGGTGGAGGCGGCGATCGGGGTGTCCGCCGGCACGGTGGTGGCCGGGCATGTCGGGGCCGAGACCCGGTTCGAGTACACCGTCATCGGCGATCCGGTGAACGCCGCCGCCCGCCTGACGGAGCTGGCCAAGACCGCTGCCGGCGGGGTCCTCGCGGACGCCGACGTCGTGGCCGCCGCGGCGCCGGAGGAGGCGGCGTGCTGGGTCGCGGGCGACCAGCTCACGCTGCGCGGCCGGGATCGCCCCACGCGGCTCGCCCACCCGGCCCCGACCACCCGGTAGCTGTTCTGCGGCCTTGTGGACGTTCCCCAGCACCCTGATGCTGTGGAAATTCCACAAAGGGGTGGCCGCCGGGACGGGGCGTCAGCCGGCCAGCAGGGTCGTGGCAAGCAGTACGGCGGCGCCGGCACCCGCCAGGGCGGCGGACGCCAGCGTCCCGAGCCGCTCCAGGGCCGCCGACAGGTTCGCGGCGCCGGCGGCCAGGAACGCGCCGCCGACGGCGGCCATCGCCAGGCCGGTCGCGACGGGCGGCAACGGGTGCCCGAGCCCCCACAGCGCCCCGGCGAACGGCATCGCGCAGAGCAGGACCAGCCACAGGATCCGACTCCGGCGGGAGACCGCTGCAGCGGTGAGGCAGGTGCTCACCGACACGCCCTCGCAGGTGCCGTGCAGGCCGAGCGCGACGGCGAGCAGCACGGCGGCCCGCGGTTCGGTGGTGGCGGCCAGGCCGAGGGTGGTGCCCTCGACGAGCCGGTGCAGCGCGAAGCCGCAGCCGGCGGCGTACGACGTGGGGCGGCGCCGGGAGACGGGCCGGGCTCCCCCGCAGACGCCGCGGCCCGCGAACCACAGCAGCGCCGCCGCCAGCCCGGCCACCGCGAGGAC
>JAOPWV010000020.1 GCA_025965475.1 Frankiales bacterium | reverse complement strand
CAACGTCATCTCCGGCGTCGCCGACGCCGCCGCCAACACCACCAGCGGCGCCCAAGCCGCCCAGCACGCCGCCCGCCAACTCGCCGACCTGTCCACCGAACTCCGCACCCTCGTCGGCTCCTTCAAGGTGTGAGTGCCGCGCCGTCGCGGACCCGGCCGGGAGCGGTCGGGTAGAACTGCCGCGACGGCTCGGCACCGGCCGACCCCGGACGGCCGAGGGAGGCCCGATGTTCTCCGTGCGTGCACTCCTGTCGCACGCAGGCCTGGACCTCAGCCTTCTCGCCGGGTCCGAGCACGCCGACCGGCCCGCCCGTTGGGCCCACGTCATCGAGCTGCTCGACCCCTCCCCCTGGCTGTCCGGGCGCGAGATCGTCCTGACGACAGGCCTGTCGCTGCCGCCTGACGATCCGGCGGTGCTGCACCGCTACGTGCAGTGCCTCACCGAGGCCGACGTGGCCGGGCTGGGCTTCGGTGTCAGCCTGACGCACGACCGGGTGCCACCCGCGCTGCTGGCGGCAGCGGAGGAGCACGGCATGCCGGTGTTCTCGGTACCGCTGCCGACGCCGTTCATCGCGATCACCGAGGTCGTCGCCCGGCACTTCGCCCTGGAGCAGCAGGAGACGGTCCAGCGGACCCTGCAGACCCACCACCGGATCACGCGGCTGGCCGTGAGGAGCGGCATCACCGGCATCGTCGAGGGTCTCGCGGGGGCACTCGAGGGCTGGGCGTTGCTGCTCGACAACGAGGGGGGCGTCCTGGTCGCCACTCCCGCCGACGCCAGCGAGCGGGTCAGCGACGTCACCCGCGAGCTGTCAGGGCGCAGCTCCACCGACGGGGTGTTCGCCATCTCGAGCTCGGTGCGGGGCGGTGGCTCCATGACGATCCTGCCGTTCGGACCGACCGGCATGCCCGGTGGACATCTCGCGGTCGGCAAGGGATCAGCCTTCACGCCGTACGACCGGCTGGTGACCAGCCACGCGATCTCGCTCATCTCGATCGGCATGCAGCCACCGGCCGCGCTGCTCACCGCCGAACGTGGCCTCCGGGCGGTCGCGCTGGCGGCCATCTGCGGAGACGGGCCGCTGCCGGCCGCCCGCGACGCCCTGATGCACCTGGGCTTTCCCGACGCGTCGCCGGTCAGCGCCGTCGTCCTGCCGGCACACAACGACCTGGCGGCCCTCTTCGAGCTCGTGGAGGGCGTGCTGACGACGCAACAACGGCCGTTCGCCCTCGGGGAGCACGGGGAGGACGCCCTGGTCGTGCTGCTGGCCGCCGTCGACGCCGAGCAGGCGATCCGCCTGCTGTGCAAGGAACTGCGCCGCCAACAGCATCGTGCGGTGCATGCCGGCGTCGGAGAACCGGCGGCGTACGACGGGATCCGCAGCTCGGTGCGTCAGGCCGGCATGGCGTCGGAGATCGCGCGGACCGAGCGGCGCGACGTGAAGTTCTTCCGGGACATCCCCGCCCACGGGCTCCTGCTGGCCTCGCAGAGCCAGGCCGCACTGGAGGAGATCAGCGCTTCCGTGCTCGCCGGCCTGCGCGAGCACGACAGCGGCAACCGCGGCGATCTGCTGCGGTCGCTGGAGGTGTTCCTGCGCAACGACGGGCGGCTGGACCCGGCTGCCCGTGAGCTCGGGGTGCACCGCAACACCCTGCGCTACCGGATGCAGCGGATCGAGGAGGTCACCGGACTGAGCCTGAGCTCGTTCAGCGACCGCGTCCAACTGTGGCTGGCCCTCAAGGCCGCCGACCTGGCCGGGTAGCGGGCTGCCCGCTACCCGGCCGGCTGGCTAGTTCCAGGCCGACGAGGTGCGCTTGGCCAGCATCGCGCGGAACTGCTGGGTGGTCGTCGGCAGCAGCTCGCCGGTCCCCCAGTCGACGATGACGCCGTACTGGCGGATGAGGTCGAGCGCGTCGAGGCTGCCGTCCCGGTACCGCTCTGCGACGGCGACCGGGTCCTCCTGCAGCCAGCCCAGCCGGCCAGCGCGGATCCGGGCACGTTCCTCGGTGGTCTCCTGCTCGAGCACGACGTACTCGGCCAGTTCCTCGTCCACGCACTCGACGACGACCCCGTAGTCCGTGCGGGCCCGCTTCACCGAGACGTAGCCGTCGGCGACGTCCTCGCGGACCGCGAGCGGGTCACGCTCGAGCGGGTCGCCGTACCCGCCGCCGCCGGCGCTCGGCCGGGTGAACGTGTCGCCGGGCTTGACCGGCACGTTGGAGAAGACGGCGCCGAGGAAACGCTCGCTGTCCTGGCCCTTGTTGAGCCACACGCCGTGCGGGCTCGACGGCAGGCCGCCCTCGAGGCCCCAGGCGATGGACCGCGCCCGGTCACAGCAGTAGGACATGACCGCGTCCTCGGCCGCCGTGAGCGTGCCGCCCTTCTCGACGCCGCAGCCGCCGCGGAACAGGCCGGGGCCGCCGGAGTCGACGAGGATCTCGTGGGTCGAGGTCAGGACGGGCGAGAGCCGCTCCTGGCCTTCGAGCGGCTGCACCGCGAGCCCGACCCCGAAGACGGGGGCGCTGGCGCCGGTGCCGTCCTTGGTCGACCGGCCGCCCCAGCCGCCGACCATCCAGTCGTACCACATGAAGTACGGCCTTCCCTCGACCCGCGCATCACGGCCACCGACGAGCAGGTACTCCAGGTTGAACGAGCACGCGATGGCCCGTTCCGGCATCACGTGCGACCAGAGCTCGAAGATGCTGTTCATGATCTTCTCGTACGGGCCGGAGCAGAAACCCGTGACGGCGGTGGGCCACTCGGCGTTGACGACGGTGCCCTTCGGCCCGAGGTCGGCCTGCATCGCCCGGTAGAAACCGGAGTTCAGCGGTACGTCGGGGAAGAACGCCTTGGTCCCCGCAGCCACACCCGAGAACGCGGCGCCGTAGCCACTGTTGAGGAAGCTGGCGACGGCCGGCGCTGAGCCGGTGAGGTCGTACTTCACCTGACTGCCGTCGATGGTCATCCGCACCTTGACCGGGACCAGGCCCTCGCCGTGCGCCGGGTCGAAGTCGATGTAGTCCTCGGTCTCCCAGGTGCCGTCGGGAAGAGCGCTGATGCGCTGGCGCACGAGCCGCTCGACGTAGTTCTGGACCTCGTCCATCGCCAGGGTCACGGTGCCCTTGCCGTACTTGCCGACCAGGCGCAGGATCTCGCGCTCGCAGACCGCGGTCGCCACGGCCTGCGCGTGCAGGTCGCCGATGACCTGCTCCGGAGCACGAGTGTTCGCGGCGAGCAGCTTGGCGACGTCCTGCAGGAACCGGCCCTGCGACCACAGGCGGACCGGCGTGATGCGCAGGCCCTCGCCGAAGTGGTCCCGGGCGTTGACGTCGAACGAGCCGGGCACGGTCCCACCGACGTCGGCCCAGTGGCCCTTGTTCTGGGCGAAGGCGATGAGCTCGCCGTCGACGAAGACCGGCCGGATGATGCTGACGTCGTTGAAGTGCGTGCCACCGCGGTACGGATCGTTCACCGCGAACACGTCACCGGGGTTGATGTCGCCCTCGAAGTCCTCGAGGATCGACCGGCACTGGAAGTGCAGCGTGCCCACGTGCACCGCGATGTCGGCGCTGCCCTGCATGACCGTCTCACCGCGCGCGTCGCACAGGGCGGACGAGAAGTCGCGCGAGTAGATGACGAACGAGTAACAGGTACGAAGGATCTGCTCGGACATCGAGTCGACCGCGGTGGCGAACGCGTTCTTCAGCACCTCGAGCGTGACCGGGTCCATCGCCGACCGCTGCGCGGAGTCGAGCTCGCCGGGCCTCGGCGCGGTGGTCGTCACTGGCCGTTCTCCTTCACGTAGATCCGGATGTTGAGCCACTCGTCGATGACGGCGCGGGCGCCCGGTGGCACGGCGGTGGTCGAGTCGAGCTGTTCGATCACGGCCGGGCCGTGCACGGTCGCGCCCGGTTCGAGCTCGGCGCGCGCGTACACCGGGGTCTGGGTGCGCTCGTCCTGCCCGGAGAAGTAGACCGGGCGGTGCGACCGCGGCACCGGGGCCGCGGCGTCCGGCGACAGCGGCAGCGCAGTGAACGACGGCTTGGGAGTCGTGCCGATCGCGGCGAGCCCGAGCTGGTAGATCTCGACCGGTGCGTCGTCGCGGCGGAACGCGAACTCGCGCTCGTGTCCGTCGTGGAAGCCGTTCACCGTGTCCTGCAGGAAGTTCGGGCTGTCCACGACGTCGACCGTCAGCGAGCGCCACTGCCCGAGGTAGCGCATCGACATCGTGCGCTGCAGGAACACGTGCTCGTCCGGAACACCCTCGTGCCGCAGCCGCTCGCGGGCCTCGGCCTCGAGCGCCTCGTACTCCGCGTTCACCGTGGCGGCGTCGGCGTCGGCCGCGTCGCGCTGGTACATCACCGACAGGTCGTGGCGTACGTCGACGAGCAGGCAGCCCAGGGCGGAGGTGATCCCCGGGTTCGGCGGGACGATCACGACGGGGATGGACAGCTCGCGGGCGATGTCCACTCCGTGCAGGGCGCCGGCCCCGCCGAACGCCACGAGGGCGAAGTCGCGCGGGTCGTGGCCGCGGCGGATCGAGACGAGCCGCACGGCGTCGGCCATGTTCGCGTTCGCCACCTTGAGGATGCTGTCCGCGGCTTCCTGCAGGGACAGGTCCAGCGGGGCGGCCACCTGGTCGGCGATCGCCTGGGCGGCGGCTTCGGCGTCGAGCTTCATCGCGCCGCCGGCGAGTTCTGTGCCGAGCCGGCCGAGGAAGACGTTGGCGTCGGTGTTGGTGGGCGCCTGCCCTCCCTTGCCGTAGCAGGCCGGTCCGGGTGCGGCGCCGGCCGACTGCGGGCCGTTGCGCAGCGCGCCCGCCTCGTCGATCCAGGCCAGCGAGCCACCGCCGGCGCCGATGGTGGCGACCTCGATGCTCGGGAAGCAGATCGGGTAGCCGTACTCGACCTGCCAGTGCTTGGTGATCGGCAGGACGCCGTTCGCGACCAGCACGATGTCCGTGCTCGTGCCGCCCATGTCGAGGCCGATCGCGTTCGGGTAGCCGCACTGCAGGGCGACGTGCCGGGCCGCGATGGCGCCGGCGGCGATGCCGGACGCGGCGAGCCGGACGGCGTACTTCTGCACCAGCCGCGGGGTCATCGAGCCCCCGCCGGAGTGCAGCAGGAGCAGGTCGCCCGCGTATCCGCCGGCCCGCAGCGCCGCCTCGAGCCGGTTGACGTAGCCGCCCACGAGCGGGGACAGCACGGCGTTCGCGACGGTGGTGGAGAACCGGTCGTGCTCGAAGATCTCGGGCAGCACCTCGCTGCTCGTCGAGAGGCTGACGCCCGGCAGCTCCTCGGCGAGGATCTCGCGCATCCGGTTCTCGTTCGCCGCGTTGGCGTAGGAGTTGATGAAGCAGATCGCGACGGTCTGGACGCCCTTGCGCCGCAGGATGCCCGCCAACCGGCGTGCCTCCGCCTCGTCGACCCCCTCGAGGACGTTGCCCTCGTAGTCGACGCGCTCGGCGATCTCGAGGCGGTCCCGGCGACGGATGTACGGCGGCGCGACGTCCTTGTACGCGTCCCACAGGTCGTCGCGGGTGCCGTCGCGGATCTCCAGGATGTCGCGGAAGCCCTTGGTGCAGACCATGGCGGCCGGCGGGAACCGCCGCGTGATCAGCGCGTTCGTGGCCACGGTCGTCCCGTGCGAGAACAGCACGACGTCGCGCAGGTCGACGCCCGCCTCCTCGACCCCGGACATGATCGCGCGCATGGGATCGTCCGGCGTCGAAGGCACCTTGGCCACGCGCATGACGTTCGTGCGTTCATCGACGACGAAGACGTCCGTGAACGTGCCGCCGACATCGACCGCTACGCGCAAGTGAGCCACCAGCGCCACTCCTCTTCCTGGGGCGGGTGCACGCCCGGGGCGTGGACGTGGAACCCGACAGCATCCGTCTTCTGGGCCGAACCCGGTGCACCCGCGGGGACCCCCGGGCGGCGCCGTACGGGGCGCTCGCACACCCCGCTGGGGTGACTGTGGGAGATCGGAAAGCAGCTGTATGTAGCCAGATCGCACAAGAATGGCCGCTCGTCTTGTGCACGAAGATGCACACGCCACCAAAGGAACGTCCACAGCGTCTGGGTGCTGTGGACGTTCCGAAAAGGCTGCGGCAGGTCCTGGGCCGGACACACGGAGGGCCGCCGGGGTTCGTCCCCTGCGGCCCTTCGTGGCTCGGGCGTGCGCTAGTAGCGGAAACCGCCCACGAGCGTCCGCAGGTCCCCCGCCATCCGGGCCAGGTCGCCAGCCGCGCGCTGGGCCTCGGTCACACCGACCGTCGTGGTCTGCGCCGCTCCGGTCACACCGGCGATCGAGTCGACGATCCGGTTCGATCCGGTGGCCGCCTCGGCCACGTTGCGGGCCATCTCGTTCGTGGTCGCCGTCTGCTCCTCGACGGCCGCGGCGATGGTGTTCTGGTAGTCGCCGAGCCGGCCGATGACGGCCGAGATCTCGGCGATGGCCGTCACCGCGCCGGACGAGTCGGCCTGGATGGCCTCGATCCGCCGGGAGATGTCCTCGGTCGCCCGAGCCGTCTCCTGCGCGAGGTCCTTGACCTCGCTCGCGACAACAGCGAAGCCCTTGCCGGCCTGTCCGGCACGGGCCGCCTCGATCGTGGCGTTCAGGGCCAGCAGGTTCGTCTGCTGGGCGATCGACGTGATGACCTTGACGACGTTGCCGATCTCGACGGACGAGGCCCCGAGCTTGCCGACCGTCTCGTTCGTGTTCACGGCCATCGCCACCGCGTCCGCCCCGACCCGGGATGCGTCGTTGGCGTTCTTGGCGATCTCATTGATCGACGCGCCCATCTCCTCGGCGCCACTGGCAACCGTGTGCAGGTTGCGGGAGACCTGGTCGGCAGCCTCGGAGACCTCGTCGGACTGCTGCGTGCTGCGCTCGGCGGAATGGGCCAGCTCGGTCGCGACCGCCGACAGGCCGTCGCTCGCGGTAGCCAGAACCGTCGCGTTGTCGGCCAGGGTCCCGATGGTCGTCCGCAGGCTGGCGGTCGCAGAGCCGAGCGCCTGCGCCATCTGCGCCAGCTCGTCCTCGCCGTCGACCTTCACGTCGCTGCGGAGGTCACCTGCGGCGAGGGCGTTCAGCCCCACGAGCATCGCCTGCACCCGGCGGCGGATGCCGCGGGAGATGGAGAGCCCGAGTCCGAGTGCGATGAGGACACCGAGAACCAGCGCGACCGTGGTCAGCAGCTTCGAGCGTCCGTAGGCACTCTCGACCGCCTTGCGCTGCAGCTGCGCGTCCGCGACAAGCCGCGTCGCCTGTACATCGAAGGCCTTGTTGACCTCACCGAACAGGCCGGCCGCCTTGGCGTTCGCCGCGGCGCCCGCAGGGGTCGCGGCGGTCCGCTGGTACTCGGCATCGGCAGCGGAGAACTGCTTGTAGAGGTCGACGAGCGCCTGCGCCTGCGGCTGGAGTTCGGCCGGCGTACGCCGGTACATGGTGTCCAGGGCCGGTTGCATGGTTGCCCGTGCCGCGTCGCCCGCCTGCTTCATGGCGGACGCGACGCCCGGGTCCGTGGTGCCGGCGCCGGCCAGCCCCCAGATGGTGATCTGGTAGGCGATGTTCTGGGCGGTCCGCAGGTCCTGCAGCGGCAGCAGGTCGCGGTGCGTGACGGAGGTGATGCGGCTGTGCAGCCCGGACTGCTGCGACAGGCTGAACAGCCCGACACCGACGAGCATGGCCGCCACCACGAGGAAGGCCGCCACGAGCCGGGTCTGCAGGCTGCCCCGGAGCATCGTTCTCATTGACGTCATGTGACCAGTCCTTGTCATTGCCGCTGCACGTACGACGTAGCACCCGAAGGGGTCGTCGGGCCCTCATCGACCACGCGAGGGCCGGGTGAAGTGCTCCGCGTCGCACACAGCGGTCTATCACCCGGTAGATGGTTCGAAAGGTGCACAGACCCGGACGAAGTCGCACCGGAGGCACACCTGCAGGCCCGGCATGATGGTGCGAACCGATCGGGTCGGGGATGACCCGGATAGGCCACGCGGCCAGGTAGCGGGAGCAACGTCTCAGGTACTCGGACTGCCGGCCGATGGCCCAGGGCATGAACCCTTCCCGTTCGGCTTCCCTTGCTCCGGTAGCTGTCCGTACCGAAGCGCCGTGGTCGCGTCGCATCCCTCGTGGGGTGCGACTCGACGACGGGGCGTTCGCGGTCCGGCACCGGGTGCTGTCCCTCGTCCTGGTCGCCCACGTGCCGGTCCTGGCTCTGCTCGGTGTGGCCCGCGGTGTCAGCGGATTCATGCTCTGGGGGCAGTTGGTCGCGGTGCTGGTCATCGCCGGCGCCGGCCAGGTCCTGGCCTCCCAGTTCGCCAGGAGCAGCGCCGTCAGCCTCGGCCTCATGATCTGTGCCGACGTCCTCGTGCACGTGGGGGGCGGGCTCACCGACCTGCACATCTGGTTCTACGTGATGCTCTCGCTCGTGGCGCTGTACCAGGCCTGGGCGCCCTTCCTGCTGGCCATCGTCTTCGTGGCGGTGCACCACCTGGGCATGAGCCTGCTCATGCCGATGTCGGTCTTCTCCGACCCGCGCGCACAGCAGCACCCGCTGCCGTTCGCCTTGCTGCACGCGGGCTTCCTGTTGGCACTTGCCGTCGGGCTGGCCTCCGGCTGGCGGTTCACCGAGCAGGCGGATGCGGCCCGGCGGCTCGAGCAGGTGCGCGGCGAGGAGCAGCGCGCCGAACAGCTGCGGGCGCAGGAGGAACTGGCCGCCGAACGCGCCCGCGCGGCGAACGAGGCGGCGCAGCGGCTCGAGGAGCGCGAGGCCCAGGCGGCGACACTTTCCGCCCGGCTGGTCGAGCTCCAGCAGTCCGGGGCCCGTCTCGACGGCAACGTATCGACCGTCAACACCGTCATGGAGTCCATGCGCACGGCCATCGACGAGATCGCCGGCGCCGCCAGCCGCGCCTCCACAACCGCACAGGACGCCAACACACAGTCCCGCGCGAGTGCGGCCAACATCGAGCGGCTCACCGCGACGATGACGCAGATCGACCAGATCGCCACCAGCATCTCCGCGATCGCCGACCAGACGAACCTGCTGGCCCTCAACGCGACGATCGAGTCGGCGCGGGCAGGTGAGGCGGGCAAGGGCTTCGCCGTCGTCGCGCACGAGGTCAAGGAACTCGCCCAGGAGACGGCCCGGGCCACCGAGCGCATCCGCGAGGTCGTGGAGACCGTCCGCGTCGACGTGACCGAGGCGGGCACGACGATCGGCCGAATCCAGGAGGTCATGCAGGACGTCGTCGACGCGCAGGGCACCATCGCCGCCGCCGTCGAGGAGCAGACCGCCTCGACCCACGAGGCCCAGCAGGCCGTCCAGGGGGCGTCCCGCGAGGCCGGTCAGATGGCCCGCGACCTCGAGGCCATCGTCACGTCCGGCTGACGTGCGGCGGTCAGGGTGCGACGAGTGGCGCACGCGCACTGGCGACCGCCGTCACCGTGACCTCTCCGAGGCCGAACCAGGCGGCGAACGGCAGCTGCAGCCGGCGTCGGGCGACGACGCTCGCCGTCGTACTCGTCTCGTCCAGGCTCGGTGCCAGGCGCAGCCCCGGCTGGGTCAGGGCGGCCTGCGCCTCGTAGGCCGCGACGGCGCCCTGCACCTGCTCCGGCGACAACGGGATGGCACTGCCCAGGCCGTTGGCGTACAGCGCGCTCTGGTCGAGCTGTTGAGCGGCGGCGATCGCGGCTCCGTCCGCCGCGCTGGCCGCACCGCGCCGGGCCAGCACCACGGCACTGACGTCGACCACCACGGCGACGAGCAACAGCAGGATCACGGCGAAGCCGACGACCAGGATCGTGATCGTCCCCTGGTCCCCGCTCGGCCGACGGCTCACGGCGCCGCTCCGGCCGGTTGTCGCCGGAACCGGTCGACGACTTCCACATGCCGGCCGCTGACGGCGATCCCGCCCCGACCGGGGCCGAACAGGCCGCCGACGATGGGCAGCGGGACCGTGTAGGCGACCGCGGTCTCCACCCGTTGACCGGCGGTGAGGTCGCACGGTTCGGGGTCGCAGCTGACTGTGGGCGGTACGGCGGCCGTGATGCCCTGGTCGGCCAGCGCCAGCCGCACCGCCTGGGCCGCCCGGGCATGGCCGTCGACCGCGTTGTCGGCGCGGACGAAGGCGCGGCCAGCCTGGCGGGAGGCCTCGGTCACCGCGAAGGCCGCGCTCTGCACCTGGAACACCGCGAGCAGCAGATAGACGAGCGGGACCATCAGCAGCACGCCGAGATAAGTGAACTCCACGAGCGCGCTCCCCCGGTCGCCACCCGGCCGCCGGCCCGTCACGGCGAGGCCTCCTCCAGGGCATGGCCGTGCACGGTGAGGGAGAACGGCGACACCAGCGGTACGACCAGGGGCACCGGCGCCGTGATGGTGACCTGCACGACGCCTGGCCCGGTCGGGTCCGGTTCGGCCGCGACGCGCAACCGGGCCGCAAGCTGACCGGACAGCGCACTCGCAGCAGCCTCCCGGGCCCGCTCGGCGCCTTCCGCGTCGGTCCGGTCGGCGTTCGCGGCGTACCGGGCGCCCTCGGCGGCGGACGCGATGAGCACGTTGCGGACATGGAGCGTCAGCCCGACCTGCAGGACGACGAGGAACAGCGTGAGCAGCAGGAACAGGACGCCGACGAACTCGACGACGGCCGCCCCGGCCTCATCCCCGGCGCTGCCGGTCGGCCGGGCAGCCCGGGCCATCAGCCTGTCGGGCCCTTCACGCTGTCGAGCGCGCCGTTGAGGATGCCCTGGAGTTTGGGACCCGCCACCCCCCACAGCACGGTCACGAGACCGGCCGTCATGAGGGTGATGAGCACCCAACCGGGCACATCGCCGCGTTCGGGATCACCGGCGGCCAGGACACGAGCCTGGATGCGCACCATCAGCGCGCTGGGAGTCAGGGCCTCGGCCACGGGAGCCTCCTCGGAGTCGACAGCCTGTTTCGACGTGAGCGGCCGGATTCCTGCTGGGCCGCCGTCATCCGGCCACCAGCTGGAGCCCGTAGAAGCCCGGGAACAACGCGAATATCACGGTCACCGGCAGGACGAGGAAGACCACCGGCACCATCATCGCGATCTCCCGGCGGCCAGCGGACTCGAGCAGCCGGCGCTTGCCGGCCTCGCGCACGTCCACGGCCTGCGCGCGCATGACCTCGGCCAACGGCGTGCCACGCTCCACCGCCACGGCCACACCGTCTACGAACCGCGCCAGGGGCGCCAGGGACGTACGGCGGGCAATGCCCTCGAGCGCCGCGATCAGCGAGGCGCCGGCCCGTGCCTCGGCCAGTGCACGCCCGAGTTCCTTGGTCAGCTCGCCGCTGGAGATCCGCGTGACGCGCTCGAGGGCGCCGACCGGTCCTTCGCCTGCGGTCACCGCGAGGGCCAGCAGTTCGGCGATCGTGGGGAACTCGGCCAGCATCCGCTCCTCCCGCTGCGTCACCTGCTTCGTCAGGTAGCGGTCGCGCGCCAGCACCCCGCCGATCGTGAATAGCCCGGCCGCCAGCACCAGCAACAGCGGATGGGTCCGGGTTCCGCCGGCCAGCGACAGCACCGCCAGGCCCAGGGCGGTGGCCAGTCCGCAGCCGCCCCACAGCACCTGCTCGGCCCGGAACTGTTCGAGGGTGAGCTCCGGTCCGAGCTGGTCGAGCCGCCGTCGTACGCCGCCTATCCCGCCCAGCCAGCGGTCGAGGGCCCTCATGAGGTCGCCGAGCACCGGGCGCAGGAGGCGCTCCAGCGTCGGGAACGGCGTCAACGTGTCCTGGGTGGTGAGCAACCGGGAGGGACGCGGCGCGTCGCGCAGGTACGGCGCGAGCCGCGCCTCCAGGGTCGGCCGCCGCGCGAAGGGCATACCGGCCACGGCCAGCCAGAGGCCGCCCCCGGCGATCACGCCGAGACCTGTGCCGACCAGGCTCGTCACCGGAGCACCCGCCGCTCGGTGGGCAGCCGCGCGATCCGGATCATGACGCGGTACGCGAGGAACGAGACGACTCCGCCGGCGACCAGGACCACGGCCCCGGCGGGCTGGTTGTAGGCGGCGACGGCCTGGGGCCTGGTCGAGAGCAGCAACAGGATCAGCCAGGGGGCGGCGAGAGCGAGCCGTGCGGCGTTGACCGTCCAGCCCTGGCGCGTCTCGAGTTCGGCACGGGTGCGGGCGTCCTCGCGCAGGAAGCTGGACAGCGTCCGCAGCAGACGGCCCAGGTCGGTGCCGCCGACCTCACGGGCCACCCGCAGCGCCTCGACGACGCGGTCGCCCACGGGATCGGAGAGGTTGGCCTTGAGCCGGTCGAGGGAGTCGTTGAACCGGCCGGTGGCGCGGTAGTCCTCACCGAACCGCCGGAACGGCGAGCGCAGTTGCTCGGGACCGCGGACGCCGAGCGCTGTCAGCGCCTCCGGTAGGGAGAGCCCGGCGCGTACGGCGCTCGCGAGGTTGTCGACCGCTTCCGGCCACACTTCGCGCAGCTCGGCCGACCGCTGGGTGCGCCGGCGGCGCACCAACGCCCAGGGCAGCAGCGCGGCGAAGCCGGCGAAGGCGATGGCGATCACGGGCACGTGCGACGTGCCGAGCGCGAGGACCCCGACCAGGAGACTGAGAGACACGCTGGCGCCGACCAACTGTGCAGGGCTGACACCCTCGACTCCCGACTGGGCCAGCAGTTCCCGGGTACGCACCCGCCAGCGGTCCCGGCGGGAGGCCCGGGCGGGACTGTGCTGCCCGGAGCGCCAGACCATGAGGCAGCCGAGGCCGAACACCAGGCCGAGCAAGGGGCCCATGTCAGGAGGCCTCCTGCGCCAGCAGCCGCGGCAGGTCGGCGCCCACCGCGTCGTAGCGCTCGGGATGCGGCGGATATCCCTCGGCGCGGACCAGCCGGTTGCCGCGGCTGGTGAAGATGTCGGCGGTCTCGACGACGTCGGCCTCCACCCGACCGGGTACGGCGACGATCTCGCGCACGCGGCGGTGTCCGCTCGCGTCCTTGGCCACGTGCACGACCAGGTCGACGCAGCTGGCCACGGTCGGTACGACGAAGGCGTGGCCGACGTTCTCCCCCGCCAACAGCGGGAGCGTGCAGAGCTTGACGATGGCCTCACGCGCCGAGTTGGCGTGGATCGAACACATGCCCGGCAGCCCTGAATTCAAGGCGATCAGCAGGTCGAGGCACTCTTCCTGCCGTACCTCCCCCACGATGATCCGGTCGGGCCGCATACGCAGGGCCTCCTTGACCAGGCGGCGCAAGGGGATCTCCCCGGTGCCTTCGAGGTTGGGCTGGCGGGTCTGCATAGGCACGACGTCCGGCAGCGGCAGGCGCAGCTCGAAGACCTCTTCGCAGGTAATGACGCGCTCCCGCCCCGGAATGGACGCCGCGAGGCTGTTGAGCAGGGTCGTCTTTCCGGCCTGCGTCCCGCCGGCCACGATCACGTTGAGCCCCGCGGCCATGGAGGCTTCGAGGAAGCGGGACGCCTGGACCGTGATGCTCCCGAGCTGCACCAGCTCGTCCAGGCTGCTGGCCGACAGCACGAACTTGCGGATGTTGATCGACCAGTGCCGCCTGGTGATGTCGGGGATGACGACGTGCAGCCGCGAACCGTCCGGGAGCATCGCGTCGACGAACGGCGTGGACAGGTCCACCCGCCGGCCGGTGGTCTTGAGCATCTTCTCGACCAGGTCCCTGACCTCGCCGTCGGTCAGGATCGTCGTCGTCAGCTCGGACCGTCCGCGCCGCGCCACGAACACCCGGCCCGGTTCGTTGATCCAGATCTCCTCGACGGTCGGGTCGTCGAGATGCCGCTGCAGCGGGCCGAACCCGGCCACCGCGTCGTACACCGCCCTGGCGGTCGACCGCGTGTCCTGCAGCGGCGCGAGGGTGGAAGTCAGTGCGCGCTCGTCGTAGTCGGCGATGACCTCGTCGACCAGGCGGCGGATGGCGGCGCCGTCCTCGACGGGGTCCAGCCTGCGGCGGCGGACGAGCTCGCGGACCTCCGCCTCGACCGTGTCGGCAGCAGCCACGGCAGGGTCCTCCGGTTCGTCCGCAATGCCCGATACGCGAGACCGGACGCTAGCCAGCCAGCCGCCGTCCGACCAGGGAGGTACGCCGATCTGTGGACAACCGG
>JAOPWV010000001.1 GCA_025965475.1 Frankiales bacterium | reverse complement strand
CTGTGTCGCCGAGCACCCGCCCGCCACCGGCCGCTAGCGTGGCGACCACGCCCGCCAAAGCCACCCGGCTCGGGGAGTTCCTCCGTGCCCAGCGCGCCAGGATCAGACCCGAGGACGTGAACCTGTCAGACGTCGGCGCCCGCCGCGTCGCGGAGCTACGGTGCGAGGAGGTCGCGGTCCTCGCGGGCGTCAACGTGGACTACTACGCCCGGCTGAAGTAGGGCTCTTCCCCCACGAGCTCGAAGGACATTGCTGCCGATCGCCCGCTCATGCCGCTGACTGCGCCCGGCGGTGACACAGCCAGAAGCGCCATCGCGCCGGCAGCAGATCGTGTCAATGATTGCGTCCTGCCGCAGCAGCGTCGGCTCGGCGCAGGCGTCTAGGGTGCGCGACATGATGGACTTTGCGAACGGCTCATTGGTCAAGCTCAGCCCCGTCAATCCCGCGGAGGTCGGAGAGGGGGTAGCTGAGCTTCTAGTGCCTGGCGAGCAGGTGCTGCAGGCTTTCAAGGCGATGCGGGACTACGTAGTCTTCACTGACAAGCGCCTCATCGCGGTGAACGTGCAAGGCATGACCGGGAAGAAGAAGGACTTCACCAGCCTCCCGTACGCGAAGATCCAGGCCTTCAGTGTCGAGACCGCCGGCAGCTTTGACCTTGACGCCGAGCTCGACCTCTGGTTTAGCGGACTTGGGAAGGTGCGTCTGGAGTTCAAGGGACGCGCGGACATTCGGCAGCTAGGGCAGTTGATCGCTTCGTACGTCCTCTAAGAATAAGTCCGGGCCACGCATCCGGGCCACGCTGAGGTGCACTTCCAGGCGGCGGATAGGTTCCGCCTCGTGCTCGTGGCCCGAAGAGATGCCCAGCAGGTGGGGTTAGTCGCTGCTGTGAGCCGAGCAGTGGACCACACGTTCAGCAAGGCGAACTACGACGTGATCCGTCTGCTCGCCGGCCTGGGGGTCGAAGGCGATGCCCATGCCGGGCGCACCGTTCAGCACCTCTCACGGGTGGTTCGCGATCCGACTGCCCCGAACCTCCGGCAGGTCCACCTCATTCATGCGGAGCTTCACGACGAGCTCCGTGCTCGCGGCTTTGGTGTGAAGCCCGGTGACATGGGCGAGAACGTGACGACCCGCGGGGTGGACCTGCTCGGGCTGCCCACCGGCGCCCGGCTGAGGCTCGGCGATGCGGTCGTCGAGATCACGGGACTCCGCAATCCCTGTGTACAGCTCGACCGCTTCCATCGCGGCCTCATGGGGGCAGTCATGGATAGGGATGCGGACGGGAGGCTCATCCGGAAGGCCGGCGTCATGGCTGTGGTGCTCGCGAGTGGGGACGTGCGAGTGCGTGACGCGATTTCGCTGGAACTACCGCCGCGTCCGCACCAGCCGCTGGACAGGGTCTGACGCTGTCCACCTTCGGCGATTTTTCTTAGCGGCCCGGTGTGCCCGTGCGCCACAGCGTGTCCGAGCAGCCAGCCAGCGACCGGGTCCGGCCGACCAGGACTGGTTCCTCGGTACGGTCGAGGTCACGGTCGATGCGCTCGTGGTCCGGTCCGGTTCGGGTTCGTGGGGCGTCCCGTTCTGGTGCCGCATGACGAGGCGGTGCGCATCGGCAGCAGGCCGCCGCGGACCGCGCCACGGAGTAGTTCGCCTAACACCACCGACGTGACGGCGTGCATCTGGACGTCATCAGGCCAATGGAGGGCCCACGACCGCCCGCCGCGGCCTACGTCCGGAGCCGGAGCGGGCCGATGTCAGGAGTGATCGGCCGCGGCTTCTGGCCCGACGATCGCGACGGGGCAGTCGCTGGTGCGCAAGAGTGCGGAGCTGACCGACCCGAGGACGTGGCGGAGGAAGAAGCCACGGCCGTGGCTGCCGACGACAAGCAGGGAGGCCGTTGAGGACGCTACGCGCAGTGCGCGTGCGGCTGGCTCGTCGGTGACGACGTGGGTGACGACGACCTCTGGGAACTTGTCAGCCCAGCCGGCCAGGGCCTCGCTGAGCTGGCGTTCTGCGTTCTCCCGTCGGTTGGCGAACAACGTGGTGTCCAGCCCGGTGAGCTGACCGGCGGCGTCGAAGGCGAGGACGGCGGTGAGGTGCGCGTCGCGCCGGGACGCCTGGTGGAAGGCGAAGGCGAGGGCGTCGTCGGAGTTGGCAGATCCGTCAACGCCGACGACGACGGATCCCGTGGTGCTGGCCTCGCTCGGCACCACGATCACCGGGCAGTGAGCCTTCGCGGCCAGGCGCAGCGGGACCGGGCCGAGCCAGCCGGGCTCGTGCCGTGCCCGGTCGCGGCCGCCCACGACCAGCAGCAGCGCGTTCTCGCTTGCCGAGATCAGGGCGGCGGCCGGTGCGTCGTTGAGCAGATGGCTCTCGTGGACGACTGGGTCGCCGTACGAGTCCGCGATTGCTGTGGCGCTGTCCAGGACGTCCCGCCCCAGCTGCGCCATCTCTGCTGGTGCTGGCGTCACCGGGCCGGGGCCCATCATGGCGCCGCTGGCGTAGGCGGGGAACTGCTGCCAGGCGTGGACGATCGCCAGCGGCAGTCGTCGCGCGGCGGCTTCGCGGCAGGCGAAGTGCAAGGCTTCGTCGCTGGCCGGCGATCCATCCACGCCGACGACCAGTGGTGGGGTGATCTTGTTCATGACGAGTCCTTCATTCCTGGTGCGGCGTAGGAACGCTGGCCGACGGCCGTCTCCTCTGGTGCTGATCTGGTGGTGAGCGACTCGTCGTCAGCACGGACATGTGCCAAGTCGCGATCCCGCTCGGCGAGAAGCTGGCTCTCGAGCGGTGGGTGCGGACGGTGCATCTGAAGGAGCGTGCATCCGTCGGGGCCGACATCGACCGCTGCATGCGCGTGACCGGGCGGCACGTGCGCGTAAGAACCGGCTGTCATGCGATGGTCGGCGAAGGTGAGCTCACCGTGGGTCACCCAGATGTGGTGGTGGGCGGCCAGGTGCGGCTCCCCGGGTGTGGAGGCGCCGGGCTCGTAACGGACAAGCGCCTGTGTGAACCCGCCGACGTGCCACAGCACCTTTTGGGAGACGCCCGGCAACCAGCAACGGCGGTCCAGGGAAGGGCGTCGACGGCTCTGGCATCGAGCAGATGCACGTCGTTCAGCGCATCCGTAGCGGACGCGGTATTGCGGATGTTGCTCATGGCATGTCCCTAGCTGTGGCGACGTCTTCGCCGCCCTCCAAGGCTCTGCCTGTCGTTCGCCGGCGCGTAGAGCCGAAAGACCTCAGGTCAAGCCGCGTGAAGAAAATCCCGGCCTGGCGGTGACTTTCGGCCCTGACCGGCCGTGGGCGCGGCGAGCGATAGTCAGGGCAGGAAGCCCGCACAACCTTGGAGGATCCATGCAGGCCCTCGTGTACTCCGGTCCTGGCCAGAAGAGCTGGACCGACGTCCCGGACCCGCGCATCATCGACGAGACGGACGCGATCATCCGTGTCACGGCGACGACGATCTGCGGCACGGACCTGCACATCCTCAAGGGCGATGTCCCTGACACCGAGGCCGGCCGCATCCTCGGCCACGAGGCCGTCGGCATCGTCGAGACCGTCGGCAGCGCCGTCACGACCGTCAAGCCCGGCGACCGCGTGCTCGTCTCCTGCGTCAGCGCGTGTGGTCGCTGCCGTTACTGCCGCGAGGGCAGCTACGGCCAGTGCCTCGGTGGCGGTGGCTGGATCCTCGGCTACAAGATCGACGGCACCCAGGCCGAGCTCGTGCGCACCCCGTTCGCGGACACGTCTCTCTACCTGGTGCCCGACGGTCTCGACGACGAGTCGGTCCTGATGCTCGCCGACATCCTGCCCACCGCCTACGAGGTCGGAGTCGTCAACGGCGGCATCCGACCCGGTGACACCGTCGCCATCGTCGGTGCGGGACCCATCGGCCTTGCCGCGATCACCGGCGCCAAGATGTTCAGCCCGGCGCACATCATCGCGATCGACCTGGCTGACAGCCGGCTCGAGGCAGCCAAGCAGTTCGGGGCCGATGTCATCATCAACCCGAGCCGCGAGGACGCCGAGACGATCGTGCGCGAGCTCACGGACGGACTCGGAGCGGACGTGGCCATCGAGGCTGTCGGCGTCTCCGACACCTTCGAGATGTGCACCCGCCTGATCCGCCCGGGCGGACACGTCGCCAACGTCGGCGTGCACGGCAAGCCGGCGACACTGCACCTGGAAGATCTCTGGACCCGCAACGTCACCATCACCACCGGGCTGGTGGACACCTGGTCGACGCCGACCCTGCTCAAGCTCGTGCACAGCGGTCAGCTGGACACCCGCAGCTTTGTGACGCACCGCTTCGAGCTCGGCCAGGCGATGGAGGCGTACGACGTCTTCTCCCGCGCCGCCGAGACAGGCGCGTTGAAGGTCCTGCTGCACGCCTGATCGGGCGGCACGTCAACAGCACGCTCGGGACCTGTGTTCGCAGCCGCGACGCAGGTCCCGCCGCATGTGGACGTAGGACCTTCGACTCTGGCAGCCGAGGGGCACAGGCCGGAGGCTGGCCTCAACCCTGAAAGGCCTGGAGGCCACCCGACATGAAGCGCACGCTGACCGCCGAGATCGCCGGCGCTGCTGCACTGCACTCACGCTCGGCGCCCTGTTGATCCACGCAACGGAACGGGCGACGGACCTCGAGACGGAGCAGGCCGACCCCGGACATCAGCAGATCCCCCACCCGCGACAGCCCGCGCCGGGCACCGACGACGCTCGCTAGCGCCGAGCACCACGTGCCCGTACCGCCGCGACAGGAAGGGCAGCGATGACGACCTTGCTCGTCGACGGCCAGCTGCTCACCGTCCGCCCTGTCCGGGCCGAGGACACCGCAGCTCTCATCACGATGCACCGCGGGCTGTCGGAGCAGACCGTGTACCAGCGGTTCCTCGCCGGCAGGCCCGAGCTGGCGCACGAGCAGGCCGACCGCTTCACGCACGTGGACGGCACCCACCGCGTCGCTCTGGTGGCCGAGGACCCGGACGGGCACCTGGTCGCCGTGGTGCGCTACGACCGACAGCCCCCGGACTACCTCGAAGCCGAGGTCGCCATCGTCGTAACCGACCGCTTCCAGCACCACGGACTAGGGACGGAGCTGGTCCGGATGCTGATCGCGCGAGCTGGGGCCGCGGGCGTCGAGACGTTCCTCGCCGACGTGCTCACCACCAACGCAGCCATGCACCGAACCTTCGCTGACGCCGGGCTCAAGGCCTGGACCTCGTCGTACGGCGCCGGCGTCTCGCACCTGGTCATGCCGCTCCGACCCGCCGACGTGCGACGTCCTGCCTAGACCCAGCGCGTCCGCAACTCGGCGAGGGCCGGGAGCCGAAGCCACTGCGACGACGTGCCTGTAAGGACGACGCCGAGGAGCAGGGGGCCGCCCTGGTCCTGCAGGCCACCCCACAACACCAGCAGCACCCCGACGGCCGCCGTCAGCCACGCCGGCCAGCCGCTCAGCGCCGCTCCCCGCCGTGGCACATGCGGCCTCGCCGGCGCAGCAGGACTGACGCGGGCGCGATCACCCGCCAGGTCCGCCACGAGAGCAGCGAAGCGGGCCTGCTCGCTCTCGCTCAAAGGACGGCCAGGTCCGTGCGGATGCGCTGCAGGCTCGCTCATGAGCCGCTCCTCGCGGGCGCAGTGCGCGTGCGAACAGCGTCAAACGGCCCTGTCTGGCGCTCACCCTCCGAGGTCGCTTCGACTGCCGGCAGGGAGAAGGCGCGGCTGATGGCCAGGCACGTGACAGGCAGCACGATGGCGTAGCCGAAGATGCCGATCCCTCGCCAAGCGAGGCTGTTCCTGGCCGGACCCACCAGTCCTATCAGGCACAGCGCGCCGCTTGTCAGCAGGCCGCGGCGCGGCCATCGGTAGCGCCTGCCGCTGAACACCGCAGCCGCGAACATCAGCGACAGCCCCAGGAACAGGTCCCAGGCAGCGATGTCGGCCGCGTAGAGCAGGGACGGCCACTGGAAGTCGAGCAGCCGGTCGAAGCCGGGCACATCCGCAGGGTTGATGCGGCGGACGAAGGTCAGCTCGACGAGGTGCACCGTCATGGTGATGCCGGCGAGGATCAGCATCCAGCCCACGGCGGCGAGGCTGAAGGAGCGAAGGCGGGCCGGTGCGCAGGCGTGCACGGCGATCATCAGGGTCACCATGAACGGCGCCATCAGCAGAATGAGCACTTCGGCGATGGCGAGGTACGGGTCAGGCAGCGGATCGCGCAGGTTCCCCATCGAGCTGAACCCCAGCACCATGGTGATCGCGTACGGGATGCTGAAGCCGGTGACGGCCCGCGCCGACCACGCCCCCAGCGCTCGGTCGCCGGGACGTCCGAGCAGCTGCTCCGGGGCGAGCGTTGTCATGTGGTGCCGATGGCTGTGAGCAGGTCAAGGCGCGCGGCGCGGCGGGCTGGCAGCACCGCGGCGAGGATGCCGGTGATGGCTGCGGCCACGACGAAAAGCCCGAGTCGGCCGTACGGAATCGCGAGCACGGTG
The DNA here is from genome assembly GCA_025965475.1 of Frankiales bacterium. Lineage (GTDB taxonomy): Bacteria > Actinomycetota > Actinomycetes > Mycobacteriales > SCTD01 > RYN-124. The sequence continues at coordinate 4,913 of JAOPWV010000001.1, read as the reverse complement.
ATGCCTTGGTCGTGCAGGCCGCGCTGCAGGGCGACGCCGAAGCCAACACCGACGCCGATGCCGAGCAGCGCGCCGAAGACCGCGACCAGCACCGACTCACTGGTGATCATCCGGCGGGTCTGGCCGCGGGACAGCCCGACGGCGCGCAGCAGGCCAAGCTCGCGAGTGCGGTCGATGACCGACAGGGCGAGCGTGTTGACGATGCCGAGTACGGCGATGCCGATGGACAGCAGCAGCAGCACGTTGAGGAAGGCCATCGCAGTGTCGATCTGCGACGTGGCGCTGTCGGCGAGCTCCTGCCGGTCGCGCACTACGGCGCTGGGCAGCGTCGCGGTCACGGAAACGACAGCCGCTCGCAGGGCGCTCGTGCTCACACCGGGCTTGCGGCTCAGGAGGAGAACGCTGTCCTCAGCAGTGGCGAAGCCGGTCGCGGCCGAGATGTCCAGCAGGTACTTGCTGGCGAGCAGGTTGGCTTGGTAGGTGCCCACGACCGTGTAGCTGCGAGGTTCACTGCGGGGCATCTGCACCTTGACAGAGCTCCCGACCGCCAGCGCCTGCCGGGATGCCTCGTCCTGCTCGACGAGGATGCGGCCGGGGGCCAGGGCGGTCACGTCGCCGCTCACCTGCTTGAGGATCATCGAGCGGCCGACGGCGCCGGCGGGCAGGGTCGTGACGTTGGTCAGCGACGCACCGACCTTGGCCTGGTCCATGTGCAGGCCATCAGCGCGCGCTACCTCGGGAAGTGCCGCCAGCTGCCGGGCGATCCCCCTCGGGATGCCTTGGCCCTGGCCTTGTTGCTGCACGACGAGGTCAGCGCCGAGGGCAGCCGGCACGTCGGTGGCGAAGCTGGCCTTGGCCGATGCACCTACCAGGCTGACGGCGCCCACCATGGCCAGCCCGATCATCAGGGCAGCCGCGGTCGTCGCCGTACGGCGTGGGTTGCGCATGGCGTTCAGACGGCCCAGCCGACCCGGCACGCGTCTGGTCATTGGGGCGCCCAGGATGCGGGCCACCGGCGTGCTGAGCAGGGGCGCGAGCGCTGCTACGGCGAGGAACGTCAGGATGCAGCCGACCCCGAGAAGTGGGAGCCGGCCCCGCAGTCCGACCAGGAGAAGATCGACACCGGGAACGAGCAGTACGGCGCCGATCACGGTGCCGCGGCGCAGGTTTCCCTCGGACTGCGCGGCGGCCCGCATCGCCTCGACGGGGCGGAAGGCTGACGCCTTGCGGGCCGGCAGCAGCGCAGCGATGGCAGTGATGACCACCCCGACGACGAGGCTGAGCAGCACCGTCCTCGTGCTGATCACCAGGGGCCCAGCTGGGAGCGTCGCACCGAAGGTGCCGACGAGCGCGAGCAGTCCAAGGGCGACGAGCAGCCCGAGGGCGATGCCGATCCCGGAGGCGAGAAGGCCCACGACGAGCGCGTCGGCCAGCACGCTGCCGGTCACCTGGCGGCGACTGGCACCCAGCGCGCGGAGCACCGCGAGCTCCCGCTGTCGCTGCGCGACGAGCATGCTGAAGGTGTTGAAGATCAGGAACGCCCCCACGAACAGCGCGACGCCGGCGAAGACCAGCAGCAGCGTGCTGAAGAAGCCCAGTGCGGCACGGGCAGGGGCAGACGTCCGGCAGCCCGTCGACGAGCAGCTGCAGGTAGGGCCCCCAGGTCTTGGAACTGTCGGGCAGGTCGCGCGTCATCGCGGTCAGCGCGTCGGTGACGGCGTCACGGACGCGGTAGACCTTGACGGTGGGTGCGGCGGCGGCCAGCGCCGCCTCAACGGCAGCCGGTGCGAGGCCCTGCGCGAGCAGCGCCGTGCGCACCGCGGTCATCGTCGGGTCCTCACCGGTGGGGGTGGGCACGGGAACCGTCATCAGAATCTCCAGGGGCGTGGGCGGCACCGGTTGTGCCGCAGACGAGACCGGACCGTGCGGGTCAGCCGACGCTGCGCAGTCGCCCCGGCAGCCCGTCCTGAGTTCCGTCGGTCCCGGTGAGCGCCGGGAGGTCCGCCACGTCCGCCGCGTCCGCGGCCGGGCCGGCGGGGCCGGCGGTGCGGGCGCCGTCAGGGGTACGGCGCAGCGCGTCGAACGCGTCGCTGATCGCCGCGTCGATGCGGCTGGCGGCGGTGAGGGTGACGGTCAGCCGCTCGGGGTCGAGGACGGCGAGGACATCGGCGCGATCGGGGATACCGGCCTGACGGCGGACGCCGGTCGACAGCGTGAGGCGCCCGCCCGGGTACAGCGGCAGCGACGCCGCCGCGTAGTCCGGCCGCGGCCGGTCGGTCGATCCGGGCAGGAACACGGTGACGACGGCGCCGTCCCGCTCGGCGGAGACCTGGCACTTGTCCGCGACAGTCACCGGCAGCTGCAGGCGGCCCTTCTCGTCCAAGGTGCGCAGCACGGCCTGGCTGCGCACGGCGGCCCGGTCAGCGGGCGTGGCCCACGTGCCGGCGAAGTCGACCTGGGTCTCGCGGCGGTCCCCGGCCTGGACCGCCTCGGCCAGCGCCAGCGCGTCGGCGGGCGCTCGTTCGCCCGCGCCGGCGAGCAGCGCGCCGAACCCGTCCCACGACGAGGGCACCCCCGCCAGCCGGGCTCGGGCCGCCGGCGCGGCCGGGACCGCGGCGCGGCTACTTCCGGTGACCCGGGCCGCAGCCGTGCGAGCGGTTCCGGTGGGAGTCCGGGCGGGAGTCGCGGTGCGCCGGCGGGCGGCTTGCGGCGGCGGGGGAGCGGAGTTCGGCATGAGCCGACCCGTCCGCGTCCGCGCCGGGTGCGCAGTCGTCGCAGCGGACCCCGCGAACCGGCCGGACCTGGCGGACCCGGTCGACGCGGCCAGCACGGCGGCGAGCACGGCGGCGTCGCAGCTGGTCAGGCTGCTTGCCTCAGGGCCGTCCGTCGGCACGGTTCCCGGTGTTCGGGCCGGGCCATCTGCCGGATTCGATAGGTGGGAGAACTCCCACTTCAAAGTGTCCGAGGGGGGATGGCGACGAACCGCCCGGCGTCTCATGGCTAGGAGAGATTCTGCTCTGATCTTAGGTCAGGGAAGAGGCCACGAACAGTAATCGGAGTGCGGACGTGGCCCTGCTCAACCTCACCGGACATCACTAGCCGAGCGTGCGCAAGCGGTTTTGCGGCGTCTTCCTCACCGATCGTGTCCGCTGGTATTCGCTCGATGCGGCACCTGTCTGGCACGAAACGCTCGAGGAACCGACGAGATCGGGCTCTGCGGCTGCTAGCCCATGCAGTGCACCGTTCAGCGATCCGGAGGGCTACTTGTCACTTCGTGGAAGGACAGCAGTGTGCTCGAGTTGTACGGCGCGCAGCGAGCGGGGGTCCAGTCCGAGTAGCTGCAGGATCGTCGGCGCGATCTGCGTGGTCTCGACGATCGCGTGCGAGCTCCCGTGCCCGATCCCGGGGCCGGAGATGACGAGGGGTACGTCGCGATCCTGGGGGTCGGCGCCGCCGTGCTCGGCGATCTTGCCCTTCTTGCCGGTGAAGACCACGCCGTGCTGGGCCACCGCGTAGAGGTCGGGAACGCGGGAGTCACCGGCTGCGCTGCCGAAGAAGGCCGCAGCGTCCTTGCCGGCGTACACCGTCTTCAACCCGGAGGCCTGGTAGGCCCTTGGGTTGCCGTGGATGTCGTTACCGGTCCCGTCGTGACCGAGCAGGTAGCTCTTGACGAACGCGGCCGCGGCAGCGGACCGGTCGGAGAGCCAGACGATCATCGCGTCGTCGTCGGTGGCTGAGGCGACGAGTGGAGCCGCCCCCGGGTGGCTGGCGGCCCAGGCGCTGTCGAGACCATCGAGGATGGGGCCGTCCGGGATGCGCAGCAGCGCCGCCGGGTCTGTCGGGGACTGGCCGTGCTTGGCCGACAGGATCACCGTCGTGCTCTTGTCCAGGTGCTGGCTCTTGAGCTCGTCCAGCAGCGCTCCGACCTGCCCGTCAACGAACGCCAGAGCACGGGCAAGGACCGGACCGGGGGTCTGCCCGTCGGCGGCGCAACCGCCCGGCTGCCCGCCTGAGGACGGCAGCTTCTCCGCGGTGGAGACGGCCTGGAAGTTCATGCCGAACAGTGCAGGCGTGCCGACGTGGTGTGCTCCGCTGTGGTCGAGGCCGTCGATCTGGTTCAGGACCGCCCGCGCCTTGTAGCCGTCGTACTGCTGCGTCTTCGCGTTGTCGCCGGTCCAGTCGGTTCCCTCTCCCGTGTCGCTGTTGATCTCCGGGGTGAACAGGTCCTGAATCCCGCCGCCCGAGGGGCCCTGCAGGATGTCGTAGGCCGCGTGCTTGTCCGACCACGCAGTGCGTAGGCCGTGCTGGCGTGCCACTTCGAAGACGGTGTTGACGCGCAGCTGGGCGTGCGGCAGGACGGGTTTGCAGGTGGCTGGGTCTACAGGAAAGGAAGCGGTGTTCAGGAGGCTGACAGGCGTGCCCGTCATCGCCAGGATGCTGCCCGGCAGGCCCGACAGTCCCTGCCCTGCATCCAGCCGGCTGTTGTCGAGGTCGGCGGACTCGTCGTCGTTGATGGCCGCGCCGAGGGCGGGCGAGCCGCTGCAGTCAGCTGTCCCAGCGGGCAGCAGCGCGTGGTCGTAGCTGACGTCGTAGTAGATGCCGGTGGTCTTGGGGTTGCCGCCGGTGACCTGCCCGACCATGCCCGGGAAGCTGTCGGAGGGGAGCGGCGTCTGCGCCCGGCTGAAGCCCTCGCCACGACGAAGGAGGCTCGCAAAGGCGCTGTGCGGGTGATCGACGACGTACCGGGCGAGGTCCACCTGGTGCATGCCGTCCACCGAGAGGAGCAGCACGTGCTGCTGCGTCGTGCTGCGCGCCGACGCCGGAGCAGCTGGCAGAGCCGTCGCCGCGACGAGGGCTGCGGCGCCGGCCGTCAGCGAGCGACGCACCGTGCGGCGGAAGGGACGTGAAGCGGA
>JAOPWV010000207.1 GCA_025965475.1 Frankiales bacterium | reverse complement strand
TTCCTCTCGCAGAAGAACAAGGGCTACGAGGCCAGCGAGAAGTCCGACCTCCGCTCGATCGCCACTGAGATCTCCACGCAGCTCGTCGACCAGCCCACCGCCGTCACGGTGCTGGCCGGAGCGGCTGGAACGTCGGCATCCGGCCTAGGCCCGGTCGTCATCACGGCGGACAGCGCAACGCCCGGGAAGATCGCCCTCTCGGCCGGCAACGAGCTGGTCAAGGGCACCGTCACCCCGGATACGGGCGTGTACTGCGTCGAGCTGCGGAACACCAAGGGCGGCGCCAACTGGAAGATCGAGAAGACGGCCGCGGACGGTGCCCAGAGCCTCGTCCAGGCCCCCTGCTAGCACTGCCGCAAGGCCACGAAGGGGCGGAGCGGCGCAAGCTGCTCCGCCCCTTCGCTTCACCAGCGAGGTGAGACGGGATTCCGTCCGGCGCCCACTTGGTGGGAGGGGGTGATCCAGATGAGCTGATGGACCCGGATGCGCGCCAACGCGCGCGACGACGCCGGGTTCACGCTGGCCGAGACGATGGTCGCCGCCCTGGTCCTTGCCCTGTTCTCCGCGGCGGTCGGCGGCGTCATCCTCAACACGCTCAAGGTCGGTCAGCTGAACCGGCAGCGCGTCGCGGCCAGTTCGCTCGCGGCCCGCGACATGGAGATCGTGCGGGACCGCTTCCAGCGCATCGACAGGACCGCCGGCAACAGCAACCCGTACGCGAAGCAGATCGTCGACGCGGGCCTCGTCACCAACCCGGATCCGCTTGCCGGTACGACGAATGTTCTGAACGGCGTCGCGTACACCGTGAAGCGGTCTGCCTTCTGGGAGCCGAAGGGCACAGGCGTCAGCGCCTGCGACGGCGGCGGGGCGGTCAACTACCCGAGCGTGCACGTGTACGTCACGGTGACCTGGCCGAACATGGGCTCTGTCAAGCCGGTCACGACGGACAGCGTCCTCACCCCCAACAAGAGCCTGCTCAACACGGCGTACTCCTTCGTGGCCGTCAAGGTCCTGACGTTCGCCGGACAGGCCAACCCGGGCCGCACCGTCACGGCGACCGGTCCGGCCGGCACGCTGTCCGAGATCACCGACAGCAGCGGCTGCGCGGTGTTCGGTCTGAGCTCCGCCGGCGCCTACACCTTCGGGCTGCAGGAGACCGGGTACGTCGACTTCGCGGGGAACAACGCGACGAGCAAGCCCGTCACGGTGACCACCGGCACGTTCCAGCAGGTCCAGTTCACCTACGACCTGGCCGGCGAGATCGACGTCACGCTGGCGACCGATGCCGGATACGCCCTCCCGACGACCCTGCCCGGCATCGGCCTCGGCAACCAGAGCCTGCCGGCGCCCGGCACCCTGGGGTTCACGGCCGCCGGGCCGGTCACGGCGCTCACCAACCTCGGCCCGTATCAGAACGGCTACACGCTCTGGGGCGGCGGCTGCGACGACGCGAACCCCTCCGGGCCCCCGACGGCCGGCCAACTGACACCCGTGATGCTCGGTCCGGGCGGCCGGGTCAGCGCCACCGCGATGCTTGCGCCGGTGCACGTCGCCGCGCCGACCTTCCCCGGCGCCACCGTGTACGCAAACAAGCTGGGCGCCGCCACCTGTCCGGCGGGGCAGGACGTCCTGACGCTCGGCGTCACCGATGCGGCCGGGGCGCTGGCGACGTCCCTGCCCTACGGGACCTGGACGCTGACCACCTCCGCCGGCGGCACGAGCGCCGCCTTCCGGCCCACGCAGGCCGGACCGACCGAGGTCCCGGTGTCCTGATGCGCAACCCGCTGTCGCAGGCGCGCCGCCCGTGGGGCGACGCCGGCCTCACCCTCGTCGAGATGCTCACCGCCATGGTGGTCGGCAGCATCGTGATGAGCGCGGCCTTCGTCATGTTCACGACGGCGCAGCGGGCCAACGCCACGAGCATTGCCCGGCAGGAGACCGTCAACCAGGCCAAGGTGTCCGTGGAGGCGATCGGCCGCAATCTGCGCACCGCCATCCAACCCAACCAGCTGGAAGACACCTCGTCGACCGACGTCGCCTTCGTCCAGGGCGGCCCGCGGGCTGTGGCGTTCTACGCCAACGTCGACAACGTCGACAACCTGATCGGCCCGAGCCGGGTGACCTACGCCGTCGACGCGAGCAGCCGGCTCGTGCAGACCATCCAGCGCCCGCTGCCGCACGCGGCGAGCGTCCACATCTACCTGTACTGCGACCCCTCCCTCGCCTCGTGCGCCAAGAGCTTCCAGGTGCTGGCGACGGGCGTGGACCCGGCCGCACAGCTGTTCACCTACTACGACGACCAGGAGGCCGTGCTGGTCTTCGACCCGACCTGCACCTGTCTCACGGCCACCAACCTCGGCGTGGTGAGCTCGGTCGAGGTGAAGCTCGTCCTCACCACCCAGGCCGCGGTCGGCGCGACGGCGGTGGCTTCGACCACCTACGTCCTGCGGATCGGGCTGCCGAACCGCGACTCCGTCGTCCGGGAGCACACATGAGCCACGCGAGTGCAGTGTCGTCTTCCGCGAAGCGCCGTCTGACCCGCAGCGGCGACGACGCGGGCGTCGTCATGGCGTTCGTCGTCATCACCATGCTGGTCGTGACGATGTTCGTCACGGCCGGTCTGGCCTACGCGGTGCAGAGCCAGACGTTCGCCCGCGGCAACCAGGACCGCAACGCCGCGCTCGCGGCGGCGCAGGCGGGCGTGGACGACTACATCGCGCACCTGAACAGGAACGACAACTACGCCCGGCAGAGCCCGTTCACCGACTGCACCAATCTCGCGATGCGAGGTCCGAAGGCGCCGGCCAACGGCTGCGGCTGGACCGCCGCCACGGCCGTCGGCTGGACCGTGATGAACGCCGGGGACCCGACAGGGCCTGCGTTCCACTACGACGTCAACGCCTCCCGGCTGGACTCCACCGGGGTCGTGGACGTCAAGTCCACCGGCCGCGTCGGCAAGCAGACCAGGACCCTGCAGGTGGCGGTAGGCCGCGGCGGCTCGACGGACTTCCTGTACTACACCGACCACGAGGACGCCGACCCCGCGAACAAGATGGCGTACCCCAACGGTGCCAGCCCGGACTGCTCCAGCTACTGGTGGGGCAAGGCCCCGGACGCGCCCGCAGGCGCACGCGCGCCGCGCTCGACGTACAGCTCGGGGAGTCGCTGCTCGGAGATCACGTTCATCGGCGGGGACGTGCTCGACGGCCGGGTGCACGTGAACGACACCCCGCTCCTGAGCAGCCTCAACGGCGTCAAGCCCCAGTTCATGCAAGGCCTGGAGACCTCCGACGCCAAGTGTCAGGGTGTGGTGCGCAGCGACTCCCGGACCTACCCGCTCTGCGACCGGACCGGGCTCGGCGCCAACTACGGCACGAGTGCACCCGGGTACGCCGCTCCGCTCTATCTGCCCGACAACAGCGCGGCGTTCGCCAACTACCCCGGCTGCCACTACAGGGGTGCGACCCGGATCATCTTCAACGCGGACGGCACCATGTCCGTCTGGAGCAAGCACAGCACCGGGCTGTCGGCGGCGTGCGGCGGCTCCAGCCCGATGGGCACGTCGGTGCCGGTCCCGACCGACCAGGTGATCTACGTGTCGGCCGACACCACCGGAACCGTCCACCAGTGTCTGTCGAAGGAGATCGACGGCACGACCTTGCCGCTCGGCACCTGGGCCAACGACACGACCGTGAACACGTACACCTACGACCAGGGCATGACCTTGGCCGACCAGTTCTGCGGCCAGGGCAACGTCTACGTGCAGGGCACCCTGCAGGGCCGGGTGACGGTCGCCGCCGAGAACTCGATCGTCGCGACCGGCGACCTGCGGCTGCAGGGCGGGCTGAACGGTCCCGACATCCTCGGTCTGGTGGCCGGCAACTCGGTCGAGGTCTACCACCCCATACTGGCGACCTGGACCTGCAAGGGCACCGCGAACCAGTGGGTCAACGGCAAGAAGCAGAGCTACTGCACCGGCTACAGCCAGCAGAACAACCCGGTCGAGGTCAGCGGCTGGCCCGCTCACACCGGCTCGCCTGGGGGGGTGGAGATCCAGGCCTCGATCCAGACCCTGCAGCACAGCTTCTTCGTCCAGAACTACAACGTGGGCTCGGCGCGGGGCACCCTGACCGTGTGGGGGTCGATCGCCCAGAAGTGGCGCGGGATCGTGGGCACCGGCTCAGGGACGACCGGCTACCTGAAGAACTACCGGTACGACAAGCGGCTCAAGTACTCCTCGCCCCCGTACTTCCCGCAGTTCCTCAACGCGAGCTGGCAGGGCAAGTACACCGGCGAGATCTCCCCGCAGTACCCGGGCTGACGGCGGCCTAGGTTGCACAGGTGACCGCTGTCGTCGTCCTGGTGGCCGTTCTGGGCCTGGCCGTCGGCTCCTTCCTCAACGTCGTCGTCTGGCGGGTACCGCGGGGGGAGTCGGTGGTCCGCCCCGCCTCCGCCTGCCCGGGCTGTGGCGCGGCCATCCGGGCCAGGGACAACGTGCCCGTGGCCGGCTGGTTGCTGCTGCGCGGCCGGTGCCGGGACTGCGGCGCCCCGATCAGCCGGCGCTACCCGCTTGTCGAGGCGGCCACCGCCGGTCTGTTCGTCGTCATGCTGCTGCGGTTCGGGGTGGACCCGGTGCTGCCGGCGTACCTCTATCTCGCAGCGGTCGGGCTGGCGTTGGCCCTGATCGACGTCGACGTGAAGCGGCTGCCCGACGCGCTCACGCTCCCGTCGTACCCGGTGGCGGCCGTGCTGCTGGCCTTCGGCAGCGCCGGGCACGCTGACGCGCACAGCCTCGTGCGTGCGGCGCTCGGCGGCGCGGCGATGTTCGCCGCGTACTTCGCGCTCTGTTTCGCCTACCCGGCGGGCATGGGGTTCGGCGACGTCAAGCTCTCCGGGCTGCTCGGCCTGTACGCCGCCTGGCTCGGCTGGGACGTGTGGGCGACCGCGATCCTGCTCGGGTTCTTCCTCGGGGGTCTGTTCGGCATCGCCCTGGTGCTCGTGCGACGTGCCGGCCGCAAGACCGCCGTGCCATTCGGCCCGTTCATGCTCCTCGGGACGCTGATCGCCATCCTGGTCGGGCACCAGCTCGTGCACAGCTACCTCGCGCTGGCCACCGGCGGGGCGGGCTAGTCACGGCTGCGCCGTCCGGCGCAGAGGCCACCGCCGAGAGGCTCAAGAGCGGTCGTCCACCGTCCGATGCCTTGTGTGACACGCGGTCCGGGCAGCGGCCGGGGCACGAGGGGACGGGCAGTGGCAGGCAGACCAGTGGTGGGTCTCGACATCGGCAGCTCCGGCGTACGCGCCGCCGAACTGTCGATGGGCAAGGGACCGGTGACCCTCGAGAGGTTCGGCCAGGTCGCCCTCCCCGAAGGCGCGGTCCGCGAGGGCGAGGTCGTCGACACGGAGGCCGTGGCGGCCGCGATCCGCACGCTCTGGTCGCAGACGAAGTTCCGCAGCAAGAAGGTCGTCGTCGGCGTGGCCAACCAGAAGGTGGTCGTCCGTCAGGTGGACCTGCCCTGGCTGCCGGCGAAGGAGCTGCGCGCGTCGCTGCAGTTCCAGGTGCAGGACGTCATCCCCATGCCTGTCGAGCAGGCGATCCTGGACTTCCACCCGCTCGAGGAGTTCACCAACGACCACGGCGGCCGGATGCTGCGCGTCCTGCTCGTCGCGGCGGCCCGCGACATGGTCGGCAGCGCCGTGCACGCCGTCGAGAAGGCCGGGCTGCAGCCGGTGATGGTCGACCTCACCAGCTTCGCCGTGATGCGCTCGCTGGTCACGGGAAGCGGTCTCGCCTCGATGGAGGCCGAGGCGCTCGTCGACGTCGGCGCGAACGTCACCAACATCGTCGTGCACCAGGGCGGTGTCCCGCGTTTCGTGCGAATCCTGCTCATGGGCGGCGGGGACATCACCGACGCGGTCGCCGAGCGCCTCGGAGTGCCGATGGAGCAGGCAGAGTCGGTCAAGCAGGCTGCCGGGCTGGCCCTCGTCGCGGGTACCGGTGACAACCACCCCGCCAACCGGGCGATCGAGCAGACCGGCGGCGCGTTCGTCGAGGAGGTCCGCGGCTCGCTCGACTACTACCTCTCGCAGCCGGGCGCGGCGCGCGTAGGACGGGTGGTCCTTTCGGGCGGCGGCTCCCAACTGGGCGGCCTGGTTGAGCGGCTGTCCGCCGCGACCCGCCTCCCCGTCGAAGTCGCCCGCCCGATGTCGGTGCTGAAGCTCGGTAAGACCGGCCTGACCGACGAGCAGCTCGCCTACGTCGAGCCGTTGGTCGCGGTGCCGGTCGGCCTGGCCATGGCGGTGGCGTCGTGAGCATCCACACCGAGGCCAGGCACGGCGCGGGAACGCTGACGGCGCTGGCCGCGCTGCCGAAGGTCAACCTGCTCCCGCCCGAGATCGCCGAGAGCCGGCGCGTCCGCCGTATCCAGCTCGGGCTCGGGGGCGCGGTCCTCGCCGCTGTCGGTGTCGTCGTCCTGCTGTACGCCGTGGCTGTGGGTGGGGTGTCCTCCGCGCAGCAGGAGCTGGACACCGCAACCGCCCGGCAGTCCGCCTTGCAGGTGCAGACCGCGAAGTACCGCGAGGTGACCGCCGTGTACGCGAAGGCGGCGGCGGCCCAGGGGATGCTGACGCAGGCCATGGGCCAGGAGGTGCGGTACTCGCTGCTGCTCAACGACCTGAGCCTGTCGATCCCGGACAACGTCTGGATCAAGCAGCTCACGTTCGACCAGTCGGGCGTGACCGCCGGCGGCGGGGTGGGCCAGGCGGGCATCGGCAAGCTGTCGGTGACCGGGGTCGCGTTCAGCCACGACGACGTGGCGGTCTGGCTGGAGTCGCTGGCCACGCAGCAGCACTACGCCGACCCGTCCTTCACGAACTCCACCGAGGCGCTCCTCGGCACCCGCAAGATCGTGAACTTCACGTCGACCGCGACCCTCACCGCGGCCGCCTATTCCGGCCGTAGCGCGAGAACGGGCGGCTGACATGGACAAGATCAAGCAGTACGCGGTGCTGACCCTGGTCGGTGTGCTGGCCGTGCTCGCCCTCGGCTGGTTCCTCCTGGTGTCGCCCAAGCACTCGGAGGCCGCTGACCTGACGGCTCAGGCGGACGCGCAGCTCCAGGCCAATGCCGCCATCGAGAACCAGCTGCGGCTGCTCAAGGCGCAGGCCGAGGACCTGCCGCAGCAGCAGGCGAAGCTGGTCGCCGTCGCCGCCAAGATTCCGGACAACCCGGCGCTGCCGAACCTCGTACGGGCGCTGGTGGCGGCCGGCAAGTCGGCCGGCGTCGAGCTGGTCTCGGTGGTGCCGGGGAGCCCGTCCGCGGTCACCGCGGCGCAAACGCCGGGAGCGGCTCCTGTCGCGCCGGGCACCGCCCGGACCACCGCCACGGCGAGCGCCGGGCAGCTCACCGCCATCCCGCTCACGCTCACCGTGGCCGGCGGCTACTTCCAGGTCGAGCAGTTCGTCGCCAACCTCGAGAACCTGCCGCGGGCGCTGCGCGTGACCAATCTGGCGATGACCACGGGCGCCAACCCGGTCAATCCCGCCGCCACCGGTGTCACGGCCGCGCCCGTGGACGACGGCCGGGCGCTGATCACCACGGTGACCGGCCAGGTTTTCATGGCCGCGAGCGCCGTCCAGGCCCCGGCGCTGGTGGTTCCCGGCGCGGTAGCACCGCCGGTCGCCGCCCCGCGCGCCGCCGCCCCGAGCACCGCACCCGCCAACTAGGACGAGGACCACATGACCGAGAGGACCGGGAGCTTCCCGTTCGGCGACGGGCCGCCCTCGAGCGAGGGCGACACCGACGAGGTCCGTAACCGCAAGGCCGTGCTGGTGGTCGGCGCCGTCGCCGGCCTGCTCGTCCTCGGCGCGGCTGGCTGGTTCCTGTTCAGTCCCGGCAGCGGTAGTACGACGACGTCGGCTGCGGCGCCCCTCACGCGCACCGTGCCGACCGGCCCGCGCGCCAGCGCCACCCCGACCGCGCCCGCCGTCGTACCGGCGCAGTACGTCGGCCAGCTCGGCCGGGACCCGTTCCGGGCGCTCTACGTGCAGCCCGCGCCGGTCGCCTCGCCCGTTCCGGCCGCGGCACCGGCAGCTGGGACCGTGCCCGGCGCCGTGCCCGCACAGCCGCCCGCACAGCCGCCCGCGGTGGAGCACAAGCTCGTGCTCCAGCGTGTCTACGGCAGCGGTAGCGACCAGACCGCGGCGTTCACCATCGACGGCAAGAACTCCGATGCCCGCATCGGCAGCACCTTCGGCCCGACCGCCGAGATCGTGCTCAGGGCCCTGCGCCAGGGCCCGAAGGGCGGTCCGTGGACCGCGACCCTCCAGGTGGGGGACGGCAGCCCGTTCGAGGTCGTGACCGGGGTCCCGGCGTACGTCCGCTGACCGCGCTCAGCGGCCTGCGTGGAAGACTGTCGCGGTGCTGAGATGGATCACGGCTGGGGAGTCACACGGGCAGGCGCTCGTGGGTGTGCTCGAGGGGATGCCTGCGGGTGTCCGGACCACGACCGAGCAGGTCGCGGACGAACTGGCCCGGCGCCGGCTCGGTCACGGGCGGGGCGCCCGGATGGCCTTCGAGCGGGACGAGGTGACCTTCCTCGGCGGTGTCCGCCACGGGGTCACCCAGGGCGGCCCGGTGGCGGTCACGGTCGGCAACACCGAGTGGCCCAAGTGGTCCACGGTGATGAGCGCGGACCCGGTCGACGCCGACGAGCTGGCCGGGCTGGCCCGCAACGCGCCGCTGACCCGGCCGAGGCCGGGGCACGCCGACCTGGTCGGGATGCAGAAGTACGGCTTCGACGACGCCCGGCCGGTCCTCGAGCGCGCCAGCGCACGGGAGACGGCGGCCCGCGTCGCGCTGGGGACGTTCGCCAAGGCGTTCCTGAAGCAGGTTTGTGACGTCGACGTCATCAGCCATGTCGTGAGCATCGGCAGCCAGGCGGTCCCCGCGGACGCTCCGCTGCCCACGCCGGCGGACCTGCCGGCGATCGACGAGAGCCCGGTACGCGTGCTGGACGTCGGGAGCAGCGACCGGCTGGTCGCGGAGATCGACGCGGCGCATAAGGACGGCGACACCCTCGGTGGCGTCGTCGAGGTGCTGGCGTACGGCCTGCCGCCGGGCCTGGGCAGCCACGTGCACTGGGACCGGCGCCTCGACGCCCGGCTCGCCGCCGCCCTGATGGGCATCCAGGCCATCAAGGGCGTCGAGGTGGGCGACGGCTTCGAGGCCGCGCGGCGCCGGGGGAGCGAGGTCATGGACGAGATCGTCCGGACCGAGGGCGAGCTGTCCCGGACCAGCGGCCGGCTGGGCGGTACGGAGGGCGGCATGTCCTCCGGCGAGGTGCTGCGGGTGCGGGCGGCGATGAAGCCCATCAGTACGGTTCCCCGCGCACTCCGCACGGTCGACACCGCGACCGGCGAGGAGGCCGTGGCGCACCACCAGCGCAGCGACGTCTGCGCGGTTCCCGCCGCGGGGGTCGTCGCCGAGGCGATGGTCGCGCTGGTGCTCGCGGACGCACTGCTCGAGAAGTTCGGCGGCGACTCCGTCGAGGAGACGCGGCGCAACTACCGCGGCTACCTCGACGGCCTCGCAGTCCGGTGACCGGACCCGCACTCGTCCTCGTCGGTCCCCCTGGGGCCGGAAAGACCACGATCGGCCGGCTCGCCGCGGCCCGGCTCGGCGTGCCATTCCGGGACACCGACACCGACGTGGAGACGACGGCCGGCAAGACCGTCCCGGAGATCTTCTTCGACGACGGGGAGCCCGCCTTCCGGGAACTCGAGCGCGAGGCCGTACGCCGTGCGCTCGCGGAGCACGACGGTGTGCTGAGCCTGGGCGGCGGGGCGGTCCTGAGCGCCGAGACCCGCGCCCTGCTCAAGGGACACCGCGTGGTGTTCCTCTCGGTCGGGCTCACCGATGCGACCAAGCGGGTGGGGCTGTCCGCGCCGCGACCGGTGCTCGGTCTCAACCCGCGCGCCCAGCTGCGCGAGCTGCTCGACGCGCGCCTACCGCTCTACCGCGAGGTCGCCGCGGCCGAGGTGGCCACCGACGGGCTCACCCCCCAACAGGTGCTCGCCGCCGTCCTGGCCTGAGGCCGCTACCGTCGTGACCATGGAGTCCCCGACCCGCATCGCCGTACATGGACCGAAGCCCTACGACGTCCTCGTCGGGCACGGTCTGCTCGGCGAGCTGGGGGAGATCGTGACCGGCCGGCAGCGGATCGCCGTGATCCACCCGGCCAGCCTGCGGACCACCGCCGAGGCGATCCAGGCCGACCTGACCGGGCACGAGGTGCACCTCGTCGAGGTGCCCGACGGAGAGGCACAGAAGGACCTCAAGGTCGCGGCGTACTGCTGGGACGTCCTGGGCCAGGTCGGCTTCACCCGCAGCGACGCGGTCGTCGGCGTCGGCGGCGGGGCCACGACGGACCTCGCCGGCTTCGTGGCCGCCACCTGGCTGCGCGGGGTACCGGTCGTCAACATCCCGACCACCCTGCTCGGCATGGTCGACGCCGCCGTCGGCGGCAAGACGGCCGTCAACACCGCCGCGGGCAAGAACCTGGTCGGCGCCTTCCACCCGCCCGCCGGCGTGCTCTGCGACCTGTCGGCGCTGGAGACGGTGCCCCGGCACGACTACGTGGCCGGTCTCGCCGAGGTCATCAAGGTCGGTTTCACCCATGACCCGCGCATCCTCGAGCTCGTCGAGGAGGACCCGTCGGCGGCGACGACCCCGCAGGGCCGGCACACCCGCGAACTCGTCGAGCGGGCCATCGCCGTCAAGGCGGCCGTCGTGTCCGACGACCTCACCGAGCAGGGCGTCCGCGAGACCCTCAACTACGGCCACACCCTCGGCCACGCCATCGAGAAGGCCGAGAGCTACAAGTGGCGCCACGGCGCCGCAGTGAGCGTCGGGCTCGTGTTCGCCGCCGAGCTCGGCCGCCTCGCGGGCCGGCTCGACGACGGCACGGCGGCCCGACACCGGGCGGTCCTCGAGAGCGTCGGGCTGCCCACGTCGTACGCCGGTGCCTGGGACCGGTTGCACGCGACGATGGCCGTCGACAAGAAGTCGCGGGGCAGCCGCCTGCGTTTCGTCGTGCTCGACGGTCTCGCGAAGCCCAGGATGCTGGAGGATCCCGACCCGTCCCTTCTGGTCGCGGCGTACGAAGAGGTCCGCAAGGACCGTGGGGGAGAGGTCTTCCTATGAGAGTGCTCGTCCTCAATGGCCCGAACCTGGGCCGGCTCGGCACCCGCGAGCCCGACGTCTACGGCAGCGCGACGTACCCGGACCTGGTGAAGCTGTGCCAGGAGGCGGAGCCGGAAGCGGACGTCCGCCAGACCGACGACGAGGGAACGATGATCGGCTGGCTGCACGAGGCGGCCGACGCCCGGGTGCCGGTGATCCTCAACGCCGGTGCCTGGACGCACTACTCGGTCGCCGTCCGGGACGCCGCCTCGCAGCTCACGGCCCCGCTGGTCGAGGTGCACATCAGCAACACCGCCAAGCGCGAGGAGTTCCGGCACACCAGCCTGATCAGTGCCGTCGCGACGGGCACGATCCTCGGGCTCGGCGTGGATGGTTACCGGCTGGCGATCGCCTGGCTGCAGCGTCAGTAGACTCGCTCCTCATGGCCTCCACGAACGACCTCAAGAACGGCATGGTGCTGAGCCTCGACAACGGCCTCTGGTCGGTGATCGAGTTCCAGCACGTCAAGCCCGGCAAGGGCGGCGCCTTCGTGCGCACGACCCTCAAGAACGTCCTCACCGGCAAGGTGGTCGACAAGACCTTCAACGCCGGCACCAAGGTCGAGGTGGCGACGGTCGACAAGCGCGACATGTCCTACCTCTACAAGGAGGGCTCCGACTACGTCTTCATGGACAGCAGCGACTTCGAGCAGGTGTACGTCCCGGAGGCGACGCTCGGCGGCGTGAAGGACTACCTGCTCGAGAACATGGGCGCCATGGTGGCCATGCACGACGGTGCGCCGTTGTACGTCGAGCTGCCGGCGAGCGTCGAGCTCGTCGTCGCGCACACCGACCCCGGGCTGCAGGGCGACCGCTCCACCGGCGGGACGAAGCCGGCGACGCTGGAGACCGGCGCCGAGATCCAGGTGCCGCTGTTCCTGACCACGGGCGAGAAGATCAAGGTCGACACCCGCGACGGCCGCTACCTCGGCAGGGTCAGCGAGAAGTAGTGGGCGCTCGCAGCAAGGCACGCAAGCGCGCTGTGGATGTCCTCTACGAGGCCGGCCAGCGCGACGACGACGCGGTGCAGACCCTCAGGGACCGGCTCGCGCAGAGCGACCCGCCGGTCCCCGAGTACGCCGTGGAGCTGGTCGAGGGTGTGGTGGCGCACCGTCCGCGCATCGACGAGCTGCTCTCGACGTACGCCGAGGAGTGGACGCTCGACCGGATGCCGCCGGTCGACCTGGCGATCCTGCGGCTCGGCACGTTCGAGCTGCTCTGGCGGGACGACGTCCCCGACGCGGTCGTGGTCAGTGAGGCGGTCGCCCTCGCGGCCAGCCTGTCCACCGACGACAGCCCTGCGTTCATCAACGGGCTGCTCGCCCGGATCCTGATGCTCAAGCCGAGCCTGTCGACCTGACGCCCTGAGTGCGCCGCCCGGATGCGGTGTCTTCACCCACCGTTTCCGGTCGGTCGCGCACGGGCACGAACCTCCTCACACCGGGCAGAGGGAGGGGTTCATGCGCAAGGGGACCGTCGCCACGTTCAGCATCGCCGTCCTGCTGGCGGTGGGAGCAGTCGGCTCACCGGCCTCCGCTGCGTACGGCGACAACTTCGTCCAGGCCCAGGCCACCGCGGGCACGCCGGTCGACGAGCGGTCGAACGTGATGGTCGTCGCGAACACCACCGACACCGTCGACAACGGCAACCTCGCGGAGGCGTACAGCCACGACTGCACCGGCTGCCGGTCGGTAGCCGTGGCGTTCCAGGTGGTCCTCGTGCCGGGCTCGCCCCACACGGTGACGCCGGGGAACCTCGCGAGCGCGGCGAACGAGCGGTGCGACCACTGCACCGCGATCGCCATCGCGAAGCAGTACCTCGTCCACTCGCACGGCGCCCGGTCCATCGACCGCGACGCCCAGCGTCAGGTGCAGCGCATCGCGGCCAAGGTCCGCGCCGTGGCCACCTCAGGGGCCGGCTACGACGAGATGAACGTGAAGCTCACGCCGCTCTACGACGAGCTCGTGCAGGTCGTCCAGAACGGCCTGGAGCAGCATGACGGGGACCGCTCGAGCCAGCGGGCCACGGTGGCCGCGTAGCTCCGGGAGGCGGCGACTCAGACCTCCAGCGCCCGCCGGGCGTCCGCGGACAGCACGCCCCAGCCGATGAGCTGCTCGGTGAGTGCGGACGGCGATGCGTCGTAGATCACTGCCAGTGAGCGCAGGTCCTCGTGCCGGATGGACAGCACCCGCCCGTTGTAGTCGCCGCGCTGGCTCTGGATCGTCGCGGCATACCGGGCCAGGGGGGCGGCCTTGTGGGCCGGGACGGACTGCAGCTGCTCGAGATCGATGATGATCTTGGCTGCGGGCTCGGTCGCGGGCGTGGTGACGCCCTCGGGGAGCAGTTCGTTCACCGGCACGCCGTAGAACTCGGCGAGCTCGGCGAGCCGCTGCACCGTGACCGCGCGGTCGCCCCGTTCGTAGGAGCCGACGACGACCGCCTTCCAGCGGCCCTCGCTCTTCTCCTCCACACCGTGCAGGGAAAGCTCCTGCTGGGTGCGGATCGCCCGGAGCCGGGCCCCGAGGGCCTTCGCGTAGTCCGACACCGTCTGGTGCTCCCGTCGTCCGGCGAGCCTGGGCCCGCACGTGAGGGGCGCCGGTCTCACCACTGGCTCGACCGGGAGATCGCTCCTGCCGGAGCGTGGTGACCGTGTCACTCTCGGTGTCAATGCCTCGCCACTGCGATTACGAAGAGTGACGGTAAGGCCGGGCGAGGGGGTGGGTCAACCCCGCGGTGCGTGACGCCTCGTGAACTTTTCGTCGTGGCCCGGCGGACACGCGGGCGGACGCCGCAGCGCGCCCGGGGCCTCCCAGGTGGGGTAGCCTCGAAGGCGCACGAGAGTCCCTCCATCGAGCCCGTCCCGTGAGGCGGGGAAGGAGGATCAGTCGATGACGGCTGTCCCCGATAGGCCGAAGCGTCCCGATTCGTCCGGCGACCCGGCCACTGCCCGACCCGTCCTGACCGCCCCGGAGCTTGCCCGGGTGGTGGACCGGATGGCCCACGAACTCCTCGAGAAGACCGGCGGCGGCGCCGACGTCGTCCTGCTGGGGATCCCCACCCGGGGCGCGAGCCTGGCCCGGCGACTGGCCGCCCGGATCACCGCCTTCGAGGGCGTCGGGATCCCGATCGGGTCGCTGGACATCACCCTGTACCGCGACGACCTGCGCCTCAAGAGCCCGCGGGCCCTCGAGCCCACCGCCCTGCCGCCGGGCGGCATCGACGGCAAGCTCGTCGTTCTCGTCGACGACGTGCTGTTCTCGGGCCGCACCGTGCGGGCCGCCCTCGACGCCCTGGCCGACCTCGGCCGGCCGCGCGCGGTGCAGCTCGCGGTCCTCGTCGACCGGGGCCACCGCGAGCTGCCGATCCGCGCCGACTACGTCGGCAAGAACATCCCGACCAGCCTGCGCGAATCGGTGCACGTGCAGCTCACCGAGCACGACGGCCAGGACGCGGTGCTGCTCGGCAGCGCGGAAGCCGGGCGGGAGGGCCGGTGAAGCGCCACCTGCTCAGCGCCGCCGACCTGAGCCGGGACGACGCGCTGCTCGTCCTCGACACCGCGGAGGAGCTGGCCGCGGTCGCCGAGCGGGCCACGGTCAAGAAGCTCCCGACCCTGCGCGGCCGGACGGTCGTCAACCTGTTCTTCGAGGACTCGACCCGCACCCGCACGTCCTTCGAGCTGGCGGCCAAGCGGTTGTCGGCGGACGTCATCAACTTCTCCGCCAAGGGCTCGAGCGTCAGCAAGGGCGAGACCCTCAAGGACACCGCCCTGACGCTCGAGGCGATGGGCTCCGACGCCGTCGTCATCCGCCACTCCTGGTCGGGCGCGCCGGTCAACCTCGCCCGCTGGGTGCGCGGCTCGGTCATCAACGCGGGGGACGGCACCCACGAGCACCCGACCCAGGCGCTGCTCGACGCGTTCACGATGCGGCAGCGGCTCGGCCGGCTCGAGGGCCTGCGGGTGACGATCGTCGGCGACGTCCTGCACAGCCGGGTGGCGCGGAGCAACGTCCTGCTGCTGCACACCCTCGGCGCCGAGGTGACGCTCGTGGCGCCGCCCACGCTGCTGCCGGTCGGTGTCGAGGCCTGGCCCGCCGAGGTGTCGTACGACCTCGACGCGGTGCTGCCGAAGAGCGACGTGGTGATGATGCTGCGCGTGCAGCGTGAACGGATGGGCGCCGCCTACTTCCCCAGCCCCCGCGAGTACTCCCGCCGGTACGGGCTGGACGTGCGCCGCGCCGCCGCGCTGAAGGACGACACGATCGTCATGCACCCGGGGCCGATGGTCCGCGGCATGGAGATCGCCCCCGAGGTGGCCGACGGCCCGCGCAGCACGATCGTGGCGCAGGTCGCCAACGGCGTCAGCGTCCGGATGGCCGTGCTCTACCTGCTGCTGGGCGGCAGCGAGCCGGCGATCGGCGCCTCGGCACATACGGGCGACCACGACAGGACAGAGAGGACGGACGCGTGAGCTGGGTCCTGAAGGACGTGCTGCTGTACGGCGAGGGGGACCCGGTCGACGTCCTGCTGACCGACGGCCGCATCGCCGAGATCGGCAACGGGCTGGGCGCCGAGGAGAGCCTCGAGGGCGCGGGACTCGTGCTGCTCCCGGGCCTCGTCGACCTGCACACGCATCTGCGCGAACCGGGCCGGGAGGACGCGGAGACGGTCGCGTCGGGCACGCTGGCCGCGGCCCTCGGCGGGTTCACCGCCGTGCACGCCATGGCGAACACCGACCCCGTCGCCGACACGGCCGGCGTCGTCGAGCAGGTCTGGCGGCTCGGCCAGGAGGCCGGTCACTGCGACGTCGCCCCGGTCGGTGCGGTCACCGTCGGCCTCGGCGGCGAGGAGATGGCCGAGCTCGGCAGCATGGCCGACAGCGCTGCCCACGTCCGCGTGTTCTCCGACGACGGCCGATGCGTCAGCGACGCGAGCCTCATGCGCCGGGCGCTGGAGTACGTCAAGGCGTTCGACGGCGTCATGGCGCAGCACGCGCAGGAGCCCCGCCTCACGGTCGGCGCCCAGATGAACGAGGGCGTCAACTCCTCCAAACTGGGCCTCGGTGGCTGGCCGGCCGTGGCCGAGGAGGCGATCATCGCCCGCGACTGCATCCTCGCCGGGCACGTCGGCAGCCGCGTGCACATCTGCCACGTGAGCACCGCCGGGAGCGTCGAGCTGATCCGGTGGGCCAAGGAGAAGGGCTGGGACGTCACCGCCGAGGTGACCCCTCACCACCTGCTGCTGACCGACGATCTCGCCGCGACGTACGACGCCGTCTTCAAGGTGAACCCGCCGCTCCGCACCCAGGTCGACGTCGACGCGCTGCGCCAGGCGCTGGCCGACGGCACGATCGACTGCGTCGCGACGGACCACGCCCCGCACGCGCTGGAGGACAAGGAGACCGAGTGGGGCGCCGCCCTGCCCGGGATGACCGGCCTCGAGACCGCCCTGTCGGTGGTCGCGCAGACGATGGTGGAGACCGGGCTGCTGACCTGGCGGCAGGTGGCCGAACGGCTGTCCGAGACGCCCGCCCGGATCGGGCGGCTCGACGGACACGGCCGCCCGCTCGCCGTCGGTGAGCCCGCCAACCTGTGCCTCGTCGATCCCGGCGCGCGTTGGACGGTCGACCCGGCGGCGATGGCGAGTCGCAGTCGCAACACGCCGTTCGCCGGGCGCACTCTGCCCGCCCGGGTCGTGGCCACCTTCCTGCGCGGCCGGGCGACCGTTCTCGACGGGAAGCCCGCGTGAGCCAGCGCCTCGAGCTCGTCCTCGCCCTCGCCGTCGTCCTGGCGGGTCTGTACCTGCTCATGCTCAAGGGGTGGCGCAGCCGGCAGCGACGTCAGGGCTTCCTCCCTGCGCCGCCGGCCCCGCCCGCGGACCCGGCGCAGCTGGTCGTCGGGGCCGTGCCCGGCGTGTTCGTCGGCACGACCTTCGCCGGCCGCTGGCTGGACCGGGTCGCCGTGCACGGGCTGTCCAACCGCTCGAACGCGTGGCTGAGCATCGCCACCGACGGCGTGCACATCGAACGGGAGGGCGAGCCCGAGGTGTACCTGCCGTTCGACGCGATCGACGACGCAGCTCCCGGTGACGCGCTCGCCGGCAAGGTGATCGGCCCCGGGGGGCTGCTCATCCTGACGTGGCGCCTCGGGGACAGTGTCCTCACCAGCGCCTTCCGGGCGGACGACCACGGCCAGCACACGCGGCTGGCCGACGCCGTCCGCGCTCATCTTCCCGCTGCACAGGAGACCCCATGACACCCGCCGTGCTCGTCCTCGAGGACGGCCGCGCCTTCCACGGACAGGCCTACGGCGCTGTCGGAGAGACGTTCGGCGAGGCCGTCTTCAACACCGGCATGACCGGCTACCAGGAGACGCTCACCGACCCGTCGTACCACCGCCAGGTGGTCGTGATGACCGCCCCGCACGTCGGCAACACCGGCGTCAACGACGAGGACGCGGAGTCGGGCCGCATCTGGGTCAGTGGCTACGTCGTCCGCGACCCCAGCCGCGTGTCGAGCAACTGGCGCAGCCAGCGCCCGCTCGAGGGCGAGCTCGCGGCGCAGGGGGTCGTCGGCATCAGCGGCGTCGACACCCGGGCACTCACCCGGCACCTGCGCGAGCGGGGCGCCATGCGGGTCGGCATCTTCAGCGGCGACCACATCGGCGAGGGTCTGGTCGAGAAGGTCCGGTCGAGCCCCGGCATGGAGGGCTCGGACCTGGCCCGCGAGGCGAGCACCCCGCAGGCGTACGTCGTGCCGGCCGTGGGCGAGAAGCGGTTCACCGTCGCCGCGATGGATCTGGGCATCAAGCGCCGTACGCCGTGGCACATGGCGCAGGCCGGCTGCGAGGTGCACGTCCTGCCGGCGACGTCGACGGCCGCCGACCTGCTCGCGGTCGCCCCGGACGGGGTCTTCTTCTCCAACGGCCCGGGCGACCCGGCCACCGCCGACTACGCCGTCGACGCCATGAAGGGGGTCCTCGACGCCGGCACGCCGGTGTTCGGGATCTGCTTCGGCAACCAGATCCTCGGCCGCGCGCTGGGCCTGGGGACCTACAAGCTGCGCTACGGCCACCGCGGCGTGAACCAGCCGGTCCAGGAACTCGCGACCGGCCGCGTGCACGTGACCAGCCACAACCACGGGTTCGCCGTCGACGCACCCGTCGACGGCTCGCCCGTCGACACGCCGTACGGGCCGGTGGCCGTCTCGCACGTCGACCTCAACGACCAGGTCGTCGAGGGCCTGACGTGTCTGGACACCAGAGCCTTCTCGGTGCAGTACCACCCCGAGGCCGCCCCGGGGCCACACGACGCAACCGGGCTGTTCCGGCAGTTCACCGACCTGATGGGGGCCTGACCGGTGCCACGCAGAGACGATCTGCACCACATTCTCGTGATCGGCTCGGGGCCGATCCTCATCGGCCAGGCGGCGGAGTTCGACTACTCCGGCACGCAGGCCTGCCGGGTGCTGCGGGCCGAGGGCCTGCGCGTCACCCTCATCAACTCCAACCCGGCGACGATCATGACGGATCCGGAGTTCGCGGATGCCACCTACATCGAGCCGATCACGCCGGAATACGTCACGAAGGTGATCGCCAAGGAGCGGCCCGACGCGCTGTTGGCCACCCTCGGCGGGCAGACCGCGCTGAACACCGCGATGGCGCTGCACGAGCAGGGCGTCCTCGAGCAGTACGGCGTGGAGCTCATCGGCGCCGACATCGACGCCATCCGGGCCGGCGAGGACCGCCTGCAGTTCAAGGAGATCGTCGCGCGCATCGGCGCCGAGAGCGCCCGCAGCGCGGTCTGTCACACGATGGACGAGGTCCTCGCTTCGGTCGAGGACCTCGGCTACCCGGTCGTCGTCCGCCCGTCGTTCACGATGGGCGGCAGCGGCAGCGGGGTCGCGCACGACGAGGAGCAGCTGCACCGCATCGCCGGCGGCGGCCTGCTGGCCAGCCCGACCACCGAGGTGCTCCTGGAGGAGTCGATCCTCGGCTGGAAGGAGTACGAGCTCGAGCTGATGCGCGACAAGGCCGACAACGTCGTCGTCATCTGCTCGATCGAAAACCTCGACCCGATGGGCGTGCACACCGGCGACTCGGTGACGGTCGCGCCGGCGATGACGCTGACCGACCGGGAGTACCAGCGCCTGCGCGACATCTCCATCGACGTGATCCGGGCCGTCGGGGTCGACACCGGCGGCTGCAACATCCAGTTCGCGGTCAACCCCGCCGACGGCCGGATCATCGTCATCGAGATGAACCCGCGGGTCTCGCGCAGCAGCGCGCTCGCCTCGAAGGCGACCGGCTTCCCGATCGCGAAGATCGCGGCCAAGCTCGCCGTCGGCTACACCCTCGACGAGATCCCCAACGACATCACCCGCGAGACGCCGTCGGCGTTCGAGCCGTCGCTCGACTACGTCGTGGTGAAGATCCCACGCTTCGCGTTCGAGAAGTTCCCTGGCGCGGACCGCGAGCTGACCACGACGATGAAGAGCGTCGGCGAGGCGATGGCCATCGGCCGGTCGTTCGTCGAGGCGCTGCAGAAGGCGATGCGCTCGCTGGAGCAGACGCCGTCGGGGTTCTGGACCGAGCCCGACCCGGAGGGCGCCACCGCGCAGCAGGCCCTCGACGACGCGCGTATCCCGCACGACGGGCGGCTGCACACCGTCGAGCGCGCGCTGCGGCTCGGTGCCACCCCCGAGCAGGTCTTCGAGGCAACCAGGATCGACCCGTGGTTCATCGACCAACTGCTGTCGCTGGTCGAGTTGCGGGCGACGCTCGAGGCCGCGCCGGAGCTCGACGCCACCTTGCTGCGGCACGCCAAGCGGATGGGCTGCAGCGATCTGCAGATCGCCGCGGTCCGGGGCCTCGCCGAGGCCGACGTACGCCGGCTCCGCCATGAGCTGAGGGTCCGGCCGGTCTACAAGACGGTGGACACCTGCGCGGCGGAGTTCGCGGCCAAGACGCCCTACCACTACTCGTCGTACGACGAGGAGACCGAGGTCGCCCCGAGCGACCGGCGCAAGGTGCTGATCCTGGGCAGCGGTCCGAACCGCATCGGCCAGGGCATCGAGTTCGACTATGCCTGCGTGCACGCGGCGTACGCCCTGTCCGACGCCGGCTTCGAGACGGTGATGGTCAACTGCAACCCGGAGACCGTCAGCACCGACTACGACACCAGCGACCGGCTGTACTTCGAGCCGCTCACCGTCGAGGACGTGCTCGAGGTCGTCGCCGCCGAGCAGGCCTCCGGCGAGGTCGTCGGGGTCATCGTGCAGCTCGGCGGGCAGACGCCGCTGCGACTGGCGCAGGAGCTCAAGGACGCGGGGGTGCCCATCGTCGGCACCACCCCCGAGGCGATCCACCTCGCCGAGGAGCGCGGCGCGTTCGGCCGGGTCCTCGACGAGGCCGGCCTGCCGTCCCCCAAGCACGGGATGGCCACGTCGTACGACCAGGCCAAGGAGATCGCCGACGCGGTCGGCTACCCGGTGCTCGTGCGGCCGTCGTACGTCCTCGGTGGGCGGGGCATGGAGATCGTCTACGACGACGCCATGCTGACCGGC
The DNA here is from genome assembly GCA_025965475.1 of Frankiales bacterium. Classification (GTDB taxonomy): domain Bacteria; phylum Actinomycetota; class Actinomycetes; order Mycobacteriales; family SCTD01; genus RYN-124. Next base: position 11,687 of record JAOPWV010000207.1, on the reverse strand, counting down.
TACATCGACCGGGCGACCGCCATCAGCCCCGAGCACCCGGTCCTCGTCGACCGGTTCCTCGAGGACGCGATCGAGATCGACGTCGACGCGCTCTACGACGGCACCGACCTCTACCTCGCGGGCGTCATGGAGCACATCGAGGAGGCCGGCATCCACTCCGGCGACTCCGCCTGCGCCCTGCCGCCGATCACACTCGGCAAGTCCGACCTGGCGCGCATCCGCATCAGCACCGAGGCGATCGCCCACGGGGTCGGCGTGCGGGGCCTGCTCAACGTGCAGTACGCCCTCAAGGACGACGTGCTCTACGTCCTCGAGGCCAACCCGCGCGCGAGCCGGACGGTGCCGTTCGTCAGCAAGGCGACCGCCGTGCCGCTGGCCAAGGCGGCCGCCCGGGTGATGCTCGGGGCCACCGTCGCGGAGCTGCGCGCGGAGGGCCTGCTGCCCGCCGAGGGCGACGGCGGCACCCTGCCGTACGACGCGCCGATCGCGGTGAAGGAGGCGGTGCTGCCATTCGGGCGGTTCCGCGGTGTCGACACGGTGCTCGGCCCGGAGATGAAGTCCACGGGCGAGGTCATGGGCATCGATGCGGTCTTCGGGACCGCCTTCGCCAAGTCGCAGTCGGCCGCCTACGGCTCGCTGCCCACCAAGGGCCGGGTCTTCGTGAGCGTCGCCAACCGCGACAAGCGGGCGATGCTCTTCCCGGTCAAGCGGCTGGCCGACCTCGGCTTCGAGGTCCTGGCCACCGAGGGGACCGCGGACGTGCTGCGCCGCAACGGGGTGCAGGCCACCGTGGTCGGCAAGCACTCCGAGGGGCAGGGCGACGACGTCGTGCCGATGATCCTGCGCGGCGAGGTCGACCTCGTCTTCAACACGCCGTTCGGCGTGGGGCCCCGGCTCGACGGCTACGAGATCCGGACGGCCGCGGTCATGCAGGGCGTCCCGTGCATCACCACGATCCAGGGCGCGGCGGCCTGCGTGCAGGGCATCGAGGCGCTGGTCCGCGGCGACATCGGGGTCCGGTCGCTGCAGGAGCACCACGAACGGCTGCGCCTGTCCCGCGTCGCGCAGTCCGAGGGAAGTGGCGCCTGATGGCGGTGCAGGTGCAGGGCGAGGTCCTGTCGATCCGGCGGGTCGGTGCCTACAACGCCATGACCGTCGTCGCGCCGGGCATCGCCGAACTCACGCGGCCCGGCCACTTCGTGGCGGTCCAGGTCGGCGGCCCCGAGTCGAGCATGCTGCTGCGCCGGGCCTTCGCCATCTACGACGTGAAGGAGCGGGGCGTCTACGGAGGCACGGTGGAGTTCGTCTTCGCCGTGCACGGCAAGGGCACCGCGTGGCTGGCGTCGCGCCGGCCGCAGGACAAGCTCGACGTGGTCGGGCCGCTGGGCAAGCCGTTCCGGCTGCCGACGTCGCGGGTCAACGCGACGCTCGTCGGTGGCGGCTACGGCGCGGCGCCGTTGCTGCCGCTGGCGAGCGCGCTGCGCGAACGCGGCTCCCGGGTCGACTTCGTGCTCGGCGCGGGCAGTGCGGACCGGCTGTTCGGTCAGCTCGACGCCAAGCGGATCGGCACGACCATCGCCGTCACGACCGATGACGGCAGCGTGGGGGAGCGGGGCCGGGTCAGCGACGTGCTGCCCGAGGTGCTGGACCGGACCGGGTCCGAGGTGATCTACGCCTGCGGCCCGATGGCCATGCTCAAGTCGGTGTCCGCGATCGCGGCCGAGCGGGGGATTCCCTGCCAGGTCGCCGTCGAGGAGTCGATGGCCTGCGGCATCGGGGTCTGTATGACCTGCGTCCTGCCGGTGATCGGCGACGACGGGGTGAGCCGGATGGTGCGCTCCTGCGTCGAGGGTCCGGTGTTCCTGGGCGACCGGGTGCGCTGGGACGACGTCGGCACGGTGCCGTCCGACGTGCTCGGCGCACCGGTCCCGGTCGCCTCGACCGGGGGAGGCAACTGATGAGCGAGATGACCGTACGGCGGCACGTGGCACCACCGCTGCCGCATGTGGATCTGTCGACAAAGCTCGCCGGGGTGACCTTCCCGAACCCGGTCTTCACCGCTTCCGGCTGCGCCGCCGCCGGTCAGGAGCTGGACCAGTTCTTCGACGTCACCGACCTCGGCGGTGTCGTCACGAAGTCGATCATGCTGGCTCCGCGGTCAGGCCGGCCGACGCCGCGGATGGCGGAGACCCCGAGCGGGATGCTGAATTCCATCGGCCTACAGGGCCCGGGCATCGACGCGTTCCTCGAGAAGGACCTGTCCTGGCTGGCCGATCGGGGCGCACGAGCGGTCGTGTCGATCGCCGGCGGCAGCGTCGACGACTACACGAAGCTGGCGCAGAAGCTGCGCGGCAGGCCTGGCCTGACGATGGTCGAGGTCAACATCTCCTGCCCGAACGTCGAGGACCGGGGTCAGGTCTTCGCCTGCGACCCGGTCGCCGCCGCGGCCGTCGTGCAGGCGGTACGCCGCAACACGGCGCCCGGCATCCCCGTCTTCGCCAAGCTCTCGCCCGACGTCACCGACATCGTGGCCATCGCGCGCGCCTGTGTGGACGCCGGCGCGGACGGCCTGTCGGTCATCAACACGCTCCTGGGCATGACCATCGACACGACGACGATGCGCCCGGCGCTGGCCGGGATCACCGGTGGCCTGTCGGGGCCGGCGATCCGGCCCGTCGCGGTCCGCTGCGTGTGGCAGGTGCACCAGGCGCTGCCCGACGTACCCGTCCTCGGGATGGGCGGCATCCGGACCGGGCTGGACGCGCTGGAGTTCGTCCTGGCCGGCGCCAGTGCCGTCAGCGTCGGCACCACGGTGTTCGGCGACCCGACGGCCCCGATGCGGGTGCTGTACGAACTGGCCCACGCGCTCGCCGAGCGTGGGATCGACCGGCTCTCCGACGCCGTCGGACTGGCCCACCGTCCGCCGGTGGCGTACGTGCCCGAGGAGCCCGACCCCGTCGGCGACGAGCTCCCGGTCGTCCGCACGCCGGTCGGCTTCGAGGAGGAGCGCGCGTGACCCACGGGCAGGCACCCATCGTCGTCGCGCTGGACGCGCCCGATGCCGACACGGCCGCCGGCTGGGCGCGCGCCGTCGCGCCGCACGTCTCGGTCCTCAAGGTGGGGCTGGAGCTGTTCTGCCGCACCGGGCCGTCGGTCGTGGAGGCGGTCCGCGGCGCCGACGGCCTGGGGCTGTTCCTCGACCTGAAGCTGCACGACATCCCGAACACCGTCGCGGGTGCCGCCCGCGCGGTGGCCGGGCTCAAGCCGACGTACCTCACCGTGCACGCCTCGGGAGGCGCCGACATGGTGCGGGCCGCCGTCGAGGCGGCGCCGGAGGTCTGCATCACCGCGGTGACCGTCCTGACCAGTCTCGACGAGGCGGCACTGGCCGCCATCGGGCTCGTCGGCCCGTCCCGGGACGCGGTACGCCGGCTGGCGGCACTGTCCGTGGCTGCGGGTGCCGGCGCCATCGTCTGCTCGCCCCACGAGGTCGCCGCGGTGCGCGCCGAGGTGGGCCCGGACGTCGTGCTGATCACCCCCGGGGTCCGCCCCGCCGGCAGCGACACGCAGGACCAGGCGCGCGTCGCCACGCCCGGACAGGCCCTGCGCGACGGCGCCGACCTGCTCGTGATCGGGCGGCCGATCACCGGCGCCGCGGACCCGGCCGCGGCCGCGGCCCGGATCGCCGCCTCACTGGCCTGAGCGGGCCGACGGCTAGTTCGGCAGGACCGCCGCGGGCGTACGACGCGGGCGGGCCGCCCAGCCGGTGATCGCAGCGAAGTCGCCCTCGATCTCGTCAGCAGGGCCGGGACGCCGCAGCAGGTAGCCCTGTGCGAACGGGCAGCCCTGCTCGATGAGGAAGTCCAGCTGGGCCTGGGTCTCGACGCCCTCGGCGACGACGTCGAGCCCGAGCCCCCTGGCCATGGCCAGGGTCGCGAGCAGGATGGCCGGTGGCGGGCCGCCCACGCTGATGTCGGCCAGGAACGACCGGTCCACCTTCAGGATCCGGAACGGGTGCGCGGACAGCCTCGACAGGGACGAGAAGCCGGTGCCGAAGTCGTCGAGGGCGAGCACGATCCCCGCGTCGTCGAGCTCCCGGAGTACCGAGCCGACCAGGGCCTCGTCGCCGAAAAACAGGCTCTCGGTCACCTCGGCGACCAGGGCGGCCGGCGGCACCGCGTGCCGGACCAGGCAGGACAGCACCGACGAGACGACGTCGGGCTCGCGCAGGTGCCGGGCGGAGAAGTTCACGCCGACCTTCAGGTCCGGCACGAGGTGGCGCCACGCGGCCATCTGCGCGCAGACCTGGTCCAGCACCTGCCGCTCGAGTTCGACGATCATCCCGGTCCGCTCCGCGACCGGGATGAAGACCTCGGGGGAGACGTTCCCGCGGACCGGGTGGCGCCAGCGGGCCAGCGCCTCGACGCCCGTGACGCGGTGCAGGCCGAGGCCGTAGATGGGCTGGTAGAAGACCCGGATCTCCTGATCCGCCAGTGCCCGGTGCAGGTCGGCCTCCAGGGCGATCCGCTCCACCACGGTGCTGTGCATCCGGGCGTCGAAGGTGCGCAGGCAGTTGCCGCCGGCGTCCTTCGCGACGTACATCGCCGTGTCCGCTTCGCGCAGCAGCTCACCGGAGGGCCGGTCGAGGGGCGCGGTGGCCACGGCCACTCCGACGCTGGCGCCGAGGAAGAACTCGTGGCCGTCCACGACGACGCTCTCGCGCATGGCCTGGACGAACCGGGCCGCCACCGTGTCGGCGTCCTCGGGGGAGCGCAGGCCCCGCAGCAGGCAGCCGAACTCGTCCCCGCCGAGCCGCGCGACCGACTGGCCGGCCTCCGGCCCGCCGCGCACGCAGCCCTGCAGGCGCTCGGCCACGGCCACGAGGACCCGGTCGCCGGCGGCGTGGCCGAAGCCGTCGTTGACCTGCTTGAACCCGTCGAGGTCGAGGAGTACCACGGCCAGATGCCCGCCGGCGTCGTCCCTCGCGGCTGCGGCGAGGGCCTCGCTGAACGCGTCCCGATTGGCCAACCTGGTGAGGGGGTCGGTGTAGGCCCGCCGGCGGTAGACCTCCCGGGCCTGCCGGAGCTCCGACGTGCGGCTCGCAACGCGGTCCTCCAGGGAGCGGTGCAGGGCACGGTTGTCCGTGACCAGCAGCTGCTGCCGTGCGGCCAGCGCCGCCACGAGCACCACCGCAGTCGCCGCCAGCACCGGCTCGAGGCCGGACACGAGCCGGCCGGACAGGAGCAGCGCGGTGACGGCCAGGGCCGCCGGCGCGCTGGGCAGCACGTGAAAGCGCGTGTTCCGGGGACGGATGGGCGCCGCGGCCGGCAGGCCCGCCGCCAGGCCGATGAGCAGGAACGACCCGGCCCAGGCCGCGTCGAGCGGCCCGCCGACGCTGTCGCCGGTCCGCGCGCTCAGGATGGCGTAGGCGATGTCGCAGGAGGCGGCCAGGCCCATCCCGACCGCGGCCAGGGCCGCCGGCTGGCGCAACCCGCCGCGCAGGCGGTCGACGACGACGACGACCGCGGCGGTGACGAGCACGTCCAGGGCCGGGAAGGCGATCGCGACGAGGTGGCTCGTGCCGGTGTACGCCGAACCGACGGCATCACCGAGCGGTCCCAGCCAGGCCAGGATCAGCAGCGCAGCGGCCGTTGCCACCGCGTCGAGCAACAGCCGGGCCGCCGACGCCGCCTTGCGCGGCAGACCCGGCAGGGCGAAGAGGCCGGCGAGTGCGAACACGGGGAGCGCCAGGTAGCCGACGTCCGCGACGGACGGGAAGGGCGACAGCCGGCCGAGCGCCAGCTCCTGGACCGCCCAGGCCACGCTGCCGAGGGTCCAGGCGCTGATCCCGATCCCCAGCAGCCACCAGGTCCGGGCCCCTTCGCCGCCCCGCCGGGCGGCCCGGAGACACCGCCAGGCGGCTACTGCGGGGGCCAGGACGAAGGAGATGTCGCTCACAAGGTGCCGGGCGGACTCCGACCGATCCGGCAGGCAGAGCCACACCAGCAGCAGCAGGAACGCAGTGCCGGCGACCCGCGCGTAGATCGATGCCGGCAGCCTGGGACGCGCAGCGTCCAGCGTCACGGCACGCCCCCCGCGCTCGTAGGTCGGCCGTCGGCGCTTGCCGCGGCTCTGTCCCGTTCGTTCCTACACGTCGGCGCATCGGCCTGGTTCCTGAACCCTCCGGCGGAACCCTCCGACCGGCACCTGTGAGGGTGCAGCTACCCCCCGACGTTGCCGTTTGGCTCCCGGAGTCGCTAGGTTCGCGCCCGCTCACCTACCGAGGTGAGACCCAGACTCCGACACATCCCGAGGTGACCCCGGCGTGGCTCTGCCGCCCTTGACCCCCGAGCAGCGGACGGCCGCGCTGGAGAAGGCTGCTGCCGCGCGACGGGCCCGTGCCGACCTCAAGGTCCGGCTGAAGTCCGGCGGTGCCAGCCTCGACGACGTGCTCGCCTCCGGCGAGACCGAGGAGGCCATCGGCAAGATGAAGGTCGTCGCCGTCCTCGAGTCGCTCCCGGGCGTCGGCAAGGTGCGCGCCCAGCGGATCATGGAGAAGCTGGGCATCTCGCCGTCCCGCCGGGTCCGCGGTCTCGGCGCGAAGCAGCGCGAGGCGCTGCAGCGGGAGTTCTTCTCCGAGTGACCGTTCCGGCACGGCTGACCGTCCTCTCCGGCCCGTCCGGAGTCGGCAAGGGCAGCGTCATCTCCGTCGTACGCCGCCAGCACCCGCACATCTGGCTCTCGGTCAGCGTCACCACGCGCAGGCCACGCCCGGGGGAGACCGACGGCGTCGAGTACCACTTCGTCGACCAGGCCGAGTTCGGCCGCATGGTCGCCGCAGGCGAACTGCTCGAGCACGCGTCGTACGCCGGCAACTCGTACGGCACTCCGCGGGCGGCGGTGGAGGCCCGGGCGGCCGCCGGCGTACCCGCGCTCCTGGAGCTCGAGCTGCACGGGGCCCGCCAGGTGCGGGCGGCGATGCCCGAGGCGCGGCTGGTCTTCCTCGCACCCCCGTCGTTCGAGGAGCTGGCCCGAAGGCTGACCGGGCGCGGGACCGAGGACCCCGAGGTGATCCGGCGGCGGCTGGACGTCGCGCGCATCGAGCTGGCCGCTGAGGGCGAGTTCGACGACGTGATCGTCAACGACGACGTCGAGGCCGCAGCGGCCCGGCTGGTAAAGTCGATGGAGATATCCGCAGACTGAGGAGAACCGTGTCCGGCACCGTCGCGAACCCGATCGGCATCACCAACCCCCCGATTGACGAGCTGCTGGCTGCCACCGACTCCAAGTACAGCCTGGTGATCTACGCCGCCAAGCGTGCGCGTCAGATCAACGCCTACTACTCGCAGCTCGGCGAGGGCCTGCTCGAGTACGTCGGCCCGCTGGTCGAGACCGGCGTGCAGGAGAAGCCGCTGTCGATCGCGCTGCGCGAGATCAACGCCGGGCTGCTCACGCACGAGCAGGTCCCCGACCCGGCCGTCTAGGCCCTCCACCATGGCCCGGCCGCAGGTCGTCCTCGGTGTGTCCGGAGGCATTGCGGCGTACAAGGCCGTGGAGCTGCTCCGGCAGCTGACCGAGTCGGGCCACGACGTGACCGTCGTTCCCACCGAGAGCGCGCTGGCCTTCGTCGGCGCCCCCACCTGGGCCGCCCTGTCCGGCCGGCGGGTGTCCACCAGCGTCTGGGACGGCGTCCACGAGGTCCCGCATGTCCGGATCGGTCAGTCCGCCGACCTCGTGATCGTCGCGCCGGCCACGGCCGACCTGCTCGCCAAGGCGGCCCACGGCCTGGCCGAGGACCTGCTCACCAACACCCTGCTCACCGCGCGGTGCCCCGTGGTGTTCGCCCCCGCGATGCACACCGAGATGTGGGAGCACGCCGCCACCCAGGCGAACGTCGACCTCCTGCGCTCACGCGGCGCGATCGTCATCGAGCCGGCCGTCGGCCGGCTGACCGGCGCCGACACCGGCAAGGGCCGGTTCCCCGAGCCGGCCGAGATCGCCGCCGTCTGCCGGCGGATCCTGGCCCGCGGCGCCGCCGTGAGCCCCGATCTGGCCGGGCACCGGGTGGTCGTCTCCGCCGGCGGGACCCGTGAGTACCTCGACCCGGTCCGGTTCATCGGCAACCGGTCCAGCGGCAAGCAGGGCTACGCCTTGGCCCGCACGGCCGCCGCCCGCGGCGCCGAGGTGCTTCTGGTCGCCGCCAACACCGCGCTGCCCGACCCGGCGGGGGTGAAGGTGGTCCGCGTGACAAGTGCGCTCGAACTGCGAGACGCCGTTCTCGCTGGGGCGCTCGGCGCGGACGCCGTCGTCATGGCGGCCGCGGTGGCCGACTACCGGCCGGTGGAGCGGCAGACCGTGAAGCGCAAGAAGACCGCGACGTTCCAGGTCGAGTTCGTCCAGAACCCGGACGTGCTCGCCGAACTGGGGACCACCCGGACCGCCGGCCAGGTGCTCGTCGGGTTCGCCGCCGAGACGGGCGACGCGGCCGGCTCGGTCCTCGACCACGGCCGGGTGAAGTTGGCCCGCAAGGGCTGTGACCTGCTCGTCGTCAACGAGGTCGGCGAGGCCGGCCACCCGACCGGGTTCGAGGGCGAGCAGAACGCGGCCACCGTCCTGGGCGCCGACGGCTCCTCCACCGACGTACCACTGGGCAGCAAGGACGCGCTGGCGGACGCGGTCTGGGACCTCGTCGCGGCGCGCCTCTCCGCGAACTGACGGCCCGCGGGTCAGGGTGCCGACGTGACGCCCTCCCTCCGCCGGGCCCTCGTGCTCCCGCCGCTGCTGCTGGCCGTGGCCTGCGGCGGCTCCGCTCCGAAGAGCACGGCGACCACCGCGTCGCCCGCACCCTCGCCGACCCCGGCCACGGAATCCCCGGCGGCAGTTCCCTCGTCGGCAGCCCCGCCCCCGTCAGCGGCGCCGACCCGCGTTCGAAAGGTGGCGGCGCCGGACGATGTCGACGGGGACGGGGTCAAGGACACCGTGACCGTGACGGCGTCGACGCTCACCGTCGCGCTGTCCGGGGGAGGCCGGGCCACCGCCCCGATCGTCGACGCGCAGGTGCCGCCGAAGATCAGCGGGCTCACCGACCTCGACGGCGACGGTCGCGCCGAGGTGTTCGTCGAGACGGCCCGCGGCGCGTCGACGACCTTCGTCCAGGCCTACCGGTACGACGGCAAGACCCTGCGCGAGCTCACGTCCGACGGTGCCCCGATCCGGTTCGGCATCGGCGGGTCGGTCACGCACGGCGACGGGTTCTCCTGCACCGGTGACGGCCGGCTCGCCGTGCGCTCGGCGGAGTCCGAGGACGGCTCGACGTACCGCGTCCGCACCCGCGTCTTCCGCATCTCCGGCGGCACGCTCGTCCTGCAGTCCGACGCGACCGTCACGGCCCCGTCGATGAACGACGACCGGGTCCGCCAGGCCTACCAGGTGGACTGTGGCTCTGTAGGTGCGGGCGACTAGAGTCCTGCCCGATCCCCAACCTTTGCGAAGGAGCGCCCGTGTCGCGCCGCCTGTTCACGTCCGAGTCGGTCACCGAGGGCCACCCCGACAAGATCGCTGACGCGATCAGCGACTCCATCCTGGACGCGCTGCTGACCCAGGACCCCAAGAGCCGGGTCGCTGTCGAGACCCTCATCACGACCGGCCAGGTGCACGTCGCCGGTGAGGTCACGACCGAGGCGTACGCGGACATCCCGACGATCGTGCGCGAGAAGATCCTCGACATCGGCTACGACTCGTCGAAGAAGGGCTTCGACGGCGCCTCCTGTGGCGTCAGCGTGTCCATCGGCTCGCAGTCGCCCGACATCGCGCAGGGCGTCGACACGGCGTACGAGTCGCGCGTCGAGGGCGACCGCGACGAGCTCGACCAGCAGGGCGCCGGCGACCAGGGCCTGATGTTCGGCTTCGCGTGCGACGAGACCCCTGAGCTGATGCCGCTGCCGATCGCGCTGGCCCACCGGCTCGCCCGCCGCCTCTCCGCGGTCCGCAAGGACGGCTCCGTGCCGTACCTGCGCCCTGATGGCAAGACCCAGGTCACCATCGAGTACCAGGACGGCCGCCCCGTCCGCCTCGACACGGTCGTCGTCTCCTCGCAGCACGCGGCCGACATCGACATCGAGACGCTGCTCAAGCCGGACATCGAGGAGCAGGTGATCGCCCCCGAGCTCGCGCAGCTCGGCCTGGACACCGACGGCTACCGCCTGCTCGTCAACCCGACCGGCCGCTTCGAGATCGGCGGCCCGATGGGCGACGCCGGCCTCACCGGCCGCAAGATCATCGTCGACACGTACGGCGGCTACGCCCGCCATGGCGGCGGCGCCTTCTCCGGCAAGGACCCGTCCAAGGTCGACCGTTCCGCGGCGTACGCCATGCGCTGGGTGGCCAAGAACGTCGTCGCCGCCGGCCTGGCGACCCGCTGCGAGGTCCAGGTCGCGTACGCGATCGGCAAGGCCGAGCCGGTCGGGCTGTTCGTCGACACCTTCGGGACCGGCGTCGTGGACGACGCCAAGCTGCAGGACGCCGTCACCGAGGTCTTCGACCTCCGCCCGGCCGCGATCATCCGCGACCTCAACCTGCTGCGGCCGATCTACGCGCAGACCGCCGCGTACGGTCACTTCGGCCGTGAGCTGCCGGACTTCACGTGGGAGACGACCGAGCGCGCCGAGCTGCTGAAGAAGGCCGCGGGCGCCTAGTCCCGCCTGGTCCCGCCTGGACCCGCCTGGACCCGCACCGCCGTACGACGGCCCCGTCGCCCCACCCGGGCGGCGGGGCCGGGCCGTTCGCGCCGCCTGCCCGCCTGGCCCGCCTGCCCGCCTGCCCCCGCCTGCCCGCCTGCGTTGCGTCCGGCTGATGGTGGCTTCTGACCCACAGCTGCCCGGACGTAACGGTCGTGGCGCACCGGGCTGTGCCGTTGCGTCCGGCTGATGGTGGCTTCTGACCCACAGCTGCCCGGACGCACGCCGCCGCCTGACACACAAGCGGTGGGTGTGGCGGACGCGGGGCCTGCTGTCGGCGGGCTCGCCTAGCCTCGCAGGCGTGACGGAGCAGCTGGAGCTGGGGCGCAAGCGGCGCGGTGCCCGGTCCGCGAAGCCGCCGTCCGAGATCACCGACGTGCTGCCGGTCGCCCGCGTCGCCGTCGACACCGGGCTCGTGCACCTCGACCGCCCCTTCGACTACGCGGTCCCCGTCACCGTGGCCGACGGTGCGCAGCCCGGCTGCCGGGTGCGGGTCCGGTTCGCCGGCCGTCAGGTCGACGGCATCGTGCTGTCCCGGGTGGAGTCCAGCGAGCACGAGGGCCGGCTCGCCCAGCTCGCGACGCTGGTCAGCCCCGAGCCGGTCCTGAGCCCGGAGATCGCCGTGCTGGCCCGGGCGGTCGCCGACCGCTCCGCCGGCACGCTGTACGACGTGCTGCGCCTGGCCATCCCGCCGCGGCATGCGCGGGTCGAGGGCGAGACCGCTGGCGACCCCGCCGTACCGCCGTCACGGCCGGAGCCGGGGCTCTGGGAGCAGTACGCGACCGGGCCGGCCTACCTGCAGGCGCTGTACGACGGACGGGCCCCGCGCGCGGTCTGGTCGGCGCTGCCCGGCCCCGGCTGGCCGGCGGAGGTCGCGCTCGCTGTCCGTACCTGCGTGGCGGCCGGCCGCGGCGCGGTCGTCGTCGTGCCCGACGCCCGCGACCTGACCCG